>JALERS010000123.1 GCA_022763905.1 Prevotellaceae bacterium | reverse complement strand
GATTGAGAATAACGAATCTATCAGTTCGCAGTACATTGTTTGATAGATAATAGAGTTAGAACTACAAATGTTTTTTTATTCAGCCAGATTGGAATTATTTACCAGTCTGGCTTTCACTTTCTATCATGAATTTTCGGGTATTTCAGTCAACTTCAGGGTCAGTAATATTTTTTAGTGGGGCGGAAAGTGACAGATAGAGTAAATCCCGCTATCGTTTCCTTTCTTGCAGGGTGCCAGTCAGGGGAAAGACTCCGTCTCATGGATGCCAGTTCTTCAATAGCGCAAGCACATATCCTGGCATGGCCCAACAAAACTCTTGGGTTCGGCATGTCCGATATGACCGTTTTGTCAACAAAAGCAGGAGGGGCTTGTGGCGGGTGTCTGTTGATTCAGTATGACTTCTGCCCAACTGTCTACAATTTCAGTTGATGAAGAAAAAAAGAGTTCGGAGAAAGCTGGAAATGACTCCTTTGGGAAATGAAGTTGATGGACTGGCCCAAGTATTCATGGTGCTCAGCAAAAGAGTCGTCGGTGCTTTCCAAAAGAATCGACGGTGCTTTTTAAAAGAAGCGACGATGCTAAGAGGAAGCAGTCAATATACTCTCAGATATCATTTAACTGCTATGCCGTGGGAGATAGTAATACGGGACAAAAATATAGTAAAATCATAATTTTTCCACTTGGGGGGCGTGAACTTTTTTCTCTGTTGCTTCCTACTGCCCTCTCCGTTAAGTTCAAACAGACTTGATGAGGGCATAGTTCCTCCATTTCGATCTGTTTTTCTGCCATTGAAACCTCAGAGTCTATAAGGTATAGTAAAGCCCCAGCTTGTGAAAGCCAGGGCTAACCTGTTACAAAAAAAAGTGTGTTACCTTATTGATAAATATCTTCTTAAGGCGATGATTCTTAGTATCAACCTGCGATAAGCACCAGTACTTGCGCTGCCAGTACTCTCAAGAACATGGACAAAGGGTAGACCGTGGTGTAGGCTACTGAAGCCTGGTCGCTTTTGCAGATGCTGTTGCTATAAGCAAGTGCAGGAGGGTCAGTGGTGGCACCGCTTATCATACCTGCAATGGTAAAGTAACTGAGTCGGAAGATGACTCTGGCGATGATACCGATAACAAGGCAGGGAATAATGGTGATGAGGAATCCGTAGAGTACCCACAGGTAGCCGCCATTGAGGATAGTCTCAATGAATCCTTGTCCTGCTCCCAGACCTACAGCAGCCATAAACAGGCAGATGCCAATTTCACGCATAAGCAGGTTAGCAGATGATGTGGTGTAGGTGATGAGGTGGATGCGTGAGCCGAATTTGGCAATCAGGATAGAGATGATGAGCGGTCCTCCAGCCAATCCTAGTTTGAAGGGTACTGGCATTCCGGGGAATTCAATAGGGATACATCCTAGTACTACACCGAGACAGATTCCTAAGAAAATGTAGGGGAGATGAGGTTTCTCGATGGGGATACCTTTTGCTTTCATTTCCTCCTTGATTTTCTGCTGAAGGTTGTAACCGTTTCTGTCTGCATTGGCAACAAAGAGTTTGGCTTCTTCTTCCAGTTTAATCTTGAAGAGAGACTTGATAAAGACTATGCAGAGGATGATACCTACTACTCCAAGAGGATAGGCTACGGCGTATCCTTGGGCAAAGAGGGAGCAGGATTCCCCCGCGTGCATATCGCTGAAGGTTTGCTGGGCTGCTCCAAGACCTGGAGTATTGGTGACGGCACCATAGAGTACTCCAATCATGGCATAAAGGCTCGTGCCGGTAAATATATGGAAGAGATAGGCGATAATGCATGCCAGAAATATCATGGATGCAGCCAGTATGTTCAGTGTGATTCCACCGCTACGGAAGGAGGAGAAGAAGCCTGGTCCTACCTGTATGCCGATAGAATAGATGAATAGAATGAGACCGAATTCCTTGACGAAATGACTGGTGCAATCATCCAGAAGGATGCCAAAATGGCTGAAGAGAATGCCAGCGAACAGTATCCAGGTCACTCCAAGAGACACACCGCATATTTTTACATTGCTTAGTGAAAGTCCCATGAGGATAACAACAGCGATGAGAAGAATGGAATGGGCTACTCCAGGTCCCCATATCAGTAGTTCTAACCAGTTCATGATGTATATGTGTATTGTATGTAAATGAGAGTGTTATTGATTGTTGGTTTGTCAATAGTTGAATTTGTGGATGTGACGAATGTCATTTTTTTTGCAGGATATCCATGAGAGTCATGTCGTATATTTTGTTTTCGCACAGCAATCGCAGGAATTCTTTGGTGGTATGTTTCATATATGCATTCTTGAGAATGTGGAAACATCCTTCCATATCTGTATTTGCATAGTCTAGTGGTACTGCGATGACATTCTCATTGTGTCGGGAGGTGGCACTCGATAGCAGGGTAATCATATCACTGGATGCAGCCAAGTCCAACAGGATATCGGCGTCATTGACTTCCAGACACACATTCAGGTAGTAATTCTGTCCGTTGACGATGCGGTCAAATGTATTGCGAGCCTGTAGCCCTTTGGCAGGCAAGGCTATTCTCCAATCTTCCAGATCCTGAAATCGGAGTAATTTTTTGTTGGCCAGCGGATGTCCTTTTCTCATGATGACAGAGAGGTGGTTATCAAAGAGGATATGAGAATCGATGTCCTCGTAGTTTATTGAGGGCTTGTAGCTCAGAGCGAGGTCGATTTCTCCTTTCTTCAACTTCTCCATCAGTTCTTCCATGGAATAGCAACAGATGTTCAGTTGGATATCGGGGTACTTTTTCAAGAAGGCAATGACTGACTCTTTCAGTAATTTGGAGAAAGTGAAGGTAACTCCAATGTTGAGTGTTCCCGAACGCAGTCCTTGTACGTCGTGGATACGTTCGATACAGGTATTGGCTTCCTGCAGTGTCCTTCTGGCAGAAGGCAGGAAGACTTTACCCATGTCGTTCAACTCTACATGACGTGAGTCTCTAATGAGGAGTTCCACACCCAGTTCCTGCTCCAATTGTCTGATTTGTTGGGATAAGGTACTTTGTGTGATGTTCAACAAACGTGCGGCGCTGGAGAAGTTCTTAAGTTCTGCAACTTTGACAAAATATCTGAGTTGTCTCAGTTCCATGTCAGATAGGTGTTCATTTGTTTCTGAGCTGAGAGGTTATCAGATGTTGCCGAATTTGTGGAAATTCATGGGCCACAGGCTGAGGATACGCTCAGTGTATTGGATATAGTGATAAGGTTTAGACTGGTTGAAGGAGACTTCGTCTTCGTGAATGTTGAGTTCTGGATGTCTCT
Source organism: Prevotellaceae bacterium (assembly GCA_022763905.1). GTDB lineage: Bacteria > Bacteroidota > Bacteroidia > Bacteroidales > Bacteroidaceae > UBA6382. The sequence goes on along the minus strand of JALERS010000123.1, from coordinate 524 downwards.
CAGGAAACAGGGATTTTAATTTTGAGATGATGCAATAGGCAAGAGCTCCCATGATAGAAAAGGATATCATGCTCCAAATGATAAAAGGTAAATAATGCATGGAAATGTATTTTAATAGGGTTTTTATTTTTCTGATGCAAAATTCGGCACTTTTATGAAGTTTACAATATTGATATTACGCTTTGTTTCTATTTTATCTATCGGTAATACCGATACATTAGAAGTTATAGTAGAAAATTGCTGTCATGTTGTCCTTATGGCAGTAATAATGATTGATTTAGAGGAAACAAGATTATTTGTAAAAAGGGTTTAGCAGGATGCGGAATGGTTTCTATGGTGAGAGTATTCAGTGAAATTTTTAATAGGGTTACAATATCCTGCTATCGTTCCTTCGATAAGACAGATGGATGGAGCCGTTTTCAAGAGCGTATATCATTTCTGACGATAGTACCTTTCTGCATGACAAATAGAAGATTGAGGTTTCTGTCATAAATAACGATATTGGCATCATATCCTTTGCGAAT
>JALERS010000084.1 GCA_022763905.1 Prevotellaceae bacterium | reverse complement strand
TTGTTCCGGCAACTCTCCAATGCTGATATGATGGCTTTTCGTGTATCGGCAGGAGCAATGATGTCATCAATGTATCCCAGTTCTGCGGCACAATAAGGATTAGCGAATTTCTCCTCATATTCCTTGATGCGTTCAGCCTGCTGTTCGGGTGTTTCTTTCCGGTAAAGGATGGATACAGCACCTTTAGCTCCCATGACAGCAATCTCTGCAGAAGGATAGGCAAGGTTGATGTCTGCTCCAATCTGCTTAGAGTTCATTACGATGTAAGCTCCGCCATAAGCCTTTCTTGTGATGAGAGTTACTTTAGGGACAGTGGCTTCAGCAAAGGCATAGACAATCTTGGCTCCATGACGGATGATGCCTCCATGCTCCTGCTTCATTCCTGGCAGGAATCCAGGTACATCCTCAAGGGCTACCAAAGGAATGTTGAAGCAATCGCAGAAACGGATGAACCGGGCAGCTTTGTCACTGGCATCAATATCAATGGCTCCTGCAAGATAGTTGGGCTGGTTGGCTACAAATCCCACAGTGCGACCCGCCATGCGTCCAAAACCTATGACAATGTTTTTGGCAAAGTTGGGTTGTATCTCAAAGAAGTATTGGTGGTCGCATATGGGCTCGATAATGTCTTTGATATTGTAAGGGATATTGGGATCGGCAGGGACAATACCTTCCAGTTCGTGACATGTGCGGGTAATCTCATCCGTAGCAGGATGGATAGGAGCATCTTCCATATTGTTGCTGGGAAGGAAACCTATCAGTTCCCGTATGGTCATGAGGCATTCTTCGTCATTGTCGCAGATGAAACTGGCTACACCACTTTGTGTGGAATGGATGTCCGCTCCGCCCAATTGCTCCTTGTCACAGTCCTCATTAGTGACCTGCTTGACCACGTTGGGGCCAGTGATAAACATCTGGCTCTCTTCTTTTACCATCAAAATGAAGTCGGTAAGCGCAGGACTGTAGCAACTTCCTCCGGCACAGGGGCCCATGATAGCCGATATCTGGGGGATGACACCGCTGGACTGTACATTGCGGTAGAAGATATGGGCGAATCCTGTAAGCGATTCAATTCCTTCCTGTATGCGGGCTCCTCCAGAATCGTTGAGTCCGATGATGGGTGCGCCATTTCGTAAGGCGGCGTCCTGCATCTTGGCTATTTTGGCAGCGTTGGCCGCACTGAGGGAGCCTCCCAATACACCAAAATCGAATCCGTAGACAAATACCAGTCGTCCATCAATCTTTCCGTAGCCGCATACTACTCCGTCGCCTGCCACCTTTTTCTTTTCCATTCCAAAGTTGGTGCAATGGTGCTTGACATATTTGTCCATCTCAACGAAGGTTCCTTTATCAAGAAGGATGTCTATGCGGTCATGTACATTTAGTTTTTTTGCTGTCATATTATTGGTTGTTTGCGGGTTCATTGTTATCGAATTTCAGACTTACCAGCACCTGGTCGGCCATGACGGAGTCTCCCGTCTGGCATTTGATTTCACTGACAGTGCAGGCTTCTGTGACACAGATATTGGACTGCATTTTCATGGCTTCTATGGTCAGTACAATATCATCGGGTTGTAATTGCTGCCCAGGTTCTGCATATATCTTGATAATCTTGCATGGCATGGGAGCCTTGATTTTATCTGCTTGCTTTTCCAGGTTGTTCTTCTTGCGCATACGCATGTATTTAGCCTGGCTGTCTAGCATGTCCACTTCATAATTGGAATAATTCAAACCTACACGATAGTGCTTGCCGGTTTCGCTCTTTACTAGTGTGGCGTTGTAGGAAATGCCATTGTTCAGAATGGATACCTGTCCATTGGGGAACATACATACGTCCACCTTGTAGATTTTTCCATCTATTTCTATTTCAATGTTGTTGCCGTTTTTGTTCAACAACGTCACTTCTGCCAAACGATTGCCTATTTGTATCTCCATATGGATAAAAATCTGATATTAATGAATGGTGTTGTGGGGTGATGTTATACCCTGAGCACTCCTTTTTGCAGACCGAATGCGCGCCAGCGGTTGAGAGCTGACGAGTTGTCTGTAGTGCTGTCGGTATTTTCTTCATAGTTCATCAGGAAGTCAATGTAACTGGCAATGATGGCCATGTCTTCCGAATCATTCTTGAAGCCTGGGCGCGGACGCAGGCGTTCCTGGTTTTTCTCAATGAAAGAGGTATCATAATTACCTTCTTTGAATTGGGGCACATCAATGATACGACGCAAGTAGCGGATATTCGTGATAAGGCCTGTTACCTTGTATTCATATAGTGCCCTGCGCATACGTTCAATGGCATATTGACGTGTTGTGGCCCATACAATGAGTTTGCCTATCATGGGATCATAGTACATGGGTATCTCATAACCTGCATAGACAGCGGAGTCAATACGGATACCCGGCCCATGAGGTTCGGTCAACTGCTGGATAATACCTGGTGCGGGACGGAAATTGTTGTCTGTGTCTTCAGCACAGATACGGCATTCTATGGCATGGCCTCGCTGCTTAATGTCTTCTTGACGCAAGGAAAGAGGTTGGCCGTCTGCAATCATAATCTGCTGCTTGACTAAATCAAGGCCGATGACTTCTTCGGTAATGGGATGTTCAACCTGCAGACGGGTATTCATTTCCAGAAAATAGAAGTTCTTGTGTTTGTCAACAAGAAACTCTATGGTGCCTGCTCCAACGTATCCTACGGCTTTGGCAGCAGCTACCGCAGCTTTTCCCATTTCCTCGCGAAGTGCATTGTCAATGAAAGGAGACGGACTTTCTTCCACTACTTTCTGATGGCGACGCTGTACAGAACATTCGCGGTCGTATAGATGGATAACGTTGCCATGCTGGTCTGCCAGTATCTGAAACTCTATGTGATGAGGTTCTTCTAGATATTTTTCAATATAAACGGTGTCGTCTCCGAATCCTGATAAGGCTTCACTCTTGGCAGCTTCATACATCTCGACAATGTCTTCCACGCGGGTGACAAGACGCATACCTTTACCCCCACCGCCCATGGAAGCCTTAATCATGACGGGAAGACCGATAGCTTTGCATACACCTTTGGCCTCTTCTCCGGAATTAAGTTGTTCCTGTGTACCTGGTACCACTGGAACACCTGCTGCAATCATATGCATACGGGCCTGTATTTTGTCGCCCATGTCAATCATGGTCTGAGGGCGGGGACCGATAAAGATGATACCTTCTTCTTCACATCTCTTGGCGAAAACTGCATTTTCACTGAGAAATCCGTAACCCGGATGGATGGCATCAACTTTATGCTTCTTGGCTGCTTCAATAATCTTTTCAATACATAAGTAGCTCTCGTTGGAAGGGGCAGGACCTATGCACTCTGCTTCGTTGGCATACAATACATGTCTGCTTGTTCTGTCAGCTTCACTGAATACAGCAACCGAACGGATACCCATTTCATAGCATGCGCGCATGACGCGGATGGCTATTTCTCCTCTGTTGGCAATCAGGATTTTTCTAATCATATGTCTGGTGTTCTAGGAAATTGATAAGAGTGTCTTGGATGCAAATATAGTTATTTATTCCTAATTACAAAGAATGACTTGCTTTTTCAAAGGGTGGTTTTTCCACGAATGATGTATCTGCTTGGATATACAATCTGGAAAGAACTGATCAATTGGATGGTATCATGACTAAGAGAAAACTAGTCAACCAATAGTAAAACTAATTATTAACCCAGTCAACTGACTTTACAAATAAGACTCAAAGTAGTCAACCTTTTCCGTTAAACTACAATATCTTAACAAAGTCAATTAGTATCTAAGGCGGTACCAGTTATAAGATACTCCAGTACCAGTTAACAGGTACTGGAGTATCAGTTAGCTGGTACTGAAAAGGGTACTGAATGACAGCATTACATGATTATGGAGATGAAGCAAAGACAATAGATTGGGCATAACAATGCGTGACAAATGACAGTTGGGTAGTGGAGATATGTCATCATGAATATTTTCGCTATTCACCATGAATCTCTTTCCATGTCAATATGTTTTCTATGGGGAGGCCAATATGCTCCCTTTTATCATAAGTATAAAGAAATAGTAGGATGAGTTCCTTATATTTATAAGAAAAAGCGAGCCCAATCAGTATGCAGGACGATATTTCCCCTCTTCTTTATCGCCCAGCATACTCAGATAGGCTTGGTAACGGGAAGAAGCAATACGCCCGTTTTCTACTGCTTCTCTGACAGCGCAATGGGGCTCTTCCAAATGCATACAATTGGAAAACCTGCAATGGGATGACTCGAGAAAGATATCTTTGAAGAAGTGGGATATTTCTTGAGGCTCAAAATCAAAGGTGCCGAATCCTTTTACACCGGGTACATCAATCAATGCACCTCCTTCGGGCAAATCATAGAGTTCGCTGAAGGTTGTGGTATGCATACCCGTATTGTGATAATTGGAAATCTCTCCTACTTCTGCATGTGCTTCAGGAATCAGACGGTTGATAAGGGCACTCTTGCCGACACCTGAGTTGCCGGCTACAAGAGTGACTTTGTCCTTCAGCAAAGGATAAAGAACATCAAGCCCCTGGCCTGTAAGGACCGAAGCATTGATGCAAGGGTAGCCAATGGAGGTATAGAGTTGGTTCAATTGCTCTATCTGTTGCAGTTCTTCATTGTCAAGACGATCTGTCTTGTTGAAAAGGATAGCGGCAGGAATGCGATAGGCTTCCGCCGTGGCTAACAAGCGGTCTGCAAATATGGTGGAGGTAGGAGGGTAGTTGATAGTAAAGACCAGCAGAACCATATCCACGTTGGCTGCGAGGATATGGCTCTGCTTGGAGAGATTGGATGCACGCCGGATAACGTAGTTTTTTCTGTCGGCAATATGGGTGATGTAAGCAGTCCCGTCATTATTGGGTTGTATTGTCACTCGGTCACCTACGGCAACAGGACTTGTACTGCGGATACCTTTAAGTCGGAAGTTTCCCTTGATTTTACATTGCAGGATTCTTCCTTGGGTATCTTCTCTTACTTCATACCAGCTACCTGTGTTCCTGATGACAAGTCCTTGCATCTTTTCTCTTGAGTGGGGGATAGAAGGAGGTGGCAGAAGACTTATACAGTCATGATTTCCTTTTCCTTCTTAGCCAAAAGTTCGTCAATGGCTTTCATGTATTTGTCGTGTGCCTTTTGGAGATCTGCTTCCGCGTCTTTTTCCAAATCTTCACTCAGACCATCTTTGATGGCTTTTTTGAGTTTGTCAATACCTTCACGGCGGGCATTACGTACCCCTACTTTTGCATTTTCAGCTTCTTTGTTGCACTCTTTGGCAATCTGCTTGCGTCGGTCTTCAGTAAGGGGCGGAATGCATAGACGGATAATTTCACCATTGCTTTCCGGCATGATGCCTACATTGGAATCGATAATGGCCTTTTCGATGGCTTTGAACATGGATTTGTCCCAAGGCTTGATGGCAATGGTACGCTGGTCGGGTGTAGTGATGGCCGATACATTGTTGAGCGGAACCATGCTGCCATAAGAGTTGATTCGGATGGCATCCAGAATGTGCACATTAGCCTTGCCGGCTCGTATGTGAGAGAGGCTGTCTTCAAGATACATGACGCTCATCTGCATTTTTTCTTCACATGCGCTGAGGCATTCCTTTACATCAATCATAGAGGGTGAATGGTTTATGTGTTAGACGATATGTGATAACAAAAGTAAGAAAGATTTCCTTCTTCTGCAAGAGTGTACGTTCTTTTTTTTGATGAAGTGTTCTCATTTGAACTTTATCCATTTCATCATCTCCTTGAAGGTGGGTTTCTTACCGTACATGAGGATGCCTACACGATATATCTTGGCACTGAGTGCAACGACGCCTATGGCAGTGGCATACAACAGGACAAGAGATAGTATCAGTTGCCAGGCAGGTACACCAAACGGTAGGCGTACCATCATGACAATGGGTGAGGTGATTGGTATTAGGGAACACCACATGGCCAAAGGTCCATCGGGATTGTTGATACTGAACATGCCGGCATATAAAGAGAAAATCATGATGATGACGATAGGGGTCATGAACTGGGAGGAATCACTCTGCTCGTTGATGGATGCTCCTATCGCCGCGAAGAAGGAAGCAAACAAGAGATATCCGCCGAGGAAATACAGGACGAACATGGTAAGAATTTCCCCAAAATTGATTCCTTGCATGATTTGCATAATCTCTGATGCAGGAGAGTTGGGCATGGGTATGTCAGAAGACATAAACTGATTGAGTTCAGCTGTTTGGGCCACATCGGGTTGCTGGCCTGTAAAGAGACCTATTATGGTCATCCCGATACCAATCAAAACGCTCCAAATGGCAAATTGTATGATGCCGACTAAGGCTACTCCGATAATCTTTCCCATCATGAGCTGGAATGGTTTGACGGATGAAACCATGATTTCCATGATACGGTTGGCTTTTTCTTCGCAGACTCCTTGCATGACCATGCCTCCATAGGAGAGGACAAACATATAAATGAGTAAGGTCAAGAGCATTCCTATCAGTCCGGCGATTTCTGAACTGGAGAGATTTTCTTCGCCTTCATCAGTCCATTTAATGGTACGTACTTTGTAGTCGACACGGCATTTACTGATAATCTGGTTCAGTTGGGGAATCTGGTACTGGGTGATACGGGTGTCTCTGATGTGGTCTGAAATGGTTCTGTTGAAATAGGATGTCAGTTCGGCAGGAACTTCTTTATGTGAATAAATGGTGGCTCCAGTAGAATCGGCAGACAGGTCTTTGCTAATGAGGATGACGGCAGAAAACGAGCTTTTGTCTTTTTTCAGAGAGTCATCCATCTGTGCGAGTGGAACAAAACGCAGATTCCCGTTGTCTTTGAGTATGGGGGCATATTGGCCTGTATGGTCAATGACGGCCACTTTGATTTCCTTGTTGCTATCCAGTCCCGCCAGCAGGATAGGAAGACAGATGACGCCTATCACCAGGAAAGGCATGAGAATAGTAAGGAGAATGAATGACTTCTTGCGGATGCGTGTGGAAAATTCGCGCTCAATGACAATCAATATTTTATTCATGGCTGTAACATTCGTGGGTTATGCAGTTCGGTTGAAATGATATGTCGGGGGAGACTCATTTGATCTCTTCATTACCTACAACACGTAAGAATACGTCGTTCATACTAGGCAGACATTCTGAAAAGGAGAATATGTCAGACTGCTGAGCGATACGTGTTACAAAGGAGGCGCTGGTCTCTTCCTGGGGTTTGCGTACAATCAGGTACTGTTTCTTCTGGCGGGTGTCTGAAGAAATGGTTTCGATGCCTTCCAGATGGGCGTTTTCAGGAATGACAAGGCTATAGGTGTGGTCTTTGTAACGTTCCTTGATTTCATCAACAGCTCCGCGGAGTACTACTTGGGAATGGTTGATGAGAGCAATGTTGTCGCAAATCTCTTCCACTGAAGCCATATTGTGGGTAGAGAAGAGAATGGTATGTCCCTCATTCTTGAGTCGGAGCATCTCAGCCTTGAGCAATTCTGCGTTGACAGGATCAAAACCGCTGAAAGGTTCATCAAAGATAAGCAATTGTGGACGGTGGAGTACTGTGATGATGAATTGTACCTTTTGCTGCATGCCTTTTGATAGTTCCTCGAGCTTCCTGTTCCACCAGGGCATGATGTCAAAACGTTCAAACCATTCCTGAAGGCTCTTTTTGGCTTCCAAGGAGGTCATTCCTTTCAGTCGTGCCAGATAGATGGCTTGTTCTCCCACTTTCATCTTCTTGTAGAGTCCGCGTTCTTCAGGGAGATATCCGATATTGCAGACATCCTTCTCGCAAAGGGGATGTCCATCGAAGGAAACTGTTCCCTGGTCAGGCAGAGTGATATGGTTGATAATACGGATGAGTGTGGTCTTGCCTGCTCCATTAGGACCAAGCAGTCCGAATACCTTTCCGCGCGGTATGTCCATGCTGACATCGTCCAGTGCTACATGGTTGGCAAAGGCTTTCCGTATACCGTTGATTTTAATAAATGAGTCCATGTTATAAGGTATTTGTTGTGTATCGTGTCTAAAGAGGATGTCTGAAACTGGAATGTCTAATCCTTATGCTGGCCTAGAGCAGGTCGGGCAGTTGGTAGAGACGTGTACCGTTGCTACCCTTGATAAGGATGAGGCGGTTGGAGACTGGATGGTCTGCGAGTTCCTGCTTGACTTCGTCTACAGTTTTGAAACAACGGAAGGCAGAGTGAGTATGGGCAAATTCTTCTCCGACAAGCCATATTTCTTCACAATCGGTCCATTGTTGTAGACGGGAGACAATGTGGCTGTGTTCTTGCTGGGAGTCGGCTCCCAGTTCGCGCATATCTCCTAGAATAACCATCTTGTGGGGAGCTTTGATAAGGTGAAAATTGTCCAATGCTGCATTCATGCTGGAGGGATTGGCATTGTAGGCATCTACAATCAGATGATTGTGTTGGGTGATGCGGAGTTCAGAACGGTTGTTTTTAGGAGTGTATTCGGCAATAGCCTCGTTGATGTCCTCTTCTCTGACTCCGAAGCGTACTCCTGCGCAGATGGCAGCCATGACATTCTGTAGGTTGTAGTTGCCGATGAGATGCGTGTCGGTATGATGCCATTGGTTGGATGTGCTCTTCTTCCAGCGCAAGGATAGGAATGGTGCGGCTGATGTGGCTTCTCCTTCTACAAGAAGTCCTTCCTGTCCTGGTTTCCCGTATCGGCAGGCAGGTAATTCCTGTGCTATGGATGACAGGTGTTGGTTGTCGGCATCAAGAAAGATAAATCCTTGCTGTTTTTTTCGTAGGTATTCGTAGAGTTCTCCTTTGGTACGTATTACTCCTTCAAAGGAACCAAATCCTTCCAGATGGGCTCTGCCTACATTGGTAATCAGTCCACAGTCGGGGTCAACGATGTTGGCTAGTTGTGCTATTTCTCCCGGATGATTGGCTCCCGTTTCTATGATGGCTATCTGATGGATGAAGGGCTTGAGGCGCAGAAGGGTTTTGGGTACTCCTATATGATTATTGAAATTGCCTTCTGTGGCCAGTACGTTGTATTTTCTTGACAAAACGGCTCGGAGGAGTTCCTTGGTAGTGGTCTTCCCGTTGGTTCCTGTCACTTGGATAATGGGACCATGAAATTGGGTGCGATGCCAATGAGCCATATCCTGAAGTGACTTCAGTACGTTGTCTACCAGTACATATCGTTGGTCATTAGAGGGAATGACATCAGGATTGTCTACAATGACTTTGGCACAACCTTGTTCTAAGGCTTTGGCGGCAAACTGGTTGCCATCGAAATTGTCTCCTTTGAGTGCAAAGAATAAAGAACCTTGTGGACAATCCCTGCTGTCGGTTGTGATGACGGGATGTTCAAGGTACAAACTGTAAAGACTTTGGATTTCCATAGCGTTACTGTTTGGAGGTGTATGTTGTTTTCATTTGTATTTATAGCATCCGTTATCCCTTGGGTTGGGATTCTGTAGGATAGCGGATGTTTAAGGGTAAGGATTCTGTTGGATGTTAATCTGGTTGCTCGGGGGGACGAAACTGTAGTGTGTTCGGGAAGGGCCTCCTGTCAGCAAATAGGTCATTTCTTGGGAATGACAAGTAAGCGTCTCATTTCTTCAATCGATTCCGGATGGGATGCTACGAAAGAATCAATATGTCTGACGCGTTTTTCTGCGAGTATTTCATTGACGGCAATCAGGATGCCCGTTTCTTCTACCATGCCGAAATCGTCATTTATAGCAGTTCCGAATACCTTCATTGTGGGACTCAGTCCCATGTACGCATTGACAAGAGGGGGGATATTGTAACCCATCTTTCGGATTTCTCCGTTGAGTATCCTGTAGTCTTCCTTAAAAGCACTTTCGGTGAAGAGACTGTTGAGATATTCGGGATTGGTCTCTATCTGCAATGGGGCAGTAGGGTAGACAAGTTTGTCTGGGTCTCCGAAATGCTTATTGAGGAAGTAAAGTATCATGTCTCTGCCTCTCTTGGAAAAACTGGGGTACATGGTCATTTTGCCAAAGAAATATTTTACTTCAGGCATTACAACTGTCAGAGCACCCAGCCCGTCCCATAAGTTGTCCAAGGCAAAGAGTCCTTTGGTGGATTGCTTACGTGTGTTTTGGTATTCCAGGGTAACGAAGGAGCGTCCCAACTCAATGGTTTGTCCCATGTATTCCTTCATGAAAGTGTCGGAGAAATGGAACATGTGGGAAGTAGCCAAGATGGGTTGTCCCTTTGCATCGACTTCTACTTCGTTACCGGGAAAGAAACGATAGCCTCCAAGAATCTCTTCTGTCTCCGGATTCCATACTACTAATTGCCTGTATGGATTGTCGCAAGTGTCAAACTCGTCCAAGTCCATGCTTTTTCCTGTTCCTCCGCCTGCGGCGCGAAAGGCTATTTCACGCAGACGCCCAATTTCTTTTAGAACATTAGGGCTGTTCTGCCACGTAACAATGTAGATATCATTATTACTCTTATTGGTATGTCTGAGTTTGTGTTCCTCTGTCAGCTCTGCCTTGAGGATGGCCCTGTCTATCGGTTGGATGATTTCTTCCATAACCTGCGCTACAATATTAGGATGGTCTCTAGGTTGGGATTCAAATGCAAAAATACATTTTTAGTATGTAAGAAGCCCTGTTGAAGGGTAGAAAAATGCCTTTTTCGGATAATTTCTGTAAATGTGAGGTTAAAGCTTGTATACCAAGTCGCGTACATATTGTGCCCATTCGTAGGGAGACTGCGACTTGTCGAACGTTTGCCAGGGGATAGGTTTCCCTATACGAACTTCTACATGCTTGTGTCGATTTTTCATCATTTCGTCAACGAGAAACAGCATGGCGATGTTCACTTTCAGATGGAGGGCATCGCAGATGTTGGCAATTCGGTAGAAGCGGTTGGAATTGCGATCGCTGAAATGGATGGGTACTATATCTCGATGTGTTTCTATACTTTTGGTGATGAATGTCTTCTTCCAGGGTAAGTCGGCGATGACTCCTTTTTTCATGCGGGAACAGAGGCCTGCTGGAAACAATAACAACTGATGGTCAGACTGGAATCCGGCATCTACCATTTGGGGAAGGCTGCGGCTTTGACCTCCTGTCTTGTTGATGGGAATGCCCAATACCTTGAGAGGAGGTAGGTTGGTGAGAATGTCGTTAAGCAAGTATCTGATGTTGCCATGATAATGAGAACCGATGATGGCACCGAGTGTTACACCGTCGCCTCCACCCAATGGGTGATTGGATACAAAGGTGAGACGTGTGGATGGGAGGTCTGGAGGTAGGTTTTCTTCTCCTTTGATTGTAACATGAAGGTCAAGAAATTTGACACATCGTTGCAACCATTCCACTCCTTCTATATCACCGCATTCGTCCATGAATGCATTCAGTTCTTCTTGGTGCATGAGGTTGCGCAACCATTTTAACAGGAATTCTGGGACATATTGAGCTTTGTCGCCAGCCTTTTCCCGGATGATGCGGTCAATGTCTATCAGTTTTCTTTTTTCCTGTGTCATGACATGTGAGGTGGAATCAATTGTTCTGTGATGACGGATTGGAAGACTGGTCCGCAATTCTATTTTGTGCGGCTTCCAGAGTGTTGAGCATCAGCATGCAGATGGTCATAGGTCCTACTCCTCCAGGCACAGGGGTGATATAGGAGCAGAGAGGAGCTACTTGTTCGAAATTCACGTCTCCCTGCAGACGGAATCCGCTCTTGCGGGAAGCGTCAGGTAAGCGTGTAGTGCCTACGTCAATGACTGTTGCCCCTGGCTTGATCATGTCGGCGGTAACAGATGCCGGCTGCCCTGTTGCAGCAATGAGGATGTCTGCCTGACGACAGATGTCCTTGAGATGTTCGGTATGACTATGGCAGATGGTGACGGTGCTGTCTCCAAAGGCTTTCTGAAGCATGAGCATGGACATGGGCTTGCCTACTATATTGCTTCTTCCTATGATGACGCAATGTTTCCCACTGGTACTGATTTGGTAGCGACGAAGTAATTCGAAGATGCCTTTAGGTGTAGCTGGCAGGAAACAGGGCAACCCTACCATCATACGACCTGCATTGACGGGATGGAATCCATCAACATCTTTCCTGTAGTCTATGGCTTCAATAATCCTCTGCTCATTGATGTGGCGGGGCAATGGAAGTTGTACGATGAATCCGTCAACATCTTTGTCCTTGTTGAGCCTGTCTATTTCTTGGAGGAGGGTGGTTTCCTCTACATCATCTTCAAAACGAATGAGGGTGGACTTGAAGCCGCATTCAGCGCAGGCTTTCACTTTGTTGGCTACATAGGTTTCGCTGCCTCCGTCATGGCCTACAAGTATAGCGACCAGATGGGGTTGGTGTCCTCCTTGGTCAATGATAGTCCGTACTGTTTCGGCGATTTCTGCTTTGATGGCCGCTGCAGTTGCTTTTCCGTCAATGAGCTTCATAGTATTTGTGGTTATATGGGTCAAGGCATGTTGGGGATATTGCCTTTCATGTTCTTCATGGCTGACATGAATTTCTTGTCGGTCATCATCTTCATCATTTTGCGCGTTTGGTCAAATTGCTTGAGGAGGCGATTGACTTCCTGCAGAGTTGTGCCTGAACCTTTGGCGATACGTGTGCGTCGGCTGTTGTTGATGAGGGCTGGGTTGGCGCGTTCAAAAGGTGTCATGGAGTAGATGATGGCTTCAATGCTCTTGAATGCGTCGTCATTGATATCCATGTCTTTGACAGCCTTGCCTACTCCAGGTATCATTGCAGCGAGTTCCTTGAGATTACCCATCTTCTTAATCTGTTGAATCTGATTGAGGAAGTCGTTGAAGTCAAATTTGTTTTTTGCGATGCGCTTTTGCAAACGCTGTGCTTCCTTCTCGTCATATACGGCCTGGGCACGTTCTACCAAACTGACCACATCCCCCATGCCAAGAATACGATTGGCCATACGGTCGGGATAGAATACATCGAGTGCATCCATCTTTTCTCCAGTACCAATGAATTTGATGGGTTTTTGTACAACAGAACGGATGGAAAGAGCAGCACCGCCTCGTGTGTCACCATCTAATTTGGTGAGGACAATTCCGCTGAAATCCAGTCGGTCGTTGAATTCCTTTGCCGTGTTGACGGCATCTTGACCAGTCATGGAATCTACAACGAAGAGGGTCTCGTCAGGTTGGAGAGCCTTCTTGAGTCGGGAAATTTCTTCCATCATCTCCTCGTCAACGGCCAGACGACCTGCAGTGTCAATGATGACAAGGTTGTAGTCTTTGTTTTTGGCTTCCTTGATGGCGTTTTGGGCAATGGCTACCGGGTCGGTGTTACCTGGCTCGGCATAGACGGGAACCCCTATGCTTTCACCGACAATCTGTAATTGGTTGACAGCAGCCGGACGATATACGTCGCAGGCAACCAGTAATGGATTGCGATGTTTTTGAGTCTTCTGCCAAAGGGCAAGTTTGCCGCTGAAGGTGGTTTTACCTGAACCCTGCAGACCGCTCATGAGAATTACGGCAGGTCGGTTGCTGAGTACGAGGTCGGCAGCATTACTGCCCATGAGTTCGGTCAGTTCGTCATGAACGATTTTTACCATCATCTGGCCGGGCTTGACAGCAGTTAGAACGTGTTGTCCCATTGCTTTTTCCTTTACTTTATCGGTAAAGGATTTGGCCACTTTATAATTGACGTCGGCATCCAGTAGGGCTCTACGGATATCTTTGAGGGTTTCTGCTACATTGATGTCAGTGATTCTTCCTTCTCCTTTCAGTATCTTGAAGGACCTTTCCAGTCTGTCAGACAGATTTTCAAACATAATCTATTTATCTTTTATATCGAACTGCAAATTTAGTCAAAATCCTTTATATTCAACAGAGGATATTGAAAAAACCTTGGTTGGCTATGAAGAGTGGTTTTAGGGTTATTTTGCTGTTCTATATGCCTCTGTCTTGTTGGAAAGGGTTACCTTTGCATTCCCATTGCGAAGACAGACTTCCAAGAAGATTGTGCTCCGATGGATTGAAAAATTTCTTATATTATATATATGATGCAGATGAATCGGGACAAAGCGTTGGTTGTCTTTAGCGGAGGTCAGGATTCCACTACCTGCCTATATTGGGCTAAGAAGCATTTCAAGGAGGTTGTTGCGCTTACTTTTCTTTATGGTCAGAAACATGCCATTGAGGTGGATTATGCGGGGAAAATAGCGCAAAAGGCTGGTGTGGAATGGCATCAGATGGATGTGTCTTTTATTAGTCAGTTGAGTCGCAATGCGTTGGTGGATAAGGGAATGGTAATGGATAGCGTGAAACCTGCTGATGCATTGCCCAATACATTTGTTCCTGGACGCAATCTTTTCTTTTTGAGTATTGCCGCTGTTTTTGCTCGCGAGCATGGCATATGCCATTTGGTGACGGGAGTATCGCAAACGGATTTCAGTGGTTACCCTGATTGTCGGGATGCTTTTATCAAAAGTCTGAATGTTACACTCAATCTGGCTATGGAGGAGCAGTTTGTTATCCATACTCCATTGATGTGGATTGACAAGTGTCAGACATGGGAACTGGCTGACCATCTGGGGGCTTTTGATGTAGTGCGTCAAGATACGGTTACTTGCTATAATGGTGTCCCAGGTGATGGATGCGGTCATTGTCCTGCCTGTCAACTGAGAAGGGAGGGACTGGAAAAATACCTTTTGATGCGAGGGGAATCCTGTAGATAGAGGTAGCCTGTCTTTTGGTCTCAATAGTTCGGCGGTTGTGAGCGGATGGCAATGGTGCTGTTCGGAGTGTCTTCCGTATGTTTATCATGCGGATTTTTAAGAAAGTTTTTTAACATTCCCTGTAATGTTTGTTAGAGGAATTTTTCGGGACAGACTGGGCGGGCAAAGAAACATGGGAACGGTACTGTGCAACTTATCGTGATATTTTTCGTGCTGTATCATGGTACTTTTCGTGCTGTATCATGATGTTGTAAAAAGTACCTATAATTGGGTAAGTCGGCGGTTGGCTAAAATGAGGGTGTAATGGATACCTGGAAAGGTTAAATAGGATGTTAATTTTTAACAGATTTGTTCGAAAGCATAATGCTTGGCTGTTGCAGCTGTAAAGCCGATAAAGAACGGGTAAACGGTAATGTGGTTCTAGAGGCAAAGAACAGGGACTATTTTTACGGGATTTTTTTGAGTGATATCCGTAGGATATTCAGAAATTATCAGTATTTTTGCATATAACTGAAAAATCATTTAGGAAGAATAAGATGGAAGAATTGAGAGTCATCATCAGTGGAGGCGGCACGGGAGGACATATTTTCCCTGCTTTGTCAATAGCGGGGGCGTTACGTGCGGCTTGTCCTGATGTCAAGATACTGTTTGTAGGGGCTCGTGGACGCATGGAAATGCAAAGGGTGCCGGAAGCAGGTTATGAAATTAAAGGTTTGCCTGTGTGCGGACTGGATCGCAAGAACTTGTTGAAGAATATTCGTACTATATACTACGCCTTGGAAAGCCGTTCTATGGCCAAGCAGATTATCCGTGATTTTCGTCCTATGGTGGCTGTTGGTGTAGGAGGCTATGCCAGCGGACCTACATTGAGTGCTGCCGGAGGAATGGGAATTCCTACTTTGCTTCAGGAACAGAACTCCTATGCAGGAGTGACCAACAAACTTTTGGCACGCAAGGCGGATATTATTTGTGTGGCATATGATGGTATGGACCGCTTCTTTCCTGCCGACCGTATTGTGTTTACCGGGAATCCGGTGAGGCAGGAATTGTTGAACGTGAACCTTACCCGTGAGTTGGCATTGAAGAGCTTTGGGTTGGATCCGCTCAAGAAGACTATTCTTGTGGTGGGTGGAAGCTTGGGAGCCAAGACAATCAATAAGAGTATTCTTTCCCAGCTACCATTGTTGGCCAAGAGTGGTGTGCAGATTATTTGGCAAACAGGAAAGTACTATTATGAGGATATTCAACGCCAACTTCAGGAACATGAAAAGTTGGACAATCTCTATGTAAGCGACTTTATCAAGGATATGGGAAAGGCTTATAGGGCGGCCGACTTGGTGGTTTCTCGGGCAGGGGCAGGCAGTATCAGTGAACTGTGTCTGCTACAGAAGCCTTCTGTTCTGGTTCCGTCGCCCAATGTAGCAGAAGATCATCAGACGAAAAATGCGCTGGCGCTGGTGGAGAAGGGGGCTGCTATCTATGTAAAAGATGCAGAGGCCCCCATGACGCTTCTGCCTAAGGCGGTTGCTGTAGTGGGTTGCCCGGATAGATTGGTGGAATTGTCTCGCAATATTGCTCCGTTGGGCAGGCCTGATGCTGCCAAGGAGATAGCTGCCCAAGTCATCGCTTTAGCTGAATCGTATCGGCGTCGCAATGAAAAGAAAATGCATTAATGTATACAAAAACATATTCAGGATGAAAACAGAAGATATTCAATCGGTTTATTTTGTGGGCGCAGGAGGTATTGGAATGAGTGCACTCGTCCGCTATTTCCTCGCCAAGAACATACCTGTTGCAGGCTATGATCGTGTGAGAACTGCTCTTACGGACACCATGACCGCCGAAGGGGCTTGCCTGCATTTTGAAGATAATCCATCACTGATACCTGATGCCTTCAAGGATAAGGAATCTACGCTGGTAGTATATACACCTGCAGTGCCTAATACCCATCAAGAACTCAACTATTTCCTGGATAATGGCTTTGAAGTGATGAAGAGAGCGCAGGTGCTGGGTATATTGACTCGCAGTCTCAAGGGACTTTGCGTGGCGGGTACTCATGGTAAGACTACTACTACTACCATGTTGGCCCATCTGCTGATGCAGACTCCAGAGAAGTGCAATGCCTTTTTGGGCGGCATCTCCAAGAATTATGATACCAATTATCTCTTCAGTCAGCAAAGTCCTTATGTGGTAGTTGAGGCTGACGAGTTTGACCGCTCCTTCCATTGGCTCTCGCCTTATATCAGTGTGGTGACAGCTACTGACCCTGACCATTTGGATATATATGGTACCTATGAAAATTATTTGGCCAGCTTCCGTAAGTATTCTTCTCTGATAGAACCGGGTGGAACGCTTGTGGTTCATACTGGACTGGCTTTCAAGCCTGACCTTCAGCCTGGTGTCAGACAACTTAGTTATGGCATGCATGCAGGTGATTTCCATGCTGAAAATATCCGTATGGGCGGTGGTGAGGTATCATTTGACTTTATTTCTCCTTTCGGTAATGTGCCAGGCATTCGTCTGGGTGTTCCCATGGAGGTGAATATTGAAAATGGTGTCGCAGCCATGGCTGTGGCTCAGTTGTGTGGTGTTTCTGATGATGAGATAAAACAGGGTATGGAGAGTTTCCAAGGTGTGGTCAGACGTTTTGATATTAAGATTAAGACCGACAAACTGGTGTTACTCAGTGACTATGCTCATCATCCTCAAGAAGTGAAGCGCTGTGCTGAGTCTTTGCGCAGTGTGTTCAATGGCCGAAAGATAACTACCATTTTCCAGCCTCACCTCTATACACGTACCCGCGATCTTTACAAGGACTTTGCCAAAAGTCTGTCTGTATTCGATGAGGTAGTACTCTGTGAGATTTATCCTGCTCGGGAAGAACCCATTGAAGGTATCACCAGTCGCATCATCTATGATCGTCTGGAGGAAGGGGTGGAAAGGCATCTCATAGATAGTAAATGTGTACAGGAGTTTGTGAAAAATCATGACTTCGATGTACTGGTTATTTTAGGTGCGGGCAATCTGGATGATCAGATGCCGGCTCTTGAAGATTTGCTCCGCCCGAGAGCATAAACCGTCTGCCATAAGAAATGTTTTATACTTCAACAAGTTCCCATACACTATTCATTCATGTCTGACAAGAACAATCAACATAAGAACGCTTCAAGCGGACAAGTGTCCTGGATTCGCCTCCTGGCCAAGTTGCTCGCTTTGGTTGTACTGATGGGGTATTTGGTCTTTTCATTTATCAGACATGATGATTGGAATGTGCATCCTCCCTGCAATCAGTTGGTGGTGATGGTCATGGATAGCGCGCAGGCATCTTTTGTGTCCCGACAGGAAGTGATGGGTGTTTTGGCCAAGAGCCATCTCAATCCTGTAGGTAAGCCAGAAGACCGCATTGACCTTCATCGTATTGAGACGGAAGTGGAGAAACATCAGTTTGTGTTGGATGCGCAGTGTTATATTACGGCCGACCATGTGGTGCATGTGGATATCCGGCAACGTCTGCCAGTGATGCGTATTATGAGCCGTACAGGTGACAATTATTATATTGATGCCAAGGGCAACCGATTGCATAATATGACTTATGCGGCTGATGTTCCTGTAGCTACGGGATATATAAGCCGTCAATATGCCCGTACGGTATTGGCTCCGTTGGGTTCATATCTGACTTCAGATTCCTTCTGGAATAGTCAGGTAGAACAGTTTTGGGTGGCTGATAATGGACAGATGGAAATGTTTCCGCGGGTAGGCAACCATGTTATATCGTTCGGTCAGCCGAAGGATATGAAAAAAAAGATGGAAAGACTCCGTACTTTCTATACAGAAGTACTCAATAAGGTGGGCTGGAATAAGTACAAACGCATAGATCTCCAGTACAGTAACCAGATAGTGTGTGTAAAAGCGGATTGATGATATAAAGACAGAAAATAGATTTTATTCAAGATATGGCTACAGAAGATTTGATTATTGTTGCAATAGAGTTGGGTTCTTCCCAAGTGACTGGCATTGCAGGCAAGAAGATGCCAGATGGTTCCATCTGTGTTCAGGCTTTGATACAGGAACCGTCTTCGCAGTTTATCCGGAGAGGTATGGTGTTCAATCTTGCCAAGTCAGCCCAATGTATCAGTATGATTCGTGAGCGGCTTGAGGATCGCCTGAAGAAGAAGATTTCCCAAGTGTATGTAGGATATGGTGGTCAGGGCATCCACTCTGTTTTCAATAAATTGACTCGCAATTTCGAACACGAAATACCTCTATCGGAAGATGTTTTGAAGGAGATGGAAGAAGAGAATCTGCTCTCCACCCGTAGCACCCATACCATCTTGGATGTAGTACCTCAGCAGTATATTGTCAGTAAGGAGATAAGCTCTGATCCAATCGGCGTACTTACTGACAGTATTGAGGCGCAGTTCATGAATATAGTGGCTCGTCCGTCTCTTAAGGCCAATATCGAGAATTGTTTCAATGAAGCAGGCCTTCATGTGGCAGGTTGCATGATAGTTCCTGTTTCGGAAGCCCGTGCCATCCTCACAGATTCTGAAAAACGTTCTGGATGTGTTTTGGTGGACTTCGGTGCCGATACCACCAGTGTCGTTATCTTCAAGGACAATGTACTTCGTTATGTGTCAGTCATCCCGTTGGGTAGTGCCAATATTACCAAGGATATTGCCAGTTGCAATCTGGACGAGAAGGAAGCAGAACAACTCAAACTTACCATTGGCAATGCTATCAATACTGTGGAGACCCATGAGGAAGGGAAGGAGTCGGTCTATCAGTTCTTGGATGGAAGCAGTCTCACCAAGATGGAGTTCAGTCAGATTGTAGAAGCGCGTATGCGTGAAATCCTTATTAACGTGGCCAATCAGATACGCGAGTCTCAGTTGGACAAGAATATGTTGTTGGGGGGTGCTGTTCTGACAGGTGGCGGAAGTAACCTTAAAGGACTTATAAAAGCATTTATCAAGGCAACAGATATTTCTCAGGTAAGAGTGGCTAAGTGTCTTTCCAATGTGACTTTCTCTAAGGCTATCGCTTTGAAAGTGCCTGAAAACCGCCTCAATGGTGCCACGAGTATCTTGAATGAGGCTACACAGAATTGTTGTGGACAGGATTTCTCTGAAATGGAACATCCTGCTGATATTTTCTCCCAGACCCAAGAGAAACCCAAACCTATCGAAGAGACCGTTCAGGTAAAAGAGCCTGAAGTGCCTAAAGAAGAGAAAAAGAAAGGCATGAAGAATTTCTTCAGCAAACTGAAAGTTATTGTGGAGAAGACCGTTGGTGAGGATTGATACAATTACACCATATATAATATATATATAATACGCAAGACAACCATGTCATTATTTGAACAGATAAGCAAAGATATCATGGCCGCTATGAAGGCCAAGGATAAGGTGCGCCTGGAAGCGCTCCGTAATGTAAAGAAATATTTTATTGAAGCCAAGACGGCTCCTGGCAACAATGATGAGCTCAGCGATGCGGAAGCTCTGAAGATTCTGGCCAAATTGGCTAAGCAAAGTCACGAGTCTGCAGCTCTTTTCCAGGAAAAGGGACGTTCCGAACTGGCGGAAGAGGAACTGGCCCAAGCTGCTGTCATTGAAGGCTATTTGCCCAAGGCTCTTACGCCTGAGGAGATAGAGAAAGCAGTAGCTGCCATTATCCAAGAGACTGGATCGACCTCCATGAAAGAGATGGGTAAGGTGATGGGTATTGCTTCTCGTCAACTGGCAGGCAAAGCTGATGGCAAGGCAGTGGCAGATACTGTCAAGCGATTGTTGTCTTGACCCGATGGGGTTAGGTCAGTTGTCTGAAGGACTGCTGTTGATAAAATTTTTCAATGAAATACAACTATTCATATCCTACATATACTATTATGGAAGAAAAAGAAGGATTGGTGTTCAGAGATGAAGTCATCGGCTTCAAACTGCCCAAGCAGAAACCATGCATTATCAAGGTCATCGGTGTAGGTGGCGGCGGTGGCAATGCTGTCAACCATATGTTCAATCAGGGTATCCATGATGTCAGTTTTGCTGTGTGCAATTTGGATGCACAGGCATTGAATGATTCTCCTGTACCTTATCGTCTTCAGTTGGGACAAGAAGGGCTGGGTGCCGGCAATAAACCAGAAAAGGCAGCTGAGGCGGCAGAAAACAGTCTGGAGGAAATCCATAAGATGCTGGATGACGGAACCCGTATGGTTTTCATTACTGCGGGTATGGGAGGAGGTACTGGAACAGGTGCTGCTCCTATTATTGCTCGTGAAGCCAAGCGTATGGGCATCCTTACAATAGGTATTGTGACCATACCGTTTATTTGGGAAGGCAAGCGTAAGATCAACAAGGCTCTGGATGGAGTAGAGAATCTGTCTAAGAATGTGGATGCTCTATTGGTTATCAATAACCAGCGTTTGCTGGAACTTTATCCTGAACTCACGGTCAGCAATGCCTTTGCCAAGGCTGATGATACCCTTAGTATTGCAGCCAAGAGTATTTCCGATATCATTACTTTCCATGGTCAGATAAATCTTGACTTCAATGATGTGAGCACCGTTATGAAAGATGGTGGAGTGGCTATTATGAGTATGGCTTATGGGGAAGGAGAGCATCGTGTGACCGACGCTATCAACAATGCGCTCAATTCGCCTTTGCTCAACAATGGTGATATCTTCAAGTCCAAGAAGTTCTTGCTCAACATTGCCCATTCGGCAGAGGAAGAGAATAGTCAGACGCTCCGTATGGAGGAGATGCAGGAAGTGCATGATTTTATGAGTCGTTTCAGTGACGATATTGAAGTGAAATGGGGAATGGTTACTGATGCTTCGTTGGGTGCAAAAGTGAAAATCACTATCCTTGCTACAGGTTTTGGTGTTGATGATGTGATGCGTCCGGACTTGACAGGCGAGGAGATTGCCAAAAGACAGAAAGAGGAAACCCGTTATAAAGACTATTATGGTGATGACGGCAAGCCTCATCCTAAGGAATATATCACCTATACCTTCAATGCGGATACACTGGACAATGATGATATCATCTCCATGCTGGACAAGCCTACCTACAAACGTAAGGTGGATTTTCTCAAGAGTATCAATACCCGCGAGACTCAGGTGAGCCGTTCAATTTCATCTGGAACAGGAGATGCTGAGATTCCTCAGACTATCAGTTTCTCCCAAGATGACTGACATCAATAATCATCCCTATTTGGAACAATATGACACAACAGATTAGAAAAATACTGAGTGATTCTCCTGCGGCCCGCTGGACGGCCATGTTCATTGTGGCATTTACCATGATGATGGGTTACTATATCACTGATGTGATGTCTCCCTTGGAAGATATGTTGGAAACACCTGTAGCTGCAGGTGGTTTGGGAATGGGATGGACTAGTCAGGAATATGGTTTCTTCTCCGGCTCTTATGGCTTTATCAATGTCTACTTGCTGATGCTTTTCCTGGGTGGCCTCATTCTGGACAGGATGGGGGTACGTTTCACGGGAGTTCTGGCATGCGGACTGATGGTGATAGGTGTGTTCCTCAAGTACTATGCCTTGCAGTTTGTCTCTCCTGAGCCTATGACCTATGTCAATATTCCCTTTCTGGGACTTCCTGGAGTGGATGTGAAGAATCAAGTCCTTCTGGCTGCTTTGGGATTCAGTATTTTCGGTGTAGGCTGTGAGTTATGCGGTATTACCGTGACTAAGGTTATTGCCAAGTGGTTTACTGGACATGGCATGGCATTGGCTATGGGTATACAGGTGGCTATGGCTCGTCTGGGTACGGCTGCTGCCTTGGGTTACTCTCCCATCCTGGCCGACAGTGCCCATCGTGTATCTGCCCCTATTCTGTTAGGAGGTGTATGCCTTTGCATTGGTCTATTGGCATATCTGGTTTACTGTGTCATGGACAAAAAGTTGGACAATAGTATGGCGCAGTTGGATGTGGAGACGGATACTGTAGCTGAAGAGGAAGAAAAATTCCATTTGAGCGACCTCAAGGCCATTTTTGGCAATGCCGGTTTCTGGCTAATTACGTTACTGTGTCTTCTCTTCTATTCAGGTGTGTTCCCTTTCTTGAAGTTTGCTACCAAACTGATGATTGCCAAGTATGGCGTTGACCCGGTCTTTGCAGGCAATATCCCAGCTATGGTTCCCTTTGGCACTATCATCCTCACACCTCTATTTGGTATCATTTATGACCGTATCGGCAAGGGAGCTACACTCATGATTCTAGGGTCATTGCTGTTGACATTGGTTCATGTCTTTTTTGCCCTTCCTGTACTCAATACTCCTGCTTTTGCCATTGTATTGATGCTACTCTTGGGAATAGCCTTCTCTCTTGTCCCCAGTGCTATGTGGCCTAGTGTGCCCAAAATCATCCCTATGAAGCAGTTGGGTAGTGCTTATGCCATCATCTTCTATATTCAGAATATTGGTCTTTCTATGGTTCCCATCTTGATAGGCAATGTCCTTCAGGCCAATACTGTTATGGCCGGTAGTGTCAAAGTCATTGACTTCTCTACCGCCATGTGGATATTTGCTGCATTCGGCATGGCAGCAGTTCTGATAGCCTGTATCTTGCGTCTTGCAGATAGCAGAAAGCATTATGGTCTGGAAGAAGCCAATACCAAGAAGGACTGACGCTTGTAGGGCGCGTTCTTTTTACCCGTTTTTCTTCGCAGAATTGGAGAAATGAGGTAACTTTGTAAGCTGAAAGAAATGAATAGTCTAACGATAACAAATCAATAAAAACAGACATTATGAAAATTGAAAAAATCCACGCTAGAGAAATCTTGGATTCAAGAGGCAATCCTACCGTTGAGGTAGAAGTGACACTTGAAAATGGTGTAATGGGACGTGCTGCTGTTCCTTCTGGTGCTTCTACCGGCGAGAACGAAGCTCTCGAGCTTCGTGATGGTGACAAAGGTCGTTATCTAGGCAAGGGTGTCCTGAAGGCCGTTGAGAATGTTAACACTGTCATCGCTCCTGCTTTGAAAGGTGATTGTGTATTTGGTCAGCGTGCTATTGACCAGAAGATGCTGGCTCTCGATGGAACTCCTACCAAGAGTAAGCTCGGTGCCAATGCCATCCTCGGTGTATCTCTCGCTGTAGCTCAGGCTGCTGCCAAGGCTCTCAATATGCCTCTCTACCGCTATATCGGTGGATGCAATGCTTATGCTCTTCCTGTTCCTATGATGAATATCATCAATGGCGGTGCTCACTCTGATGCTCCTATTGCATTCCAGGAGTTTATGATCCGTACCATTGGTGCTGCTAACATCAAGGAATCCATCCGTATGGGTGCTGAAATCTTCCATAATCTTGCCAAGTTGCTCAAGGCACGTGGTCTCTCTACTGCAGTAGGTGATGAAGGTGGTTTCGCACCTAATTTCAATGGTATTGAGGATGCTCTTGACAGTATCATGGAAGCTATCAAGGCAGCTGGTTATGTTCCCGGTAAGGATGTAACCATAGCCATGGACTGCGCAGCTTCTGAATTTGCTGTTCAGGAAAACGGCGAATGGTTCTATGACTATCGTCAGTTGAAGAATGGTAAGAAAAAGGATCCCAATGGCAAGAAACTTACTGCTGACGAGCAAATCAAGTATCTGGAAGAACTCATCACGAAATATCCTATTGACTCTATTGAGGACGGTCTTGATGAGAACGACTGGGACAACTGGGTAAAACTCACCGCTGCTATC
Source organism: Prevotellaceae bacterium (assembly GCA_022763905.1). GTDB lineage: Bacteria > Bacteroidota > Bacteroidia > Bacteroidales > Bacteroidaceae > UBA6382. The sequence continues at coordinate 505 of JALERS010000084.1, read as the reverse complement.
GGCGACCGTTGCCAGCTGGTAGGTGACGACCTGTTTGTTACCAATGTCAAGTTCCTCCAGAAGGGTATTGAAATGGGTGCTGCCAACTCTATCCTCATCAAGGTAAATCAGATTGGTTCTCTTACTGAGACTCTGGACGCTATCGAGATGGCTCACCGTGCCGGTTACACCACTGTTACTTCTCACCGTTCCGGTGAAACAGAGGATACTACTATCGCTGACATCGCTGTTGCTACCAACTCCGGTCAGATTAAGACTGGTTCTATGAGCCGTACTGACCGTATGGCCAAGTACAACCAGCTCATCCGTATCGAAGAAGAACTCGGTGCTGCTTCAGCCTATGCCTTCGGCAAGAAGACCAAGCGTGCCTGATAAGAGGCATATTGCTTAGTCCCGTTTCGTCAGTTTATCTGAATCTGCCGGTCCCGTCTGTCATTTGTTTGACAATCGGGACCGGCACTTTGTTTGCACGATTGAAACACCTGCAAGTCTCTCGTCCTGTTTT
>JALERS010000075.1 GCA_022763905.1 Prevotellaceae bacterium | reverse complement strand
TTATAAGATACTCCAGTACCAGCTAACTGGTACTCGAGTATCAGTCAACTGGTACTGAAAAGGATACTGGATGACGGGGTCACAAGATGTCTAGATGGAATAGGATTATAACTACTATGACCGCATCAGTAGTCAGATATCTCTCCATCAGGACATGAAAGCTGCCAACGAATATATTTCCATGGCTGTCCGATAAAATTATTTGCCCCACACAGTAAGTCTGAGAGGCTTTTCAAAGTATTTGTGAAAACTTCCACTTTGAAGTTGACTTAAATGCACTTTCCATTGTGAATACCTGGGCTATTCCATCAACTCCATTTCCTGAAGGTGTCTTTCCTGATTGTATCAGTCTCTTTTTCTCTTCATCAACAAAAACAACAGATCCATGCCAAAAGACCATCCTGTTTTTTTTGTTGAAAAAATGGTCATGCCGAACCCAAGTGATTTTTGGGGCCATGCAAAGATATGCGCTTGCTCTATAGGATGACGGGCATTATTGAGATGGAGCCTCTTTTTGGGCTTGGGCCCTGCAAGAAGGGAAACAATAGCAGCACCAACTATACCTGTTACTTGCTGTCTATCACTAACTGCATATGACTGACGTTGACTCCGTTTTTGCCGGAATGGACAACGGGAACAGGTTGCTGGTCTATGTTGAGGATATAGACAGGTTCCTTCATGTAAGTGTGGCTATGGCCTCCAAGTACCAAGTCGATGCCTCGTGTATGGGACACCAGATGATTGTCGTCATTTCCTTCCAGAACTTGATAGCCTAAATGGGAAAGAACAATCACTACGTCACATCTTTTTTCCTGACGAAGGAAATCAGCAGTCTGTTGCGCTATTTCCACAGGGTCACGGTAGACAACAGCGCCATATTTTTTAGATTGGACCAATCCTTTCAGTTTAGGACCGAGTCCCAATACTCCTATTCGGAGTCCGTGACGCTTCAGTATGACGTAGGGCTGGACAATCCCTTGCAGCGGAGTGTCGGTGAAATCATAATTGGTACACACAACGGGGCATTTCAACTTGCGATAGATACGGGCCATATTTTCCAGTCCGAAATCAAATTCGTGATTACCGATGGCAACGGCATCATATCCCATGGCATTGATACAACTCACTTCTGCATCACCTCTGAACATATTGAAGAAAGGAGTTCCTTGACAAAAGTCACCACAATCGAAGACCAATGTAGCTTTGTCGGAGGTACGTGCATTTCTGATAATGGCATCACGGCGCACGACACCACCTAAATTTCGATACTTTTCTGAAGGTTTGTCAGGGATGGGAAGAATACGACTATGGGTATCGCTGGTATGTAGAATGTTTAATACAATGCGTTTGGCATAGGAACCAGATGCGCAAATGCAAAAAAGAAGAGTGGAAAAGAGCAGTGTTTTCATGGCTTAACAATGGTAATCCGTCCATCACACCGGGCAGAAACAGCCAGGTTGTTTCGTTCAAGTTCTTGGATATAATCGATAAAAACATCTCTGATATTACCGTTAGGAACATCTTGCACTTTCTCTGCCTGGCGGAAAGCTCCCATTCCATCGTTGCCTTCTGCTACATAGTTGATAGTAGCGACAGAATAGAGGGAATCGGGATGAAAGACTTTGCCGGTAATGGAAAAATCCTTCAGGTCTCCCTGGGCGGTGATATGCATGTGGACTCCGCTGATGCCTTCTCCTCCCCGATGGGCTATTTGTTGCAACAATGTCTTGACATGTTTGCCTCTCAACCAAGTCACTACAATCTGATTATCGTCAAAGGGAAATATTTCAAAGGCATTGCCCAAAGTAATGACACCTGCCGGCAGACTGGTCCGCATGCCGCCCAAATTGGTAACAGCCATATCTGCATCCTTCCCAAGAATACGTGCAGCTGTATGGCGTATCATGTCGGTAGTAAGATTGGATAAAGGACTCTCGGGCTGGAATACATCCAAACGTGCTTGCGAATGGCCAATAGATAGATTCATGACACTATCTACCTTGTATTGATAAGATGCAACAATACTGGATATACCTTCATTGCCTTGGATGTCCCAAGTGGAATCCACCACAATCATTTTGCCTGTACTGCCAGTTACTGCATAACGGGAACTGCAACCAGCAGCAAGGTAGAGCAACAGAATAAATGATGAGTATAGAAAAATGCGAAAACCGTGATTCATGCCACAAGTCAATTTTATTCAACAAAAATACGAGTTTTTACGGAGAATCCAAAAAATATTTTTACTTTCGCAAGCGATTAAAAATTTCGTAAGTGTAAAAGCCATGAGTCTGAAATTGCGTTTGATTGTAATGAATTTCCTGGAGTTTGCAGTATGGGGAGCCTATCTGACATCCATGGGAACCTATTTGGGCAGTATTAACATGGGAAGTAACATCGGATGGTTCTATTCGGTACAGGGAATGGTATCCCTCTTTATGCCTGCCTTGCTGGGAATTGTTGCCGACAGATGGATACCTGCCCAGAAATTGCTGTCTATCTGCCATTTCATAGCTGCAGTCTTCATGGCGGGTGTTTTCTATTTATGTATGACAGGCCATACCGCCTTTGGGGAATTATTTCCCGTCTATACAATCAGCATCGCCTTCTATATGCCGACATTGGCATTGTCCAATTCGGTGAGTTACACTGCGATTGAACAAGCACATTGTGATACTGTAAAAGTATTTCCACCTATCAGGATTTTCGGTACAATAGGTTTTATTGTCTCCATGTGGATAGTAGACGGATGGTTTTATGCCCCGTTCATCGATGGTTTCCATACTTTTACTACTACTCCGTTCCAGTTTTTGTTCTGTTCCATATGGGGGATTGTTCTCAGCGGATATGCCTTGACATTGCCCAATTGTCCCACAGGTAAGGGGAGTAGCCAAAATAAAGGTTGGGTGCAAATATTCGGGCTTGATGCTTTCCGACTGTTCGGACAATACAAGATGGCTCTGTTTTTCATATTCTCGATGTTGCTGGGCGTGAGCCTTCAGATAACCAACGGGTTTGCTGGAACCTTCATAGACAGTTTCAAGGCGGACAGCAGTTTTTCTGATTGTTATTTTGCCATCCATTCCAATCTGCTGATTTCGCTTTCACAAATCAGCGAGACAATATGTATCCTGCTGATTCCGTTCTTCATGAAGCGATTCGGTATCAAAATTGTGATGCTCATTTCTATGTTGGCATGGGTCTTCCGCTTTGGTCTCTTTGCTGTAGGTGACCCTTCCTTCCCTAATGTCATTTGGTTTGTATTTTCCATGATAATATATGGTGTGGCTTTTGATTTCTTCAATGTATCCGGTTCTCTCTTTGTGGACAATTCAACTGATTCTTCCATCAGAAGTTCTGCACAAGGCTTGTTTATGATTATGACGAATGGAGTCGGTGCTACAATCGGTACTTTGAGCGCACAGGCCGTTGTCAATCATTTTACCGGAAGCGAATGCATTGACGGAACCTTCTATACTACAGGAGACTGGTCAGCCGTATGGATAATCTTTGCCACCTATTCACTGATAGTGGCGGTGCTTTTCGCATTGCTCTTCAAATACAGGCATGTGAGAGAATAAATATACTGACTTCCTTAGGCGGAGCCTTCAGAACTGTATCTTACAACTATTCATATCGTATACAATGACTGAAACGAATCAGGAATTCAAACAAGTTCTTGCCATGTGCCGTGAATTGTTCGAGAAAAAACTTCACGACTATGGAGCAGCTTGGCGCATATTACGCATACCTTCTGTAACTGACCAGATTTTTATCAAAGCCAAACGTATCAGGTCGCTGCAGACCAAAGGCAATGCCCAAATAGCAGAAGGTATTTCGTCGGAATTTATTGCCATAGTAAATTACGGGCTGATAGGGCTTATTCAACTGTCGATGAAACCGACAATGGTGACAGATATTACAGAAGAGAAAGCTCTGGAACTCTATGACGGATTTGCCCAAGCTACCTATGACCTGATGGTCAAAAAGAATCATGACTATGACGAAGCATGGAGGAATATGCGTATCAGTTCCTATACTGACCTCATCCTCATGAAACTCTATAGAACCAAACAAATAGAGGAACTGGATGGCAACACATGGGCTTCGGAAGGGATTGACGCCAACTATCAGGACATGATCAACTATTCGGTATTCGCATTGATAAAGCTCGAAATTGAGAAAGAAGGATAAGCACCTTATAGGGCCTGTACTGAGTTGGGTCATACGCCTGACATTGGCATGCGTATGGATGTGCTCTGGTATGACCAAAGCCATAGACCCCAGAGGTACCGCCTACAAATTGGAGGAATATGGCCGTTATCTTCATCTGGACTTCCTGACAGTTCATGAAGAGATAATGGTATTATGCAGCATCTCCCTCTGCTCATTGGAATTTGTATTGGGTATCTATCTGTTTTGGGGGATACGTAGAAAATTCGCTGCATGGCTGTCTCTTTTACTGGCTTCCTGTTTCTTCTTGGTTTCCTTTTGGAATCTTACCTTTCATGTTGTTGCGGATTGTGGATGTTTTGGTGACGCCATCCATATGAACGAGATGCAGACATTCATGAAGAATGTTGTTCTGCTGATGCTGGCCGTTCATTTTTATCTGTTTGGCAAAAATACCAAACGTCTCTTGCCTGTTTCTTCCCATTGGTTGGTATCTCTGTATTCCATCCTGTTCATTTTCTGTTTTTCGCTGGTTTCTTACAGATATCTCCCATTGATTGATTTCCGACCTTATAAGATAGGTACTGACCTGCAACAGGCTGTCCTCTCTTCTCCATATTCTGATTCTGAAGAGGAAACGGTGTTTGTCATGAAGAAAAACGGGGAAGAGAAACGCTTCAAATTATCAGAGTATCCCGATTCTACCTGGACTTTTATAAGACGGGAAAGCGTAACAGCTCATCCTTACATTCATCAATATGCAGATTTTTCTGTCAATGACACACTGAATAATGATGTTACTGCCCGACTGCTGAAAGATACTGCCTATCATTTCCTGCTGATTTCTCCCGACTTGAATCAAGCCGACAATGTCCATCTGGACGATATTAATGAAGTGAATGATTACTGTACGGACCATCGGTACAAGTTTTCGATTATCACTGCATCCAACAAACAGGATATCCAACAATGGCTGGGCTTTTCCGGTATGGCATGTTCGGTAATGTGGGCTGACGGAACTCTCCTCAAAACCATAGTAAGAAGCAATCCTGGGATGGTGCTGATGAAAAATGGTAAGATACTGGCCAAATGGAGTTGCAATAATCTTCCAGAAACGGAAGACAATACAGACATCAGACTGTTGATGCAAAGTAGGGAAAAATCTACGTCCCAGCTACTGAAAATCCTGTTATATTACTTCATTCCACTAATATTTATTACCTTTGTAGTCCAATTGTTCAAAAGACATCCAATCAAACATAACAAGAAAATGAGAAAGAAAATTGTAGCTGGAAACTGGAAAATGAATACCACACTTCAAGAAGGTATTTCATTGGCTAAAGAAATCAATGCATCACTCGAAGCAGACAAGCCTAATTGCGAGGTAGTGGTATGCACACCGTTTATCCATCTTGCTTCTGTAGCAGGAGTTCTCAATGCTGACTTGGTAAAACTGGGTGCAGAGAATTGCGCAGACAAGGAGAAAGGTGCTTATACGGGTGAAGTATCTGCTGCTATGGTAAAGTCTACGGGAGCAGAATATGTAATCCTTGGTCACTCTGAACGCCGTGCATATTATGGCGAAACCGCTGAAATTCTTAAAGAGAAAGTGAACCTGGCTTTGGCTAACGGTCTAAAAATCATCTTCTGTATAGGCGAAGTACTGGAGGAAAGAGAAGCTGACAAGCAGAACGAAGTGGTAGGTGCCCAGATTGAAGGTTCTCTGTTTGACCTGACAGTTGAACAGCTGAAGGATGTAGTGCTGGCCTATGAACCCGTATGGGCAATTGGTACAGGTAAAACTGCTACAGCAGAGCAGGCAGAAGAAATGCATGCTTTCATCCGTGAGACCATTGCTGCCAAATTCGGTGCAGAAGCTGCTGACAACATTTCCATCCTCTACGGTGGTAGCTGCAAGCCCAGCAATGCTAAAGAAATATTCAGCAAACCTAATGTAGACGGTGGTCTTATTGGTGGTGCTGCCTTGAAGGCTGATAGCTTCAAGGGTATTATCGATGCCTGGAAATAATACTTCCATTCGCATCAGATATGACTATGGTGTAGAGGAGGAATTGTAATGTAGGGGTCCGTATAAACCTGGATATGCAATTCTTCCTCTACTTCCTTTTCACAAAAACTCTAATCAAAATGAGATTCCAGATTATTCTCTTGGCCTTCCTCGTTGGTAATGCATTTATGTCGGCACAGACATTTACCGATAGATTGCGCCGTCAGAATGCAAATGAAGGGTCAATCATCATTTATCAGGAATCCTATCTCACCCGATTACTGAACGGGAAATCATCAGAGGCAGTCAATACTCAAAAGGGAACAGGAAAAAAAGACACCTCCAACAATGTCGCTCTTTCCAAATCCTCTAAAAATCACAAGCTGACAAACGGAAACACACAGACTCCTTCCCATGCCAATAACAGATTCACTGTTGTAAAAGAAGCCGACACTTCTGTAATATCCGACAATCCCGCGCAAAAGAAAATATACAAGAACAGTATCACCACATATGGCTATCGGATACGCCTTTATGTTGGAGGTAGTTCTAGAGAGGCCCGACAAAAAGCCTATTCAGTAGGATACCTGTTCAAATCAGTATATATGGATATCCCGGTATATACCCATTTCTATTCACCACACTGGATGTGTAGCGCAGGTAACTTCAAGACTTACGAAGAAGCATCCCGCTTCCTGGCAGAACTGAAATCAACAGGACAGTTTGGTGGGGCTATGATTGTAAAATCAAAAATTCAGATAGAACAATGATATCAGATAAAGAAGTTTCAGAACAAGATGGCCGTATTCGCCAACTTGAACAATTATATCGTAAAGAACTTACACTGCTAGGAGAAGATCCGGAAAGAGAAGGCTTGTTGAAAACACCCCTGCGGGTAGCCAAATCCATGCTCTATCTGACACAAGGTTATCACATGGATCCGTTGGCGGTCCTACAATCTGCCAAATTCAAAGAAGATTATCAGCAGATGGTCATTGTAAAGAATATTGATTTCTACTCCATGTGCGAGCATCATATGTTGCCATTCTACGGCAAGGCGCATGTGGCCTATATACCCAATGGCTATATTACTGGATTAAGCAAGATTGCCCGTGTAGTGGACATTTTCGCCCGTCGGCTGCAAGTACAGGAAAGAATGACTACGCAAATCAAAGAATGCATTCAGACGGCATTGGATCCCCTCGGTGTCATGGTGGTGCTGGAAGCCAGTCATATGTGTATGCAGATGAGAGGCGTGGAAAAACAAAACTCAGTAACTACAACAAGCGATTTTACAGGTGCTTTCAACAGTTCCAAGACAAGAGAAGAATTCCTAGAACTGATTAGCAGAAAATAGTTGGAGAGAAGGGAGATTTCTCCAGTCTATTTCCTGAAGGAGGTATATCTAACAGGGATAGGGACTGAAGATGTCAGTACGTCGCTTGATACAGAAGATTTACGGAGGGAAAACGCCGGGAATACGAAAGGTTCCCCATCCTTAGCAATGAGGCAGTATGTTTCCTTGGCGGGCATTGGATATGATTTGGGATACCATGATAGAGATGTCAAGGTAATGCTTCATTTTCTGCCAATCCCGTTGCTGGTAGATATGGAGAAAATCCTCGAATTCGTCAATCATGCGGTTTTTGGAATCACGCAAATCCTTTTTATAAAATGTGTCTTCAAGCGATACTTCCAACATCTCGAGATGGTTAGGATTTCCATATACTGCCATGTAACCTTTATCTCCTTGTATCATCATGAATCCAGGGGAGGAAGAGTCCTTGGCGGAAGCGCACGAGGCTATGAAACCGTCATATTCCAATAGTAAGATACCAGAAGTATCTACACCATTAGCTCCGTGGTTGGCATAATAATGAACCTGACGAGGCAATCCCAATAGTGCTGCAACAAAATTGATGTTGTAAACATTGATGTCCAGAAGAGTCCCTCCGTATTGCTGGGGATCGAAAACAGGATGGACAATACCTTTTATATAATCACTGTATCGGGAAGAGTATTTTGAAAAATTACATTGTACCAATTTTACATTTCCTATACGAGGAAGTAACGACTGTATTTCTTTGAAAAAAGATGCATGAAGGAACGTGACGGCTTCAAAGAGAAACAGGTTCTTCTCTAGGGCAAGACAAGATAATTTGTAAGTAGAGTCATATTCGGGACACATAGGCTTCTCCAATATGACGTTCTTGCCAGCCATCAATGCCTGGTAGGCATAATCAAAATGCAAAGAGTTGATAATGCCGATATAGACAAAATCTATATCTGCATCATTCAGAAACTCTTCATACGAAGTGAATACTTTCTTGATGGAATAGTTATCTTTCAGTTGTAACCCTGTCTCAAGACTATTCGGTCGGACACAAATTGCTTCTAAAGTGATATCGGAGATATGTTGCAAAGCATCTAATGCAGTATGGACAATCATTCCATTGCCTACAATTCCAAGTTTCATGTTGTAGTGGATTTGACAATTGATATTCTGAATGGGCTCAAACAGGATAGGGATGTATCGGCTTGAAATAGGTAAAGATGACGCAGACACTTGACAAAATTAGAAAGAGTAAAATAGGAACGCACTAAAAATATATTAAAATAGGTGTTACACTTTATATAATTCTATCTAGAGGTATTACATGTGGCAAAAAATTAGTAATTTTGCAAAATAGGAATTATATTTTTCATTGCCCATTTATATTTATAACAGAATGAACAATAAACGTATTTACACTTTTGGCGCAGGTCAGGCTGAAGGACGTGCTGATATGCGTAACCTGCTGGGAGGTAAAGGAGCCAACTGTGCAGAGATGAATTTGATTGGAGTACCCGTACCTCCAGGTTTTACTATTACTACAGACACCTGTAATGAATATTATACAGTTGGACAGGAGAAAATTGTTGAGTTGCTTACAGATGAAGTAAAGGCAGCAGTCAGTCATATAGAAAATCTGATGAACAGCAAATTTGGTGATGCAACCAATCCGCTGCTTGTCAGTGTACGTTCTGGAGCACGTGCTTCCATGCCAGGTATGATGGATACTATTCTGAACCTGGGTCTAAATGATGAAGTAGCAGAAGGCATGGCCAGAAAAACAGGTAATCCTCATTTCGTTTATGATTCCTATCGTCGGTTTGTCCAGATGTATGGTGATGTTGTTCTTGGTATGAAGCCTGTGAACAAAGAAGACCGTGACCCGTTCGAAGTAATTATAGAAGAGGTGAAAGCTCAGCGTGGAGTGGTACTGGACAAAGACCTTTCTGTAGATGAACTGAAAGGCTTGGTAGTACGTTTCAAAAAGGCCATCAAAGAGCAGACAGGACATGACTTCCCCACAGATCCTATGGAACAACTTTGGGGGGCTATCTGTGCTGTATTCCGTAGCTGGATGAATGAACGTGCCATCCTTTACAGAAAAATGGAAGGAATTCCTGATGAATGGGGAACTGCTGTATCTGTAATGGCTATGGTATTCGGCAATATGGGCAATACCTCTGCTACAGGTGTATGCTTCAGTCGTGATGCTGCCACAGGTGAAAATGTATTCAATGGTGAGTATCTTGTTAACGCTCAAGGTGAAGACGTTGTGGCAGGTATTCGTACACCACAACAGATTACACTACAAGGTTCTTTGAAGTGGGCAGAACGTGCTGGCATCTCTGAAGAAGAACGCAAAGCCAAATATCCTTCTATGGAGGAGGCAATGCCTGAAATCTTTGCACAGTTGAATGCTATCCAGGAAAAACTGGAAGAGCACTATCGTGATATGCAGGATATGGAATTCACTGTACAGGAAGGTAAACTCTGGTTCTTGCAGACTAGAAATGGAAAGCGTACCGGTACAGCCATGGTAAAGATTGCTATGGACTTGCTTCACGAAGGAAAGATTGATGAGAAGACAGCTATTTTGCGTTGTGAACCGCAAAAACTGGATGACTTGTTGCATCCTGTATTTGACAAGATTGCCTTGTCTAAAGTAAAACCCATTACTCAAGGGCTTCCCGCTTCTCCAGGTGCAGCATGTGGACAAATTGTCTTCCATGCTGACGATGCTCAGAAATGGCATGAAGATGGACATAAGGTTATTTTGGTCCGTATCGAGACTTCTCCGGAAGACTTGGCAGGTATGGCAAGTGCAGAAGGTATCCTTACTGCCCGCGGTGGTATGACATCTCATGCTGCAGTAGTAGCTCGAGGAATGGGAAAATGTTGCGTATCTGGTGCAGGCGGTATTACTGTTGACCTCAAATCCAAGACATTGGAAATTGAAGGCGTAGTATATAAAGAAGGTGACTATATTTCCTTGAATGGTTCAACCGGACAGGTATATGCCGGACAGATTCCTACTACAGCCGCTGAACTGAGTGGTGATTTTAAGGAACTGATGGACTTGTGCGACAAATATACTGAATTGCAGGTACGTACCAATGCAGATACTCCACATGATGCCCAACTGGCGCGTGCCTTCGGAGCAAAAGGTATCGGATTGACCCGTACAGAGCATATGTTCTTTGAAGACAAGAAGATTGTTGCTATGCGTGAGATGATTCTCGCTGATACAGTTGAAGGCAGAGAGAAAGCGCTTGCCAAATTGTTGCCTTACCAGAAAGCCGACTTCAAAGGCATTCTTGAGGCAATGGATGGATATCCTGTAAATATCCGTCTGCTCGATCCTCCTCTTCACGAATTTGTTCCCCATGATTTGGATGGTCAGAAGGCAATGGCAGAAGAAATGGGTGTAAGCGTTCAGGAAATTCAGAAACGTGTTAATTCTCTTGCAGAAAACAATCCTATGTTGGGACACCGTGGTTGCCGTTTAGGTATTACCTTCCCTGAAATTACAGCCATGCAGACTAGAGCTATTCTTTCTGCTGCATGTGAACTCAAGAAAGAAGGCAAGAACCCCATGCCTGAAATCATGGTACCCCTTATTGGTATAGTCAACGAATTCAAGCAACAGAAAGAGATTATCAAGAAAACAGCAGAGGAGGTATTCTCTGAGCAGGGAATTTCCATTGACTTTGAAATAGGTACAATGATAGAGATTCCTCGTGCAGCATTAACTGCAGACAGGATTGCCGAAGAAGCTGAATATTTCTCGTTTGGTACAAATGACCTTACTCAGATGACATTCGGTTACTCTCGTGATGATATTGCAAGTTTCTTACCTGTATATCTTGACAAGAAAATATTGGATGTAGATCCCTTCCAGGTACTTGATCAGAATGGAGTAGGGCAATTGATTAAGATTGCAGTTGAGAAGGGTCGTTCTATTCGTCCCAGTCTCCGCACTGGTATTTGTGGTGAACATGGTGGAGAACCCAGTTCAGTCAAGTTCTGTGCTAAGGTTGGTATGAATTATGCTTCCTGCTCACCTTTCCGCGTACCTATTGCCAGACTTGCCGCGGCGCAGGCTGCCGTCGAGGAATAAACGACGAAACTTGAAACTAAGCGAGTTAGGCGGAAAGCCCCGAAAACAAAGGGGCTTCCGCCTAACTTCGTAAATGGAGGTTCGTTCATTCCGACACGGAAAATGAGCAGAATGAACGGAAAAGATTTGGAAAAGTATTGGAAAATCAGACACCGTGATTTTGACGTGATTTGGATTGCAAGTGAGTGAGTTAGCGCAGGTTCTTGACAATAGCAGGTCAAACAATGGGAACACAGTTTAGCAAACAATAGGAATATGGCAACAATGAAAGCGTGCGTCCAGTGGGCGCGAAAGGACGGGTTCTACCCAGTCTTCATCAGAGTGAACCACCATCGTCAGACACTCTACATCAA
>JALERS010000144.1 GCA_022763905.1 Prevotellaceae bacterium | reverse complement strand
GGGGGAAGACAGAAGTCCGGACGGCAAAGGAAGCCTTCCTTTCTGACTGACGCTGTAGCCTGACAGATATTCCCCTGTGGCTTATCCTTTCCTGTTCACAACAATAACGCAACTATAGATATTTTTCCTTTCCTGCGTCGGAATATTCTTAAAAAATATCACGACCTTCTTTCGCTCCTTTCTGCCAGTTCTTCCTTGAGTTGGAGGATGGTCTTCCTGAGCTGAGGATGAAGCATATGGGGCATGATTTCAGCCAGCGGCTCGAGTACGAACATCCTTTCTGCCATGTGGGGATGGGGAAGAATCATATCGGGAGTCTGCATCACCTTATCGTCATACAGCAATATGTCAATGTCTATACAACGGTCGGCATACTGTCCCTGACGGCTCTTTTCCTTACGGCCTAAGGACTTTTCTATCTGTTGGGTCACTGCCAGTACCTCTTCAGGCGACAATAGGGTGTCGAAACAAGCAGCAGCATTGAGGAAAAGACTGTCTGAAGAGAAGCCCCAGGGAAGAGTTTCATAGAAAGAAGAACACTTGACAAGGCTACCCAGTTCCTTGTCAAGTGCCTGCAGGGCTTTACGGAGATAGGTTTCTCTTGGCCCCAGATTGGATCCCAGACTGAGACAGACCCTTGCCATCTCAGTCTACAATGAGCATCACGTCACCTAAAGGACCGAAGAGATAACCCTCCTTGACAGCGGTCTTATAGGCTTCCATGGTATTCTCATACCCTCCGAAGGCGGCTACAAGCATCAACATGATGCTCTCCGAGAAATGAAAATTGGAGAACATGGCATGTGCCACGTTGAAAGTATAGGGTGGGAAGATGAACTTGTTGGTCCATCCTTCAAAAGGATTGATGTGTCCAAGGGTGTCACAAGCCGACTCCATAGCCCGTTGTACGGTAGTTCCCACAGCCACGATACGATGGCCGGCATCACGTGCGCTGTTGACTATTTCGCAGTTTGCTCTCGTAATATACATCTCCTCCGACTCCATCTTATGCTTGGTGAGGTCTTCCACATCTGTGGTATCAAGGTTGCACAATCCGCAGTGAAGGGTAATGTAGGCACTTTTGATATCGTTGATCTCCATGCGCTTGAGCATCTCACGGGAGAAATGGAGACCTGCAGCAGGTGCAATGACTCCACCTTCGTTGGCTGCAAAGAGGCATTGGAAACGCTCAAGGTCTTCTTCTACCACAGGACGCTTCCTGCGTATAACATCAGGAATAGGAGCTTCTCCCAGCGAATAAAGTTGGCGTTTGAACTCTTCATGCGGTCCATCATAGAGGAACCGGAGGGTACGTCCGCGACTGGTGGTATTGTCTATCACTTCTGCCACCAGCGATTCATCCTCTCCGAAATAGAGTTTGTTGCCTATACGTATCTTGCGGGCAGGATCTACAAGCACATCCCAAAGGAAGAGGGAAGGATTGAGTTCGCGACGCAGAAACACCTCAATACGGGCTCCTGTCTTTTCCTTGTTGCCATAGAGGCGGGCAGGAATGACCTTGGTATCATTGAAGACAAACACATCAAACGGACTGAAATATTCCAGAAATTCCTTGAACATCTTGTGTTCTATCTTACCTGTCTTGCGGTGGAGTACCATCATACGGCATTCATCGCGGAACTTGGGAGGATAAAGGGCAATCTGGTCTTCAGGCAATTTGAATTTGAATTGTGAAAGTTTCATATCTTAGTTGTGTATTATGTTTTAATTCATGTCAGACAGGGAGTCGAGCCAGGTGGGCACCTCATCCAACTGTTTACAGCAGTCCAGGCTATAGGCTCCTATGCGGGTACGCTGCAAAGCCGTAAGATAAGCTCCGCTATCCAGTGCCTGTCCTATATCGCGGGCCAGTGCACGTATGTAGGTGCCCTTGGAACAAACGATACGCAGACGAATTTCAGGCATCTGACAAGAAAGCAGTTCTATGCTGTCTATGACTAGTTTTTTAGGCTTGAGGGTCACTTCCTCTCCTCTTCGTGCCTTACGGTAGGCATGTTCTCCATTGATTTTACATGCGGAATGGGCAGGGGGTATCTGCTCTATCTCACCCACAAAACGCGCCAGCGTCTGCTGGAGGAGTCGGGTAGTGATATGGTCCACAGGGTACTGAGTGTCTTCTGGATACTCGCGGTCATAACTGGGCGTGGTAGCTCCAAGCTTGAGGGTTGCTATGTATTCCTTGTCATGGGCCTGGAGTTCTTCAATGCGCTTGGTAGCCTTCCCCGTACATAGCAGCAACACTCCTGTAGCCAAGGGGTCGAGTGTACCGGCATGACCTACCTTCACCTTCTGTTGAAGATGTTGGGTAAGCAGATTGCGCACACGGGCCACTACCCCAAACGAGGTCCACTCGTAGGGCTTGTCAATGGCAATGATTTCACCGGAGAAGAAATCCATGATGGTACAGGTACTGTTGTTTCAGACCGGCCACTGTCAGTCTATCATCTGGAGATCTATTCCACAGACCAAGGCTATCAGGATGATTGCACCGACTATGATGCGATACCAGCCGAAGGCACGGAATCCGTAGCGGGTCACATAACTGATGAAAAAGCGGATGGCGGCAATGGCTACAATAAAACTGACTACCGAACCTACCATAAGCATCAACAGATTGTTGCCCTCCAGCAAAAGGTTGCCTCCTCCATGACTGATCATCTTATACACCTCCAGACAAGTGGCTCCCATCATGGTAGGTACTGCCAGGAAGAAGGAAAACTCAGCGGCGGCCTTGCGGGTAAGCTGTTGCGACATACCTCCCACTATGGTGGCCATACTTCTGCTTACACCTGGTATCATGGAGATACACTGGATAATACCGATGATGAAGGCACGACGATAGGTGAGCGGAGTCTGCTCGGAACCATGACAGAAGATACGGTCACAGAAGAGCATAAATACTCCTCCTATGACCAGCATCACTGCTACGACGACCACACTGCCCAATGCAGCTTCGATATAGTCATTTAACAACAGGCCCAATACCACTGCCGGTAACACACCAGCCACCAGTTTCAAATAAAACCGCCATATGGCAGACCACCAGCCCATGCCTTCCGCCTGACGGGAAGGATAAAAGAAGCGACGCCAATACAGTACCATCACCGACAGGATGGCTCCAAACTGGATGATGACGGTAAATGCCTTTACAAAGGCTGTACTCTCCATACCCAACAGATGCTGGGTAATAATCATATGGCCGGTGGATGAAACGGGAAGGAATTCGGTAAGTCCTTCTACTATTCCCAGGATAATGGCTTCAAACAAGTCCATAACTGCTGTCTTTACAAAAATTAGGGTTGTCCATCAGTTGTATCACTGTCCTTCTTACGCCACATGATGGCAACAAGCATAAAGATGAATCCGAAGAGACATACCATAGGAGCGACCTTGATGCGAGTGGCATTGAAGATTTCTGCATCAAAATGCGATTCGGTAGAGCCTCCTCCTGCCATAAGGATGAAACCCAAGATGACGATAACCATCCCGATTGCGAGCAGGATGAAATTGGTCTTGTTGAAAGCGAAGTTTCTGCGATCCATAATATATGTGTATTTTGTATTCTTGAATCAGTAACGATAGAGTTGTCCCTCCTTGAGACGGAGCATCCGGTTGACAGTGACAAAGGCACAGAAGAGGGTAAGCAGGATACCAAAGGCAAATATGGCTCCCACCGTATAAGCCAACGTAGTAACAGAGATAAGCTCCATAAGCGAAGGTTCATATTTGACCAGCGCACAAAGACCTCCACCCAGCAAGGCTGTAGCAAGTATGGCGGAGATGATTCCTATAATAAAAGCCTGGCGCATGAACGGACGTCGGATGAATCCCCAACTGGCACCTACAAGATTCATGGTACGGATAAGGAAGCGGTGGGTATAGACACTCAACTGAATAGTATTGTTGATAAGAGTGAAGGATACCAGCGACAACAGCAAAGCAATGCAGAGCAAGACGGTACTGATACGGCGAATATTACTGTTGAGACTCTCTAGCAACTGCTGCGGATAGGATACTTCAAGCACCTTGGGATAAGCCTTCAGATAAGGCAGAAATTTCGCCAGGCTGTCAGGATGGGCATAGGCAGCACGCAGATGTACTTCAAAGGAGGCAGGCATCGGATTGACTCCCATAAACTCAGAAGGATCACTATGAAGGGCCTCCGACTGCTCTTTCAAGGCTTTCTCTTTAGAGATATAGGTTACCATACGTGCGGCTGGCATCTGGGAGAGTTCCTTCTCTAAAGCACGTGTCTCCTTGACGGTCATCTCATCATCCAAGATGAGTGTTACATTGAAATTTTCTCTCAAATTATCGGAAAAGTCATTGGCGAATGAAACAAAGAAGATGACCATTCCCAATAATACGAGCATGAGTGTAGTGCTGATGCATGAGGTGAGGGCGTTGATACCTGTCAGTCCGCTATTGATTTTCTTTTTCTTGGCCATGGATAGTGCAATTGTCCAAAACAATACCTGAGCAGATGGCACAATAAGCCATTCTACAATAAAAGTGACGCAAAATTACGAAAAATGCATGGAACGACATCCGATTATCTTGAAAAATAAGCCAGAGGGCCTCTCTCCGCATCTGAAGAGAAACCCTCTGAAGACGATAAGAATGTACTCCCTTCCCTTCAGGGGAGGGTTGGGGAGAGGCTTTCAGAACTCCTTTCCTATTGCTGACAGGCACCTATCAGAAGTATCATACCCGATGTCTTCTCACGGATAACATAGAGGAAGGGACGATTGAGCCTCATTTCCACCTCGGGTCGAATAATGTCGGTTGTAAGATTGCCTCCAGCTATAGTAGACGAAGCGGCTTCTGTCCCTTGTTCATCTACTTTCAGACAGGAGGACTGAAGGGCAAAGTCTAGTGTCAGCCCTGAGGCCTCTCCCCAGCCTTCTTCTAAAGGAGAGGGAGACTAAAACCTGCATCCAAATAGAGCATTCAAACAAATCTAACTAATATCAGATGACTAATTTTCATTACCTACTTAAGAACGTAAAATCCGTGTTCAAAAACCCGATGATACCACCGATTCATGTCATCAGCGCAGCGACCTCGAAAGGTTAACACATGTTAAATTCAGACCCGCCAAATGACCACTTTCTCCCGTTCTAACCCCCAAAAATCCCCATCGTTTCAAAATTTTTTTCCGCGCTCGCATTTCAGGCCGTGTAGAGGCATTAGAAATTGGCTTTCAGTACTCTATTTAACACCCATTAACTTAATATTTCTTAAAAAGGCGGTTTTACCCCTCGTTTTGCAATCTGACACCCGCGAAAACACCTGTTTTGGACAGGCCACGAAGGTGTCGCCGAGGTGGAAAATCCGAGTTTCGCGACCGTTCTGGGGAGGTGCCATCCAGAAAGTGGTCAGTTTGACCCTTGAAAGTGATCTGTTTTACCCTTGAAAGTGATCAGTTTGACCCCTGAAAGTGGTCAGTTTGAGGCAAGAATTGGCTTTGAAAACTCGAAAATCTCCTTCGAAAATTTGAAAACAGGCTTTGAAATGGACGAAAAGTAAGTCAAAAATGAAGATTTTCAAGAGGATGGTGGGGGCGTAGAAGCATAGAAACCGAAAAAATGACCGCTTTCCGAGCATCAGGAACGCCGTTTCCAATCATTTTCCCTGTATTTTCGGGAGGCAAACCTGACAGAAAATTTTTCCTGAAAATTTAAGGCTATTTAAAATATATTGAAGAAATTATAACTGTTCAGCGATTAGGCATACGGGCTCCTTCGCAGCGTGGAAAAGACCACGGAAGGTGACCGTATGCCTAATCGCTGAATAGTTATCAACAATGACAACAAATAAAAAAAATTATCCCCGTTATAGTCAGAAAATAAAACGACAACAAAGACAACAAAGACAACAAAGAC
>JALERS010000055.1 GCA_022763905.1 Prevotellaceae bacterium | reverse complement strand
GGCTGCTTCGTAATTGGCTTTGTACTTATAATCAGAAGATCCTGCCCATCCGTGTCCTCCACTAGGATATATGTGCATGGAAGCTTTCACACCATGTTCATTCAAGGCTTTATAGTATAGAAGGGAACTGATGGTGGGTACGACACGGTCGTCGTCAGCTAACAATAAAAGAGTGGGAGGAGTGGTCTCGGTGACACGATTCTCCAAGGAATAGTATTCCTGCTGCTTAGGGGTGCGCTCTTTTCCTAACAGACGGGCAAAGGTGTCTTGATGGGTGTACCATGTGGTGCCCGTGATGACAGGATAAAACAGAATTGAGAAGGCGGGTTTTTCTGCATCGGAAGTAAAGGTTGAGGTGTACGCAGCCAAATGACCTCCTGCCGAACCGCCGCAAATACCTACCTTGCTGGCATCAATATGCAAACGGGTTGCCTGTCGGCGTGTCCACCTCAGTGCTTCCTGCGCATCTTCCAGAGGTACTTCCTTATGGCCATAATTGGGCAGACGATACTTTAGGACAACGGCGGTCACTCCGATGCTCTTGAAATAACGAGCCATAGCAAATCCTTCATGCTCAATACATACTTTGGAATAACCCCCTCCAGGACACACTATTATTGCCTGACCAGTGGCAACTTCAGCTGCGGGCTTGTAGATATAGAGGACTGTTTCTGACGTATGGGAAAAATGTTTTTTTGCATTGAGTTCCTCGTCAGCGGTTTCTTCAGAGCTATGAGGGGCGGTTTGATTATCCCATAATTTGACTACTTCGTCGGCATCGGTCTCGATGGAAATGGTCTTCTGCGCCGATAGCGTCACTGCCAATAGGGCTGACAATGCCCATGCAAATGTCTTTTTCATGATAGAAAGGGGTTGGATAGTTGAATGCTTATAAATTTTGATTTTTCAAGGACAGAGAATCTCTGTGCCTGTTATCCGTACATTGTCAAAGGGACGGTCGTATCTATCGGTCCTCATATCAAGAATCTTGCCGACAGTCTTCATTCCACTGATTACCTCACCAAACACAGTGTATCCTCCATCTAGATGTGGGGCACCCCCGTGACGGATGTATTCCTTTTTTACAGAAGGGGGAAAAGAGATTCTGTTAAGATTCTCCAAACTGCTGAATATTTCTTCCCACTCCCGAGATGTGTATTCCATGCCCCATACAATAAAAAACTGACTCCCACTGGACTTCTTCTCTGGATTTACCTCGTCGCCCAAACGAGCAGCAGCAACCGCTCCCTTCTTGTGATAGAGTTGAGGAAAGACTATTTCTGCAGGAATAGGATTGCCTATACTCTGAGATCCCAGTTCTTCACCATCGGTTGCATAACGGGAGGAGGGGTCTCCCGTCTGAATCATAAACCCAGGAATTACTCGATGAAACAACAAACTGTCGTACTGGTGATGCCGAACCAATTGCAGGAAGTGATCTCTATGACGGGGAGTTGAGTCGGACAGGGCAATGACGATGTCGCCTTTGTCGGTGTGAAATACCACCTTCGTTCGGCTATCTGCAATATCCTTGGAGAGAGATTTGGTACAGGGCAACAGGAGTCCTATCACTAGAAACAAAATAATATATATGCGTGTCATGTCAATCATTCTCTTCGCCCTGAAAACCATGGGCGGACTATGCAACTACAAACTTACTACTTTTCAAGAAAAAATGCCAGTTGAACCTGAATTTTTCTATATCAATACTTCATGAGAAGAGATTTTTCAGGGAAATATCTGGAAACAGTAATTGAATAAACTAGATTTGTAAATCAACCATTTACAGAATATATCAACAGAGACACAAAACTTTTTTGAAAAAATACGGCAAAAAGTGGGGAATTGTGGGGAATTGTTGCTAATTTTGAATTTGCAAATTGTATGAAATGGAAAACTGCCGTCTAATTGGAACTGTTGATGCACGTCTAGATACCAAGGGAAGAGTCTTCTTGCCTGCGGCTTTCCGCCGATGTCTGCATGCAGAAGAAGGGTTTTCTCTGATTCTCCGTAAGGATATATTTGAGAATTGCCTTGTGCTCTACACGCAAGAGGAGTGGTACAATCGTCTAGATGTATTGAGGAGTCGCCTCAGTCAGTGGAACCGTCAGCAAAGACAGATATTCCGCCAGTTTGTATCAGATGCCGAATGGGTCACCCTTGACGCCGGAGGAAGATTTCTCATCCCCAAACGTTATTTGAAGATGGTTGGCATTGAGCAAGAAATCACATTTGTAGGAATGGATGACACTATCGAAATCTGGGCTAAGGGATGCCATGCCGACGGTTTTAGTTCTGACTTGGGAAATCTGTTAGAAAACACGATGGACGCAATACCACAATGATGATGAAGACAGATAGTTGTTATCATATTCCCGTCTTGTTTCTTCCCTGTATGGAAGCCTTGAATATTCACCCCCAAGGAACTTACGTAGATGTAACGCTGGGAGGTGGAGGACATAGCCGTGGCATTTTGGAAAGACTGGAAGAAGGAGGACATCTGTTTGGTTTTGACCAAGATGCTGATGCCTTTGAGAATGCTCCCCAAGACAGTCGTTTTACATTTATACGAAGCAACTTTAGGTATTTGGGCAATTGGATGCATTACTACGGCATAGATGGCGTAGATGGCATATTGGCCGATTTGGGTGTTTCTAGTCATCATTTCGATACAGCTGAAAGAGGTTTTTCTTTTCGGGAAGATGGTCCGTTGGACATGAGGATGAACCAAGATGCCCGTATCAGTGCTGATGATATTGTGAATCAGTATAGTGAAACCCAACTGACAGACATATTGAAGTGGTATGGGGAACTACGCCATGCAAGGCAGATGGCCAAAGCCATTGTCCAAGCCCGCGAAGACCAAGGTGGATTGCATACTACCCTATCACTCCAAAACGCCATAGGTAAACATCTTAACCCTGCCCGCGAAAAGAAGGAGATGGCGAAAGTGTTTCAGGCACTCCGCATAGCAGTCAACGGAGAACTGGAAGCATTGACAGAAATGTTGCATGCCGCCATCAAGATACTGAAGCCTGGTGGACGACTGGTGGTGCTGTCCTATCATTCGCTGGAAGACCGCATCATCAAGAATATCATTAGAGCGGGGAATGTAGAAGGCCAAGTAGAGAAAGACTTCTATGGGCGTCCTATGGCTCCGCTGAAAGCCTTGAAGCAATATCCAGCAGAAGCATCTGAAGAAGAGATAAATGAAAATCCCCGCAGCAGGAGTGCACGACTGAGAGTGGCTGAAAAGATAGATGAAAGTACTTCATTTTCTAACCGTCAAAACCAGTAACAGATGATGAATCAAGAAGACAACAGGCAGATGGAAGATTTTCAAACCTTGCCAGACGCCGAACTGACATCCGACGAGGTACGTAGAAACATAGCCGAAGAGAATGAGCTGAAAAGGATGGGCGATTCCCTTCCTGACGAGAAAGAGCCAGAGGAGCAGGAGTCGGTAAAGAAAATCATGGAGGCTTTCACCTCAGACGATGGAGAAGAAGTAAGGGTAAACTGGTCGCTCTCATCAGTGTTGGGAGGAGACATCCTGAATGCGCACTGGTTTCGCAAGCATGCCTTCTTCTTTCTGTATGTCATCATCCTGACCATCCTTTATATTACCAACCGATATGCCTCTCAGCAAGCTACCATAAAAATAGCAAAATTGAAAGAAGAACTGAAGGATACGCGTTACGATGCCTTGATACGTTCTTCGGAATTGTTGCAGAAATGTCGCCAGAGCCAAGTGGAGGAATACCTCCGTGCAAGGGGAGATACTACCCTACAACCTAGTTCTCAACCTCCCATAGAAATCAAAGCAAGATGAAAAACTTTCCCTACAAGAGTACATTAAGACGCTACAACCTGCTGGCTTTGGTATTCATCCTGGTGGGGATAGCCATCGTGGGCAAGACGGCATACATCATGTTCGTCAAGCGTACTTTTTGGAAAGAAGTAGGTGCACGCAATGTGCGGGAAAATGTAAGTATTCCAGCTTCCCGAGGAAACATACTGAGTGCAGATGGACAACTGCTGGCAACAGCTCTACCTGACTATAAAGTGTATTTGGATTTTGTGGTAACCGACCCAGATGAAAAAACACAAGCCAAAGCACAACGCCTCCGAGATTCACTCTTCAATGATAAAGCCGACAGTCTGGCACAGGGACTCAACCGAATGTTTCCCGACAAATCGACAAAGTGGTTTTTGGACCACCTGATGACAGGTTATAAAAAGAGAAGCAGACACTGGGCTATCTATCCGAAACGAATCTCATATACGGCTTTCAAGGAAATCAAGAAACTGCCTTACCTATGCCTGAGCAAGAGAGTGACAGGTTTGCATGAGGAAGGATTCAACGATATCAAAAAACCATTTGGCTCGTTGGCTGCTAGAACCTTGGGAGATACCTACCCGGGAAAAGACTCGGCACGCTCCGGTTTGCAACTAGCTTACGATACGCTCCTGAGAGGCAAACCGGGTATTTCCCATCGGCAAAAGGTGCTCAACTCATGGCTGTCCATTACTGACCAGCCTCCTGTGGATGGTGCAGATATCATGACTACTCTTGACGTCAGGATGCAAGACTTTGCAGAAAAAGCACTCAAAGAGCAAATGGACAAGCATAAAGCCAGTGATGGGGTAGTATTGTTGATGGAGGTGGCTACAGGAGATGTGAAGGCCATTGTCAACCTATCACGCGTTTCGGATGGAACTTTGAAGGAATCAAGAAATATAGCCGTGAGTAACCTTATGGAACCTGGTTCGGTATTCAAACCTATATCCTTCTTGGTGGCATTGAACGACGGTCAACTGCATATAGATGATAAGGTGGACTGCAATCTGGGTAAGAAGGAGATGTATGGGCGCATCATGAAAGACCACAACTGGAACAAGGGAGGCTATGGCGTACTTACCGTCTCACAATGTTTGGAGCAATCATCTAACATAGGCGTAAGTGCCCTTATTGACAGAATATATCATCATCATCCCGAGAAATTTGTAGACGGATTATATCGGACAGGTATCGCTGAAGACCTCCATTTGGACATTCCAGGATATGTACGTCCCCGCATACGTCGCCCCTATAAAGACAAGACCGGGAAACATTGGGCCAATTGGTACAATACGGCTCTTCCATGGATGAGTATTGGTTACGAAACACAGGTACCCCCCATCAGCGTACTGTCTTTCTACAACGGAATAGCCAATAATGGCAAGATGATGCGTCCCCGCTTTGTCACTAGCGCAATGCGCAACGGAGAAATTATTGCAGAATATCCGCCCCAAGTCATCAGAGAACGTATGGCTTCGCCCAAGGCCATAAAAGATCTGCAAATCTGCCTGCATCGGGTAGTGAGCATAGGACTTGGCAAAAGAGCAGGTTCTCCACTGTTCAGTGTGTCAGGTAAGACCGGAACGGCTCAGATATGGAACAAATCGGGTAACACACGAGGATTCCTTGTTTCATTTGTAGGCTATTTCCCTTCAGAGAAACCACTATATAGTTGCATGGTATGTATGATAAAGTCAGGATGGCCAGCATCGGGTGGTCAGCAATGTGGTCCAGTCTTCAAGGCAGTTGCCGAGATGGTCATGCAGCGAACCATGCGTCCCGACTTGAATCTACTATCTGACAGTATGCACCACCATACCCCTATAGTATGCAAAGGCAACATGAAGCATGCCTCTGAGGTGCTGGATTTCTTTGACTACCACTGCGACCTGCCAACAACTGCACCAACAGGAGGGTTCCAACTTTGGGGAAAAGCAGAGCAGGAGGGAAAACGATACAGAAGCGAAAACATACCTATACAGACAACTATCGTACCCGATGTAACGGGGATGGGAGCACGAGATGCCGTGTATTTGCTGGAGTCACTAGGCATGAAGGTATCCATAGAAGGATTTGGCACGGTGGTACAGCAAAGCCTGCCTTATGGACATCTCGTTGTCAAGAAAGAACATATCCACTTAAAATTGGCTATGAAAAAATACAATGGCAAAGCCAATAAGGAAGCAACGCCAGTAACGCAAGATACTGTCTCACACCCAACATCAGAGCAACCGACTTAAGAAAATCATCCTATCAAAGTATTATGAAACTGAAGGAACTCATATCAGACATCACCATCATTCGCATGGAAGGTAATGCGGACATAGAAATCGCCGACATCACCACTGACTCAAGGACTGTCAAGCAGGGTGATTTGTTTATTGCCGTGCGTGGTACTCAGACGGATAGTCACATATATATCAACGATGTGGTACAGAAAGGTGCGCACGCCATCATTTGCGAGCAGATACCCGAAGTACGCCAAGAAGATGTCACCTATATAATGGTAGAGAACTCCGGTGCTGATGTAGGAAGAGTAGCTACGGCCTTCTACGGCCAACCTAGCAAAAGGCTGAAACTTGTAGGAGTAACAGGTACGAACGGAAAGACTACGATAGCTACCTTGCTGTATAAACTCTTCAAGCGGTTGGGATATCATTGTGGTCTCTGCTCCACAGTCTGCAACTATATAGATGACGAGGAGATTCCTGCTACTCAGACTACTCCCGACCCCATTACCTTAAATCGGCTGCTAGGAGAAATGGCTGACCGAGGATGCCAATATGCTTTTATGGAAGTAAGTAGCCACTCAGTTCATCAGCAACGTATCTCCGGGTTGCGATTTGCAGGAGCCATCTTCACCAATCTCACACGCGACCATTTGGATTATCATAAGACATTTGAGAATTACCGGGATGCCAAGAAGGCTTTCTTTGACGGACTAGATGCCGAAGCATTTGCCTTGGTCAACGCAGATGACCGCAATGGTATGTTTATGGTACAAAACTGCAAGGCACATGTCAAAACCTATTCTCGAACCAAAATGGCAGACTTTCATGCCCGAATATTGGAAATGGATTTTCATGGTATGTTCCTCCATATCAACGGTACGGACGTCCATATCCCTCTGGTAGGTAGTTTCAATGTCTCCAATGCCCTTGCTATTTATGGGGCAGCCGTGTTGCTAGGCGAGGATGTACAGGATATACTTACTGCCATGAGTGTGCTTCAACCCGTATCCGGACGTTTTGAAACCCTCCCTTCCCCTAAAGGCTACATCGCCATTGTAGACTATGCTCATACACCGGATGCGTTAATCAATGTATTGTCTACTATCCACAGTGTGCTGGGAGATAAAGGACGAATCATTACTGTATGCGGATGTGGAGGTAATCGTGATAAGGGGAAGCGTCCTCAAATGGCTCATGAAGCCGTCATCAACAGCAATCAAGTCATCCTGACTAGTGACAATCCCAGAAACGAACGCCCGGAAGATATTATCCAAGATATGCTGACAGGCATCACTCTTGAGGAAGAAGGGAAGGTGATAGCCATTACCGACCGCCAGCAGGCTATCAAAACGGCGTGTACAATGGCCCAGAAGGGAGATGTGGTGCTGATAGCAGGTAAGGGACATGAAACCTATCAGGAAATTCAAGGTGTCAAGTATCATTTTGATGATAAAGAAGTATTAGTCCGTCTGTTCCGACAGGAAGAGGAAGTACTCTCCCGCTAACGGTCTTTTTTTCACTTATTAAAAACAACCACTATGCTATACTATCTGTTCCGATTTCTAGAATCATTTGGCGTACCCGGTTCGGGTATGTGGAGTTATATATCGTTCCGTTCTCTATTGGCATTTATTTTGGCGCTGATTATTTCTGCCCGCTTTGGTACCTATTTTATACATTGGATGAAAAGCCATCATATCAGTGAAACCCAACGGGATGTATCTATTGACCCCTATGGAGTCAAGAAGCAAGGAGTTCCTTCAATGGGAGGCATTATCATCATAGCATCAATGCTGGTGCCGTGTCTGTTATTAGGCCGTCTGCGTAATATCTACCTGCTTTTGATGATAGTCACTACATTGTGGCTGGGAGCACTAGGATTTTTGGATGATTACATCAAGATATTCCGTCGCAATAAGGAAGGACTGAACGGATGGGTGAAGATCATCGGTCAATTTGGCATTGGACTGATTGTAGGACTGACCCTCTATTTGAGTCCCGATGCAGTGATAAGAGACAACACGGAAATAATGCGCAATGGCAATGTGGCCTATGTGTCTCATAATGTCAATGAACAGAAGTCAACCAAGACGACGATTCCCTTTGTGAAAAACAATAATCTGGATTACAGTCAACTTTTTTCCTTCTGTGGAGAATATCGGGAGGAAGCAGGATGGATATTCTTTGTCTTCCTGACAGTCATTGTAGTCATGGCTGTTTCCAATGGAGCCAATCTCAATGACGGAATGGATGGTATGGCAACAGGCAACTCGGCCATCATAGGCATAGCGCTCGGAGTGCTGGCTTATGTATCCAGTCATATATCGTTGGCCAGTTATTTAAATATCATGTACATTCCTGGCACTCAGGAACTCGTGGTGTTCTGTTGTGCTTTTGTAGGAGCGCTTATTGGATTCCTTTGGTACAATGCCTATCCGGCACAGATTTTCATGGGGGATACGGGAAGCCTTGCCATAGGTGGTATCATCGGTGTGCTGGCTGTCATTATCCATAAAGAACTCCTGTTGCCCATACTATGCGGGGTATTCTTCGTAGAGAGCCTAAGTGTCATTCTGCAGACCACCTATTTTAAAATAGGAAAACGGAAAGGGAAACGACAACGCATCTTTAAGCGGACGCCGATACACGACAATTTTAGAGTACTGCCAGAGCAAATGGACAAGACTTGTTCTTATGTGTTGCCCCAATGGCCTCGCAATAGTTTTCATGAAGCCAAGATTACCATCCGTTTTTGGATAGTTACTCTCTTGCTGGCTGCAACAACAATCATTACATTGAAAATACGTTAACAATATGTCTAGAATAGTGATTTTAGGGGGAGGAGAAAGCGGTTGGGGAGCCGCTGTCCTCGCACAGAAGAAAGGATATGATGTCTTCCTGTCGGATGCCGGTCACATCAGCGACAAATACAAGAACCTGCTCAATCAGTACCACATTCCTTGGGAAGATGGAAATCATAGCGAAAATCTGATTCTCAATGCCGATGAAGTGATTAAGAGTCCGGGAATTCCCAATACTGCACCCATTGTCAGGAAGATTATGCAAATAGGTATTCCCATTATCAGCGAGATTGAATTTGCAGGTCGCTATACTCATGCCAAAATGGTATGTATTACCGGTTCCAACGGAAAGACAACCACCACCTCACTGACCTACCATATCTTGAAGACAGCAGGCTACAATGTGGGACTTGCCGGCAATATTGGCAGAAGTCTAGCTTATCAGGTGGCAGAAAAGGACTATGATTATTACGTCATCGAACTCAGTTCCTTCCAATTGGACAACATGTATGACTTCAAGGCTGATGTGGCTGTCCTTCTGAATATCACCCCCGACCATTTGGACCGCTATGACTACAACATGCAGAACTATGTAGATGCCAAGATGCGTATTGTCCAAAATCAGACACCTGAAGATGCTTTTGTGTACTGGATGGATGACCCCATCATACAGAAGGAATTACACAAATATGGCATTCAAAGCCGATTGTGTCCGTTTTCGGAATTGAAGAAAGCCGGCTCGATAGGATACTTGGAAGATGGCAAATATGAGTTGGAGTATCCCATGCCTGTCAATTTGGAACAGGAACGTCTGGCCCTGCAAGGCAAGCATAATCTGTATGACTCACTGGCTGCAGGTATATCCGCCAATATTGTAGGTGTGAAAAGTGAGGTGATTTGCCAGTGCTTGCAGGACTTTCAAGGGGTAGAGCATAGGTTGGAAAAAGTCACTACAATCAATGGCGTACTTTATGTCAATGACTCCAAGGCTACCAATGTAGATGCGTGCTATTATGCTCTGGACAGCATCCACACTCCTGTTGTCTTAATCATAGGTGGCAAGGATAAGGGCAATGACTATTCAGAGATTATCCCGATGGTCAAACAGAAATGTAGGGCATTGGTATATCTGGGAGCGGACAATACTAAACTGCATGACAACTTTGATTCCTTGGGTATCCCGGTAGTAGACACCTCTTCTATGGCCGACTGCGTCACTGAATGTCATCGGTTAGCTCAGCCGGGTGACACCGTTCTACTGAGTCCCTGTTGTGCCAGTTTTGACCTCTTCCATAATATGGAAGAACGGGGAATGATGTTCAAAGATCTGGTCAAGAAACTCAAGGACATTACCGAGTAATAACCTGCAAAAGACACTGTCTTCTAATCTGCCAACTGATATTTATATGGGAAGTACACCACTGAAAAACAGGAAATCGCGTTGGATGGCATTCTTTAATGGCGATCCAGTTATATGGATTGTCTTTTTCATCCTTTGCGCAATTTCAATCATTGAAGTGTATAGTGCGACCAGTACGCTCAGTTACAAAGACGGTCTTTATTGGCGACCCGTCATCAACCACTCGATATATCTATTGTTGGGTTTTTTGGTGGTATTTGTTTTTCATAACATTCCTTGCCGATGGTTTAAGTTGTATCCTCTACTGATGATACCGATTTCGGTAATCCTTCTGTTACTGGTGCCGTTTGTAGGAGAGAAGGTAAATGGAGCTCAACGTGTCATACCCATTATGGGTATACCTGTTCAGCCATCAGAATTAGCCAAGGGAGCTGTGGTGGTGGCGGTAGCACTTATTCTGTCAGTTATGCAGACACCCAAGGGAGCCGATCGTCATGCATTCAAGTACATCATGATACCCACTTCGTTGGTTTGTCTGCTCATCGCTCCTGACAATTTCTCGACGGCAGCCATTCTTTTCATTGTGGTTTTCATGATGATGTTTGTAGGTCACATACCTTTCCGACAATTGGGAAGCCTGCTGGGAATACTGGCAATAGTGGGTGCCTCAGTGGTGGGCTTAATGTTTGTTACGCCCAACAATCAGCTCGGGAAGATTCCCAAAGGACATCGTCTTGTGACCTGGAAAAACCGTATCGATAAGTTTGTTTCCAATAAAGACGAGAATACACGCGAGTTGTCTGCCAAAGATTTTGATATGACTAACAATGCGCAGGTGGGCAATGCCAATATTGCTATTGCTACGAGTAACATTGTAGGGAAACTGCCAGGCAACTCGGTTCAAAGGGATTTCCTCAGTCAGGCTTATTCTGATTTCATCTATGCCATTATCATTGAAGAACTCGGACTGATTGGTTCAGCTGGTGTTCTTATGTTATATATCATATTATGTTATCGGGCAGGACGCATCGCCCGTCAATGTGAACGTAATTTTCCTGCATTTCTAGTCATAGGGCTTTCTTTGCTCATTGTCTTCCAGGCCATGATTAATATGTGTGTAGCTGTGGGTTTAATGCCGGTTACAGGTCAGCCGTTGCCTTTTGTCAGTCGAGGAGGTGCTTCCACATTGGTCAATTCGATATACATTGGCATGATTTTGAGCGTCAGTCGTTTTGCCAAGAAACGAGAAGACACGCCTGCCGTTTCGTCTGCTGTCAATGAAGAGGCTTTTCATGACGAGAACGGAATCAGTTGAGAGCATCTAAAAGGGTAGATTATGGCTAAAGACAAGATAATGTATGTGTGCGAGCACTGCGGACAAGAGTCAGTTCAATGGATAGGCAAGTGTCCCGCTTGCGGTTCATGGAATAGTTTCAAGGAAATCCGTGTAGCTCCCATCTCACGTTCTCAAAATAGTCAGCCTGTTACAGGAACTAGAAAAACAGAGCAGAAGGCAAAATTGTTGAAAGACGTGCCTACCGCCCGTCTTACCCGTATCAATACAGAAGACACTGAATTCAACCGTGTCCTAGGTGGTGGTATTGTACCCGGGTCACTCAATCTGTTAGGAGGTGAGCCTGGTATCGGCAAGTCTACATTGCTCTTGCAACTCATCATGCGGCTGAAAGATTTGAAGGTTCTATATGTCAGTGGCGAAGAGAGCGAAAGCCAGGTGAAATTGCGGGCAGAACGCATGTGTGAAGGAAACCAGCAGATGTCTTTGGACCATTGTTACATCCTCTGTGAAAATTCATTGGAATCCGTATTTGAACAGGCACGTTCATTGATGCCACAACTAATGATAGTAGATTCCGTCCAAGCCATTTCTTCCGAACAAGGCGAGGCATTTCCAGGTAGTCCTTCGCAGGTAAGGGCTTGTACGGTGCAGTTATTACGATTTGCCAAAGATACAGGAATCCCTGTCTTTCTGGTTGGACATATCACCAAGGATGGTACATTGGCGGGACCTAAAATTTTGGAACATATTGTAGACACCGTATTGCAGTTTGAAGGAGACCGCAAACACTTCTACAGAGTATTGAGAGGACTCAAGAACCGTTTCGGAAGCACAGATGAATTAGGTATCTATGAAATGTCGGGTGCCGGACTGATACCAGTCGCCAACCCGTCGGATATGTTGCTCAATAAAGAGAATGAGGGAATGTCGGGCATCTCTGTTGCCTCTGCCATAGAGGGAGCACGCCCATTGCTCATTGAAACGCAGGCGCTTGTAAGTACGGCAGCATATGGTACCCCACAAAGGTCAGCAACAGGTTTCGATTTGCGACGTCTCAATATGCTACTGGCTGTATTGGAAAAGAGAGCCAATTTCCGATTGGCTCAGAAGGATGTCTTCCTCAACATTGCAGGCGGATTGAAAGTAAGTGATACAGCCATCGATCTCTCTGTTATCATGTCTGTATTGTCCAGTCATGCTGATTTCCCCGTTCCTCCTTCTACCTGCATGGCAGGAGAAGTTGGCTTGAGTGGAGAAATCCGGCCCGTTACCCATATTGCCCAACGCATTGCAGAAGCGGGGCGACAAGGATTCAGCCGTTTTGTGCTGCCTCGGATGAATATGAGAGGATTAGATGCCCAACGCTTCAACTTACAACTCATTCCTGTGTCCAATGTGAAGGAAGCCTTAAAAAGCCTGTTCGGGAATCCGTCTTAAGGTATCAATGTATTTCCTTGTTGCCCCTATTTCTTATGCAAAGAATTCTACAGCTCCGCACAGACCCACAAACAGCAGCTATACCTGACAGACTGCAGCGATTGATTGCCCATGAGATCAATACGGAAGAAAAGCGTATACAACATTTCCGTATCCTGAAAAAGAGTATTGATGCACGCCAGCGTCGTATTCAGGTCAACCTCTCTGTAGTGGCGTATATTGACGAACCGGCTCCTGCAGAAGAGTATGCAGTCATCAGTTATCCAGATGTATCCCGTTGCCCTTCTGCTATTGTGGTAGGTGCCGGTCCTGCTGGACTGTTCGCTTCCTTACGCTTGATGGAGCATCATATCCGTCCCATTTTACTGGAGAGAGGCAAAGATGTCCACGAACGCAGAAAGGATATTGCCCTCATCTCGCGAGAGCATCGGGTACAGGACAACAGCAATTATGCCTTTGGGGAAGGAGGAGCTGGCGCATATAGTGACGGAAAACTCTATACACGTAGCACCAAGCGGGGAGATGTTAATAAAATCCTGCGATTATTGTGTCAGCATGGAGCCAGTACTTCCATTCTCGCTGATGCTCATCCTCATATTGGAACCGACCGTCTTCCCAAGGTAATTGAAGCCATTCGTCACACCATTGTCAGTCATGGAGGTGAAGTTCATTTTCAAACCTGTGTCAACGGGTTGCTATTGGATCATCAAGGGAAAGCAACAGGAGTTATTACAACTGATGGAGAAACCTACGAAGGTCCTATCATTTTGGCAACAGGCCATTCCGCACGTGATGTGTACAGATTTCTCCTGCGTCAGCATATCAGTTTGGAAGAAAAAGGCATAGCGGTAGGAGTACGTTTGGAGCATCCCTCTGCTCTGATAGATTCCATCATGTATCACAATCCCAAAGGACGAGGACCCTGGTTACCCGCTGCAGAATACCGCATGTCAGCCCAGTCGGAAGGAAGAGGTGTCTATAGTTTCTGCATGTGTCCTGGAGGTTTTGTAATTCCAGCCGCGTCAGGTGCGATGCAGGTAGTAGTCAATGGTATGAGTCCTTCTGGCAGAAATTCCCGTTGGAGTAATTCCGGAATGGTTGTGGAGTTGCGTCCTGAAGATTTACAGGATGCCTCTCTTCGGCATCTTATACAGAAGGTTAGCCAAGAATCTGATTTTGCTGATATTGCTTCACGATGGGAGGAGGAACCTCTGTTGGGCATGCTTCACCTTCAAGAGGCTTTGGAATACACTTGCTGGTGTCATGCCCACCGAAGCCAACAAGCACCTATACAGCGCATGACTGATTTCGTGGACCGACATATGTCTAATGGTCAGTTGCCTTCATCCAGTTATAGTCCTGGAGTCATTGCCAGTCCTCTTCATGAGTGGATGCCTTCCTTCCTGACCCGTAGACTACAGGAAGGATTTCGACAGTTTGGTGCCCGCCATCATGGATTTCTCACCCGCGAGGCACTTCTTCTTGCTGTAGAAACCCGTACTTCTTCTCCTCTGCGTATTCCTCGCCTACATGACAAGATGTGTCATGTCAGTGTATCGGGATTGTATCCCTGTGGAGAGGGAGCAGGCTACGCGGGCGGAATTGTTTCAGCTGCTATTGATGGAGAACTTTGTGCAGATGCACTGGCTGCCAACCGATAGGCCAAGACAGATAAGTTTTCTTTATTTGAAATTCAAATAGGTCATTTTCGACCAGCATTCTTCCAGAGGTCCACGACGGAAATTATTGGTCCAGAATTTACAGAACCCGTATAGAACTATACAGAATACTATACCCATAAGGAAACTTTCACAATGGCCTGATACCTCATAAAGGGATAATCCCCAGTTGTAAAAGAGAAATCCTCCTACAATGCTCTGAAGCAGATAGCAGGTAAGACTCATCTTCCCAATACAAGCTAGCCGATGAATGGCTTTATGCAAAGGGGTACGATAGTAAAGCCACAGCAGACCTGTGACATAGAACACCATCATGCCGAAATTACGCCATGCCTGTAGTAAAATCTTCAGACTTTTCTTGATAGCAATAGCCATTTGGTCAAACGGCAAACAGTTCAACAATAACTGGGAAATGGCAAATAGGATAATGGCAGCCACCATCATCTTTAACCAGATACGCATATGCCCAGGTCTGTATTGGAAAAGGTTTTTCCTACCAGCCCACATACCTAGGACAAACAGGAAGAAAGTCTGTGTCAGTCGACCGTTCTCAAGAGCCCATCCAAAATTGATTTGTAACCCATTTTCCAGATTCGCCCTTGCCACATCCCAAAAGCCTCCTTCCTTACATGCCGCAAAGGTAGCTTTCCAACAGGGTCCCAATGACATGTTGAGGGGAGTTGTATCTGGATTCATAATACCCCTCAGAAACCATATTATTTCTACTGGTTGGCAGAAAGCCACAAAAGCTACCACCAAGAGCACCTTATCGGATGCCTTGACCAACGGTACCAGCAACAAACCAAGTACAGCATAAGTACACAGGATATCTCCATTAAAGAACAATAGGTCTATCATCCCCCAGAGGAAAAGAAGTATCATTCTCCATATGAAACGCAGACGAAAATCATGTCCCCGCTCTTCTTGATTGTGATGTTGGATATAGCAACTGAATCCAAACAGCAGAGCGAAAATGGCATACATCTTACTAGCTCCAAGATAGAAGACTATGTCCCATAATGTCTGGTCAAATGAGGTAGGTTCAGGGAAAGCATAAAAATTCAGGTGCTCAAGAAAATGGATAAGGATGATACCTACGACAGCGAAACCGCGTACGCAGTCTACGGCTTCAATGCGTCTGGAAGATGCAGCAATAGGAATAGTAGTCATACAATCAACGCTAATAGAAAGAATATTTTCTTCAAAGGTAATGCTTTTCTGTTACTTGTCGTGACTTTGCTCTGTGTAAAACAGAATCTGCTTGTAAAATGGTCTCCCATATCAACAAAAACACTATCTTTGCCATATGGTCCATCCTGCTTATATCCATCAGATGATTACTGTAGACAGGCCTCGTTGCCCTTGGTGTCGCGTTTCCAATGAGACATATCGTAACTATCATGATTTTGAATGGGGCAGACCTGTTGACAATGACCAGCAACTCTTTGAAGCACTTACCCTGGAAATATTTCAGGCAGGGCTTTCATGGGAGTGTATCCTTCAACGCAGAGCGGCTTTCAGAAAGGCATTCTGCCATTTTGATTACCACGTGGTAGCTCAATACACCTCATCCTATGTTGAGGAATTAATGGTCTGTTCCGATATTATTCGCCATCGGGGAAAGATTGAGGCTGCTATCAACAATGCCAAAGTATTCATCCATATCCAGCAGGAGTTCACTTCCTTCAGGCATTATTTGGATATACAGACAGGCGGACAACGTATTGTGGAGTGGGACAAATCCCGTTCTGCATTGTCTGACCTCCTGTCTGCCGATTTGAAAAAACGAGGCATGAAATATGTAGGTTCAACAACAATATACTCTTTCCTTCAAGCAATAGGAATCATCTACAGCCATGTTCCCGAATGTTGGTTGCACGGGCTCTCAGAGGACTTGAGAGAGACTCCTGCTATAAAAAGACAAGAAAACTGATTGTATTGTCCGAATATAAAGACAGCATGGAATGCAGACGTCCTGTCTGTTTCCATGCTATCAAAAAAAAGGATTGTCAACAAGTGGCCTGCCAGCCAACTTCTTCTAGAATATTCTTATTTTTGGGTACATTTCTTGGTTTCTTTACAGCACTGTTTGGTGGCATCCTTGCACTCTTTCTTGGCTTTTTTGCAGCACTGTTTGGTAGCATCCTTGCATTCTTTCTTAGCTTCTTTACAGCATTGTTTGGCTTCTTTGCTACACTGCTTGGTAGCATCCTTGCATTCTTTCTTGGCTTCTTTGCAGCATGTTTGAGCTTTCTTGCAAGTCTTTGCATCCTGAAGAGATGTTACGCTAACAGCAAAAACTGACATGGACATAAACATTACTGCTACAATGGCAATCAACTTTTTCATAATACTCTTTTCTTTTCTTTTATGGTTATTATTCGAAATCAAAGATACTGATTTCTATTGAAAATAATGACTATTGCAAGCAAAAATGAAGACCTTTGTCTATCAAACCAGTGAAATTGACTATCTTTGTGCCAACATGCATGTCAGAATGGCATGACAACATACATTGCATGAAAATCATCGTTAACCCCAAATATGCTGTTCTCCAGAAATGGTTGACCCATATAGCTACCCATTTTGAGGAAAGCAATGGAAAGCAGTTGCATAAAAGTCGCAATTGTATAAAAGCCTTTGAAGTTGACGGTATCTCCATCAATGTGAAGCGTTACGGGATACCTTCCTGGCCCAATCGTCTTATTTATTCCTTCCTACGTGCTCCCAAAGGGCTTCGTGCCTATCGTTATCCTTTCCGAATGCTTGCCCGAGGAGTGGAAACTCCGGAATCAGTAGCCTATATCGAAGAGCGTCATGGGGGAATCATCAGCACTACTTACTATGTCAGTATCCAATGTCCTTATTTGAGAAGATTCTATGAAATGGGTGATGCCAAGGCTGAAGACGTCAAGGATATAATTCGGGCATTTGCCCGTTTTTCAGCACATACACATGAAGTAGGTATTCTGCATCTGGACTACTCTCCCGGCAATATTCTCTTTGACAGGAATAGCGAAGGAGAATGGTGCTTCTCCCTTGTTGACACCAATCGCATGCGCTTTGGAACAGTCAGTGTCAAGAAAGGATGTCAGAATTTTGCACGTTTGTGGGGACAACCTGAGTTTTTCCGCATGCTGGCCCAAGCATATGCAGAGGAACGCCATGCCGACCCATCCCAGTGCACGAAATGGGTGATGGATGCACGCCGCAGATTTTGGAAACGATTTTCCCGTAAGCATCCCGTGAAGTATCATTTAAAATTCACATAGTTGTATGCCCAGACATTATCTGTTGTTTGCATCTCTCTCTTATGCCTATTCCATCCTTCGTCCTTTGCAGGAAGAGATACGCCGGAGGGGAGACATTGCTGCTTGGTATTTGGAACCCACATGCCCGAATCTCCTGCAGCCAGATGAGATATGTCTGCATACTTTCAAAGATGTCAAGGATTTTGATGCAGTAGCCACTTTTGCCCCAGGAAATTGGATTTATGATTTCTTTCCCGGAATCAAGGTAGAGGTATTTCATGGATACCCCATCAATAAGCGTAACGATCGGAACGATGACCACTTTTCCTTACGAGGGTGGTTTGATATATATTGCACGCAAGGGCAAAGTAGCACTGTACGTTTCAAGGAGTTGGAACAGAAGTACAAGTATTTCAAGGTTTACGAGACAGGGTGGTGTAAAGCCGATACATTGATCCCCTCCCTTACGACTCCTTCAACCCGACAGCGGCCCGTCATACTCTATGCTTCCACTTTCACTAAGGGCATCTCATCGGCAGGAGTGCTCTCGGATACCATCAGACAACTGGCAACCACATATCCTTGGGACTGGATAATTACTCTTCATCCCAAAATTAAAGACCCTGACATACTGGCAGCCTATCAACGTATGGCGGAACAATTGCCCAATGTCATTTTTTGCCGAGACAATACGGGGGCACAACTCTACAACCAAACAGATGTCCTGCTCTGTGATACTTCCAGTATCATCATTGAATATATGCTGACAGGAAAACCTGTGGTAACATACCGGAATACAGTTCCCGGCAAGCACCTGCTCAATGTGAACGAAAAGTCAGAGATAGCTCCTGCTATCAAGCAAGCGCTTTCCCGTCCTGCTGGTCTAATGGAAAACATAGCTGCATTCTGCCAGTGGCATGAACCCCATCAGGACGGAAAAAATTGTCAACGCATCCTAGAGGCTGTAGATGATTACATAGCCCATTGGCAAGGTCGTCTTCCCGATAAACCTATCAATTTGTTTCGAAAATTGAAACTGCGT
This sequence comes from Prevotellaceae bacterium, assembly GCA_022763905.1. GTDB lineage: Bacteria > Bacteroidota > Bacteroidia > Bacteroidales > Bacteroidaceae > UBA6382. The sequence continues at coordinate 1,041 of JALERS010000055.1, read as the reverse complement.
TGGAAACTGCGTTATTTCCATTGGAAATGATCTGAGAGCTTTGCCATGTCCGAACCTGCTTACCCACTTTCTATCTGCATCTTATAGAAGTCGGAAGCAGATAGGTGTCAAAGGGTTCGTTTTTTTCTTTTATTTTCCCCCGTCTTTGACAAATCCATAGCATCCTCTAAGGTGTGTCTTTCATGGATTCATTTGAGTAATGGGATTAGAATGGAGGCTCAGTGAAATTGACTGGGGATTATATTGAATAACTCTATCCATACATTGCGGCAATTGGAGTACATCTGAAGGTGCTTCCTTTGCCATGCCATGGCTCAAAGAACAAGAAAATCCTTGTAGAGACAGCGAACAAAGGGCTTACAAAGGGCTTACACAAAAATTAATGTAAGCCCTATTATCAGCATGATAATCAGTGTGTTACATGGAATTTGGGATTACAAACTTGTAAGCCCTTAGTTATACAGCAACGAATTTCTTTTTCTATTTCATCATTACTATATATATAATATATATATAGTAAAAAAAAGAAGTACAAAGATTTTACTATAGTGTATAATAAAGGGCTTACAAACTTGTAATCCCTTTAGGATAAATATCTGCCTATATATCAGATAATTAAGTTGGAATAGGAAGATTTTTCGTAAGCCCTTTGTAAGCCCTTTGTAAGCCCTTTGTCCGTTTTACAACATAAATCTTGCTCTTCTACAGGATTTTATCAATCAGGACCATACGTATCGTGATAGAATAATGTGCCAACATGTTGTCTATCGTGATATATAACGTGCCGGTTCACGGTAAACTCAAAAATCCGTTGTTCATAAAAAGACTTTCAGTCAGTGATATCCAAGAGGAAATCGTGAATTATCCTCACGTCTTTCCATCCTTTGGAGATGTAGTCGCGTTGTGTAGATTCGAGGGGTCGGCGAAAATCAATTTTTTTGATGATTTCTGAAGGACGGCTTCCATCCATGTAACCTCCGCTAATAAGAGTGCCAATAGTGTTGAGTACGAATTTCGGAATTGACTTGCTTCGTTCTGATA
>JALERS010000011.1 GCA_022763905.1 Prevotellaceae bacterium | reverse complement strand
TTAATGATTTACTGAGAATTAATAGATAGAATAAAGATAGAGATACTATTATGTTTTTCTCTTTGACTATTTATATTTTCCTCTAAAGTAGTCATAAGATAGTTCATATTGTATCTAAAATCTCAGAGACGCTATATATATATGATGAACAGATATTGTGCAAAGGTGCAACAGATATCTTTATATTACCTGACTTCATCATTTTTGTGCGCCATCATATAGCGCATAATGATATTCAGTGAGTTAGATAGAATAATTGGGTGGTTCGGGTGGCGCATTGACGAAGTCAGGAATAACAAAACCGGCTCTCTTTCCCCAAAATATAAAGGAAGGAGAGCCGGAGAAAAGGTAGGATAACTGATTATTTCACTTTGGTATCGCAATAGAAGCAACGAGTGACTCCGTCTGCCGAGTCATAGAATCTGGGACGGATGTCTTCGTTGTTGCAAATGCATTTGGAATTATGACAACGAATTTTCTCCATAACCATTGTTTGCTTTTTGGGGGTAGGCATAGGATGACGGTTGTCATTCTTCCATTCCAGCAGTTTGCAGATTAAAGCCATACGTACTATCTTGCCGTTGCCTACCTGGCGGAAATAAGCAGCACGAGGGTCATCATCTACCTCCTTGAGGATTTCATTGACTCTGGGAAGAGGATGCAAGACAGTCATGTGAGGTTGTGCTAATTTCATGCGGGCTGCATCAAGGACAAAACTATCCTTTACACGGTCATAGTCATCTTCGTCCAAGAAGCGTTCCTTCTGTACGCGAGTCATATACAATACGTCCAGATGAGGAATAGCTTCTTCCAAAGTATCCACTTCTTTATACTGAATGCCTAGACGGTCGCACACATCCTGCTTGATATAATCGGGCAAGCGTAAGGTGTCGGGAGCGATGAGTATGACTTTGATTCCTTTGTAACGGGATAAAGCCTTAATAAGAGAGTGGACAGTACGACCGAAGCGGAGGTCTCCGCAGAAGCCTATAGTAATATTGTCAATGTGTCCCAGTTCACGCTTGATAGTCAGCAGGTCTGTAAGAGTCTGCGTGGGATGGCTGTGAGAGCCGTCACCAGCATTGATGATAGGTACTTCAGACACTTCAGAAGCAACGAGTGGGGCTCCTTCAATAGGATGCCGCATGGCAATGATGTCGGCAAAATTACTGACAACACGGACGGTATCTTCCACTGTTTCTCCCTTGGAGACTGATGAATTCTTGGCATCGGAAAATCCCAATACGTTTCCTCCAAGTTCCATCATGGCAGCGGTAAAACTGAGTCGCGTTCGGGTGGAGGGCTCATAGAAGAGAGTAGCCAGCTTGCGCCCTTTCATCCGTTCGGTATAATGATCATGATGGGCAATGATGTCTTCTGCCAGTGCAATAATCTCGTTGGTTTCCTCAAGGGTGAGGTCTGTGGGGTCAATGAGGTGTTTCATAAGGAGTTAACTTCATTTTATCCAACTTTCATCTGACGGATTGTTCCTGAAGGCAATGATACGGTCTTTCCATTCAGGTGCAATGTAGTTTTCCTCAACAGCGGCTTCTACTAAAGCATCCAGATTGGACAGGGAATAGTTGACTGTATGGGCAGCCGCAATTCTGTCAATACCTTTCTGCATGCCATAAGTGAAGATGCTTACAATGCCGAGAACCTCTGCACCTGCTTCTCTAAGTGCTTCCACAACTTCAATACAACTGCCTCCCGTGGAGATAAGGTCTTCTATGACGACAACCTTCGTTCCGGGTTCCATTCTTCCTTCAATGCGGTTGGTTCTGCCATGGTCTTTGGCACTGCTGCGTACATATCCCATGGGCATATCCAGTAGAGTAGCGGCAATAGCTGCATGGGCAATACCTGCAGTAGAAGTTCCCATCAGCATTTCTGCTTCAGGAAAGTGTTCGCTGACGGATGCTGCAATGCCTTCTTCAATATGATTACGTACTTCGGGAGCTGACAATGTCAGGCGGTTATCACAGTAGATTGGGCTCTTGATACCACTTGCCCAAGTAAATGGTTGTTCAGGACGCAGGAATACAGCTCCGATGGAAAGGAGGTCCTTGGCATATTCTTTCTCTGTCATGGTATGAGTGTTTAGAGGTTTTAGTTTCCCAGGAAATCAGTTACACATCTCTTATAAGAGGCTACAGGGTCAGTAGCTGCTGTGATAGGACGCCCTACGACAATAAAGTCAGAACCGATTTCTCTGGCTTTAGAGGGGGTAGTAATGCGTACCTGATCATCTTTGGCAGCATCAGCAAATCGAATGCCGGGAGTGATGGTCAGGAAATCTTGTCCGCAGATGTCTTTGACAACAGCTGCTTCAAGCGGAGAGCAGACGATACCATCAAGACCAGCTTCCTTTGTGTTTTTTGCATATTGGGCTACGGTGTCCTTCATGGAAGCATTGATGAGAAGTTGTTGTCTCATGGCTTCTTCGCTGGTACTGGTGAGTTGGGTGACAGCAATGAGAAGCGGACGTGTGCCATCTTCTCTTATCAGGCCTTCAAGAGCCGCTTTCATCATTTCGATGGTTCCAGAAGCATGGACATTACACATGTCTATGTCTAATTGTGACAATACCTTCATGGCCTTCTTGACCGTATTGGGAATGTCATGCAGTTTGAGGTCCAGGAATATTTTATGTCCTCGTTTCTTGATTTCCCTGACAATGGCAGGACCTTCCGCATAGTAGAGTTCCATGCCGATTTTGACAAAGGGTTTGACATCGGTGAACTTGTCCAGAAAAGCCAATGTGTCAGCAGCATTGCTGAAATCGCAGGCTATAATAACATCTTTTGCCATGATATAGTGTATTGGAGAATAGATTAGTGAATGATACCGATAATGTCTTCCAGCCGGTCTATGTGCAGGGCATCCATAGTAGGTAACAGATGGTCAATGATGTTCTTGCAAGCATAAGGTTCCCGAAGGTTTTCAGAACCCACCTGTACGGCAGAAGCTCCTGCCATCATCATTTCTATGACATCTTCTGCCGTAGAAACTCCGCCACATCCGATAATGGGAATATGACATGCCTGGGCTACTTGCCATACCATGCGTAGGGCAATGGGGAATATGGCAGGACCTGAATAGCCACCTACTTTCTGTGCCAATATGGGTTGGCGGCGAGTAATGTCAATACGCATACCCAGGAATGTGTTGACAAGTGTTAGGCCGTCAGCTCCTGCTTCTTCGCAGGCTTTGGCAATACTGACAATGTCGGTCACATTGGGACTGAGTTTGATAAAGACGGGCTTGGTGGTTACTTCCTTGACAGCCTTGGTGACACGGGCTGCCATATCGGGAGATGTGCCGAATGCCATGCCACCATGGTGGACATTGGGACAGGAGACATTGACTTCGATAATCTCTACCTGTTCTTCTCCATTCATCTTTTGGCAGGCTTCGGTATAGTCTTCAATGGAAAAACCGCTGATGTTGCTGATAATAGGTTTGTGGAACACCTGACGCAACTTGGGGAGCTCCTCTGCAATGACTGCATCCACACCCGGATTCTGCAAGCCGACTGAATTGAGTATGCCAGAAGTTGCTTCTGCTATACGCGGCAAGGGGTTGCCGTAGCGAGCTTCTCGGGTAGTGCCTTTGATGGAAATAGATCCCAATAGGTTGATGTCATAAATCTCTGCCATTTCCAACCCGAAGCCGAAGGTGCCGCTGGCAGGAATAACAGGATTGTCAAGACAAACATTTCCCAAATGAGTGGACAGACGATTTACCATATGAGTTCCTCCTTTTTAAATACAGGTCCTTCTTTGCATACACGCTTGTAACCATGGGTGGTCCTGATGGAACAACCCATACAAATACCGAAACCACATCCCATACGGGCTTCCAGACTTACTTCTCCTGGAATATCTGTTTCCTGACACAAGGCCTTGAGCATAGGCATGGGGCCGCAGGCATAGAAATAGTCAAACGGGATGGATACTGATTGTAGAAAATGGGTGATGAATCCTTTGCATCCCTTGCTGCCATCGGCGGTGACAATATGGACGATGATGTCCAATTGTTCAAAGGCTTCCTGATAGAATATTTCGGAGGCTTTGTTGAAGCATAGGGCTACATGGACTTTATGGCCAGCTGCCTTAAGGTTTTTGGCCAAAAGGTAGAGGGGGGCGATACCAATGCCTCCTCCGGCAAGCAATATTGTCTTCTGCGGAGAGAGGTGGGTCTGAAAACCATTGCCCAGTTCGTTGAGAACATCCAGTTGCTGTCCTGCTTCCATCTTGGACATCATGTGTGTACCCTTGCCTATTTCCTTATAAAGAAGGGTTACATCATTTCCTTCTGCGTCACATACTGAAATGGGACGCCTCAAGTAGAGTCCGTCAATGGCTATATTGACAAACTGTCCAGCATGGAGAGAAGAAGTATCGCCTTCCAGATGCATCTCATAAACATGAGGGGCTATCTCCTTATTGCTCTTGATGAGAAACGTCTCTTGTTTCATAACAGATGTGTGCGGTTCAGCCTATTTTGTGGTTTTTGTAAATGGCATCAATGGTAGAGACTCCCATTGTGATGTCTTCAAGAACATCCAGCAACACACCGACAGTTTCAAGAGAAGTCAGTAGGGTGACATTGTTCTCAACAGCTACCTGACGAATCTCATAACCATCTCTGCGGGTATTGTGCTGGTTGATGTCAATAGTGTTGATGACATAGTTGACATGTCCGCTTCTGATAGACTTAATCATCTCATCGCTTCCTTCACTGATTTTTTTCAGGTTGCGTGTGCGGATACCATGTTTGCGGAGGAAGTCAGCCGTTCCTTCCGTGGCTTCAATGTTGAAGCCCATATTGTAGAAACGTTTGATAAGCGGAAGGGCAGCTGGTTTGTATTCATCGGCAATGGTGACGAGGACAGTTCCATAGTTCATTACAGTCATGCCACAAGCTTGTAAGGACTTGTAGAGGGCACGTTTCAAGGATTTGTCATAACCGATGGCCTCTCCTGTACTTTTCATTTCAGGCGAGAGATAAGAATCAGCACCTTTTATTTTAGCAAAAGAGAAGGCGGGTGATTTGACATAATACCGGCTGCTTTCCATGTGGTAGACTTCTGTGATACCTTGCTCCTTCAGGGAATGTCCTAACATGACACGTGTAGCAATACGTGCCATTTCCACGCCAGTGGATTTAGAAAGGAAGGGAACAGTACGTGAAGAACGGGGATTCACTTCAATGACATACACCTTTTCATCACTGTCCACGATAAACTGGATATTGTAAAGACCTATGATATTGATGGCTTTACCCAGTTTGATAGTATATTCAATGATTTGATCCTTTACTGTTTGGGACAGGCTGAAAGAGGGATATACACTGATACTGTCTCCAGAGTGGACACCTGTATGCTCTACATGTTCCATAATACCAGGGATAAAGACATCTTTGCCATCACAGATGGCATCTACTTCTGTCTCTTTTCCCATGATGTATTTGTCCACGAGTACAGGACTGTTAGTATTGATTTCTACGGCATTATGCAGATAGTATCGCAGAGTTTCCGTATTGCCGACAATCTGCATGGCTCTTCCTCCCAATACAAACGACGGACGTACCAAGACGGGATAGCCGATACGTTCAGCAGCTTTGACACCTTCTTCTATATCGGTGACTGCCTGTGCTTCAGGTTGGGGAATACCTGCCTGACGCATGATGGCTTCAAACTGCTTTCTGTCTTCTGCGCGGTCGATGGCTTGAAGGTCAGTGCCGATAATCTTTACGCCACGTTCTACTAATGAAGCAGCAAGATTGATGGCTGTCTGACCTCCTAGTGTCACAATGACTCCGTCGGGCTTTTCAAGCCTGATGATGTTCATTACATCTTCAGTGGTCAGTGGCTCAAAATAGAGTTTGTCGGAAATGGAGTAGTCTGTGGAAACCGTTTCAGGATTGTTGTTGATGATGATGGCTTCATAGCCTGCATCTCTGATAGCCCATATGGAGTGGACAGTGGAGTAGTCGAATTCCACACCTTGACCAATACGGATAGGACCGGAACCGAGAACAATGATTTTCTTGTGGTCACTGACGATGGATTCATTTTCTTGCTCGTAGGTGGAATAGAAATAGGGAACATACGAACTGAATTCACTTGCACAGGTATCAATCATTTTGTAAACAGGGAAGATTCCCCATTGCTTGCGCAACTCATACACATGATTTTCATCACATTTCCACAAACGTGCAATGTATTTGTCAGAGAATCCCATGCGCTTGGCTTCATAGAGAATGTCCTTGTTATTCTGGTGGTCTTTGACTACATATTCATAGTCAACAATATTTTTGAATTTTTCCAAGAAGAACATGTCTATCTTGGTCTGGTCGTAGATGAGGGAAAGATCCACTCCTCTGCTAATCAGTTCAGCAATGGCATAAATACGGTCATCGGTAGGACGATGGATATATGCCAGCATTTCGCCAGCACTCATGGTGTCAAACTTTTTGTGATAGATATGGCACACACCTGTCTCCAGAGACCTGACAGCCTTGAGCAGACTTTCTTCAACAGTACGTCCGATGCTCATTACTTCTCCCGTAGCTTTCATCTGGGTGCCGAGTTCATTGTCAGCCTCACTGAACTTGTCAAACGGGAAGCGTGGAATCTTTGTGACTACATAGTCCAATGTAGGTTCGAAACTGGCAGGAGTATTGGCGATAGCAATCTCGTCGAGTGTCATTCCTACTGCAATTTTGGCGCTGACACGGGCAATAGGATAGCCACTGGCCTTTGAGGCCAAAGCTGAAGAACGGCTGACACGAGGATTGACTTCAATAATATAATATTGGAAGGAGAGAGGGTCTAAGGCAAACTGCACATTGCATCCTCCTTCAATCTTCAAGGCACGGATAATTCGTAGGGCACTGTCACGCAACAGATGATATTCCTTGTTGGTCAGAGTCTGGCTGGGGCATACTACAATAGAGTCACCTGTATGGATTCCTACCGGATCCACATTTTCCATGTTACAGATGGTGATGGCTGTGTCATTGCTGTCACGCATGACTTCGTATTCTATCTCCTTGTATCCCTTGATGCTTTTTTCAACCAATACCTGATGAACGGGAGAAAGAACCAAAGCGTTACGCATGATTTCTACGAGTTCCTCCTCGTTGTCAGCAAATCCGCCACCTGTTCCTCCCAGTGTAAATGCCGGACGCAACACGACAGGATATCCTATTTCACGCGCTACTCGCTTACCATCCTCAATGGTGTTGACCACATCGGATTTCAGTACAGGTTCCCCGATACTCAAGCAAAGTTCCTTGAATTTTTCTCGGTCTTCTGCCATCTCGATGCTTTCGAAGCTTGTACCTAGTATTTCCACCTGACATTCTTCCAAAACACCTTTTCTGGCGAGCTGGACAGCAAGGTTCAAACCAGTCTGCCCTCCTAATCCGGGCAAAATGGCATCTGGGCGTTCATAGCGGATAATCTTGGCTACATATTCCAATGTCAGAGGTTCCATGTATACCTTGTCGGCAATATGGGTGTCTGTCATGATGGTAGCTGGATTGGAGTTGGCCAGTACCACCTCATAGCCTTCTTCTTTCAAGGCAAGGCAGGCTTGGGTTCCGGCATAGTCAAACTCTGCAGCCTGACCGATGACAATAGGGCCTGACCCTATGACCATTACTTTTTTGATATCTGTTCTTTTAGGCATCTTTGCTTTCCTCCATCAGTTTAATGAATTTGTCAAAAAGGTACTTGCTGTCCTGAGGACCAGGTGCACTTTCAGGGTGATACTGTACGGAAAATACCTTGTCTTCTACACATTCCAGTCCTTCAACGGTTTGGTCAAGCAGATTGATATGGGTGGTCTTCAAGGTTGTATTCTTGAGACTGTCTATGTCAATGGCATAATTGTGATTCTGGCTTGTAATTTCAATCTTGCCAGTCGTAAGATTTTTGACGGGATGATTGCCGCCTCTATGTCCGAATTTCAATTTGTAGGTTTTGGCTCCGTAAGACAAACCTATCAATTGGTGTCCCAGGCAAATACCGAAGATGGGTTTCTGTCCGCGCAGTTCACGGATATGGTCTGCTACAATCTGTACATCTTCAGGATTACCAGGACCATTAGACACGAATATTCCGTCAGGATTGAATGAAAGGATGTTTTCAACAGAGGTGTCATAAGGAACGATGACTACATTACACCCTTTCTTGTTGAGTGAACGCACAATGTTCAGTTTCATGCCGCAATCTATTGCCACGACATTGTAACGATGATGTGCTGTACGTGAATACCAGCGTTTGTGACAACTTACACGTGAAACCTGGTCTTTGGCTACAGGGGTGTTGTGGATAAATGCCAGAGTCTCTTCTGTACTCTTGTCGATATTGACAATGGCAGCCCTTTGGCATCCTTCATTGCGTATGATACGGGTAATCATTCGTGTATCAATACCACTGATGCAAGGGATATTGTGTTCCTCCATAGCTTCTGACAGGGTCTTGGTAAAGCGGAAATTGCTGGGAGTTTCACACCATTCCCTGACCACCATGCCTCCTATGGACAGAGTGCGGGCTTCGAAGTCTTCGTCATTCATGCCGTAATTGCCTATCAAGGGGTAGGTCATGACTACAATCTGGTCGGTATATGAAGGATCAGAGAGGATTTCCTGATAGCCGGCCATAGACGTATTGAAGACAATTTCGCAAACTGTCTCCCTATCTGCTCCATAGCCGTATCCTGGAAATTCTCTTCCGTCTTCTAATACCAGCTTTTTGTTGGGTGCTTTCATGTTCTGCTATATATAGTATTTTTTTATTTTATCACTTCTCTTTCCACACGGTTTGGCCATGATAGATGGTTTGGATGCATTTTCCGTATACTTCCCAGCCGTCAAATGGGGTACTGTGTCCTTGCGACAGAAATGTTTGGCTGTTGATGCGATAGGGAGTATCCAAATCAAAGATGGCAATGTCTGCCGGTTCTCCTGTTGCCAATCGTCCTCCGAGTCGGAATATGTTGCGGGGATTTGTGCACATGAGGCTCATCATCTTGTCCAAAGAGAGAATACCTGTACGGACCAGATGGGTGTAGACTACGGGGAAGGCAGTTTCCAAGCCCGTAATACCCATGGCACTTTTTTCCAGTCCTCTTGATTTCTCTTCTGCTGAATGAGGTGCATGGTCGGTAGCGATACAATCAATGGTGCCATCGAGGATACCTTCAATCAATGCTGCTTTGTCGGCTTCTGAACGCAGAGGCGGGTTCATCTTGAAGCGTCCGTCTTCTTGAAGGTCATTATCACAGAGTGTGAGGTAGTGGGGTGCCGTTTCGCAGGTGATATGAATTCCTTTTTGCTTGGCTTCCCGAATGAGAGCTACGCTTTCCTTGGTGGAAATATGGCAAACGTGATAATGGCATCCGGTCTCTTCTGCCAATTGGATATCACGGGCAATTTGTTTCCATTCGCTTTCGGAACAGATTCCTTTATGTCCATGAGCAGCGGCGTATGCCCCTTTGTGGATGTATCCTCCGAAGAGCAGACTGTTGTCTTCGCAATGGGCAGCGATGATGCTGTCGGTTGCTGCTACCTTTTGCATGGCTTCTTTCATGACGGCATCTGTCTGTACGCCACTTCCGTCATCGCTGAAACCAACTGCGTAAGGCAAGAGTTGAGGAAAGTCCACCAGTTGCCGGCCTTGTCGTTTCAGTGTGATGGAGGCATAGGGTCGTACTTCAATAACGGCATCTTTGTCAATAATATCTTTTTCTACTGATATTGTTGCTACGGTATCTGGAACAGGATTGAGATTGGGCATGGTGCACACGGTAGTGTAGCCTCCTCTGGCTGCAGCACGTGAACCCGATGCAATCGTTTCCTTGTAACTGTATCCTGGTTCTCTGAAATGTACATGGACATCTGCAAGTCCATAACTGACGAGTTTTCCTTGGGCGGGAATGATTTGGGCATCGTCTGAAGAAAGAGAAGAGCCTATGGCGGCAATCAGTCCGTCTTTAACCAAGATGTCTTCCTGTACTGCTTTACCTTCTCGGAAGAGGGTACCATTTTGTATGAGGATGTTCTGTTCAGCCATGGTTCAGATATGATTAGGATAAAAAAACAGGCGACCTTTGGAAAAGATGTCGCCTGGAAATAGCCATTCAATAAAGGAGAAAACAATAATGGAAGATGTCGGAAAAGAAAACAATATCCCTTTTTTCCCCTCGCGAGACTCGTGTGCAGGCTCAGGAAATGTGAGAATCCCACATTTTTGGACGACTTGCTCCATTATTGATAGTGTTATTTGTGCAAAAATACAAACTTTTCAGACACGGGGGAAAGATATTCGCAATTAATTTGCAAGGAATTTTTCTTCTTAATAGAAGACAGCCATATGTGTCGTTTTTGGCGGGTACATATGGCTGTCTGTCATTATTAGGGTTCGGGGGCAAACATGGGATCCCATGCAGGTAGGGGTTCAGGTTTTTGCCGAGTGATATCTAAAAGTTTTTGGGGTATGTACTTTTTGTCTACTACCAGTCGGAAAACATATTCTCCGAACCATTCGTCAGTCATAATGATATGTCCTTTGTAGCCGTAGTCAGCTCCCCAACTGTTTTCTACCATCCATTTCCTGGGCTTTCCTTGTGGGTCAATGTCTACAGCCATCAATGTCATGGCATGTGAGGAACCACTGGCAAAGGTCTGTATCCTTTCTTTCTTGTTCATGGGGAATGTAGTTCCCAAAAGATTGGCATAACAGTAGTTTCCTGCATCTTCAAATCCTTTCTTGCTGTCAAGTTCCTTTCCTACGTCACAGGACATATACATCATGGTACTGTCCTTGATGGAACTGATGGCCATTTCCCTGATTTCGTCCATGGGTACATTGACATAAGTCCAGTTCTGTCCGTCATAAGTATGTCGGTCCATGTCAATGGTGTAGTTCTTGTAATATGGGCGGGTGGGATCATTCATGAACATGACATAACTGTTTTTCAGGTCGGTTCCCACGAATTCCTGATAGAAAGACAACGGGGTATATTCCTTGGTGGAAACAGGTTCTCCCTTAGCATTTTTCAGTGTCCAACTGAATGTCTTGGGAGGCATGCCATAGCATCTGACGAGCAGACGATACACAGTACTGAGCATTTCCTCTTTCTGAGCCTGAATCTCCTTTTTGCTCTTACCTTGGGCAGAGAGTGCACGGAGGGTGAGTCCGTATTCTCTCAATTTGAGGCTGATGATTTTGGCATAGTCAGAGGTGTTGTTGCTTGTGAAAGTTTCAGGCATGGCTTCAGCGGGAACAACACCATATTTGGTGATGATATCAGAAATACCAGTGAATTGTCCTCCGTCGCTGATAGGATTTTTAAAGAGCCATTCCACAAAGCGGTCATCCATGGGTTTGGATGCATTGTCAATGACACTTTGCAGGAAAAGATTGCTTTTTTCCAGTTGGTCATAGAAGAAGCAATAGTTTTGGGAGAAAGAGAAGTCTCCCATGCCGAATTTAGCAATGGCTTTGGCTCTCATGACATTGAGACCTGTAAACAACCAGCATCTTCCTGAGCGTTTCTGGTCGGTGATGCCTTTGGATTTCACCTTGTGGGAGAAATAGGTATCATAGGCATTGTTGTTGGCTGTGGTGCCGAGAGCTTTCAGTCCATTGATGGCAACAGCATTGTCTAAAGCTTTGTCGGAGGCTGTTGGCTGGTATTTAGAACGAAGCCGTTCCAGGAGTTGTGTGCTGATGCCAGTATCCTGGGCCTGTACTCCAGTCATTATGCTCCAAGCAAGAAGAGATAGAAGGAAATATCTTTTCATGAAAGGGGGGATGGATTATCAGTTGGGCAATTTGAAGGTATTTGTCAGTTTGCTGGAAATCAGCTCGTAGTAGTCTCGTGCTTCAACGGATACTGTTATGTCTATACCCGGTTGTAGTCCAGTGAGAGGAATAGTGATGCTGGAAGGCTGGTCGGTACACATGTACTGAAGAGCACTCTGATTCTTGTCACTGATGATTTTCTGCCCTGAACTATTGGTGACAGAGATGATGTAGCGGTTGACACCTTCGTTGTCATCTATAGCCTGCGGGAAGGTAATATGGCAACTGGTGGATGTCATGTTAGACACATTAATAACGGCTCCATTAGGCCACCAGGGAGCTTTGCCTCCTGAGCGGTTAGGTGTATAGATGAAACTATTGGTAGTGTTGTAGGGAGGACGGATAACCCAGTCGGTAGCATACTTCTTACCACGTGCGGTGCTCCATCTTTCGAAAACCACTTCGTCTTTTTCATTGACATGGACGATGATGCCTTCTGTAATGGCATTGTAATCTATTTCAGAGGTGGCACCCAGATGATGGCGTCCTGGGAATTTAGTAGGATGGCTGTCAGATTTCTGGCTGCCTACATTAACTACGGTATAATCTTTCTGATAGATTTGTCTTGGATCCATCAATCCCATGTGGGTATGTCCGTTGAGGCTGACTACTTGAGGATAGTTTTTAAAGATATCATCCAAGTTGGAGTCGTAGGCAGCGTAATCAGACTCGTAAGAGCCGATGACTGTATGGTAGGGCAATGTATGGGTGAATACGAAGATGGGCTTGTCAGGATAAGTCTTGGAAGCATGTTTGAGAGATTCAATAAGGAACTTACGAGTTTCGCTGTTTAAAGTTTCGTCCCTATAGTTGCCGTTGTCAAGTCCCAAGGCGATAAACGGATATCCTTGAATGATGAGGTAGTGATTGTCCTGTGAGGACACGTATTTGTCAAAGTAACCTACACCGGCTGAACCATTGAACCAGTCATGGTTACCTCTGACAATGATTCTCTTCACTCTGGGATCAAGCCGTTGGGGATCGTTGAAATAGGCTTGTACCTGCTGGTATTCAGATTCCTGTCCTTTGTTGGCGATATCACCTACTACAAATACATACTGCAGTCTAGGGTCATAATTATTGAGGGTGTTGAATACGCGAGGCATTCTGACATTCCATCCTTGGTTGGCTTCGTCACCGAAATGGATATCTGAAATAACTGCAAAGCAGGGTTTCTGGAACCAGTAAGACTGGTGGTATTTCAAATCGGCAGCAATGGCTTTCATCGTCTTGCCTTCCGCATCCTTGATATAGATGGTATCAGCGAATTCCGGCTGATCATAGAGTTTTTTATTGCTAGTGAAAAGGAAAGTACTGTCTGAAGTCGGGGTGACCTTTATCCAGTCGGGAGCGTTGACGGTAAAACTTACGTTGCTGCAAATAGTCAAGCTGTCAGTATTCTTGTCGGCATAGAAACCTATTCCATCCTTATCAGTGATGACAACCGGGTCTTTACCTACTTGAACCATGTTCAGTGTCAATGTTTTGCCGTCCTTGGCAGTGAGGACAATATTGCCGGTGCGGGCACTGGCGGATTTGTTGGCTTTGCGTACAATACGCAGTACTCCCTTGCTGGTTTGTGAAACAACCAACCAAGTTGGACGTGAAGAGACGGATACACTTAGGTTGGTTTTCAGTTGAACATAACCAGTTCCTGCATCTGCGGGCAGGGTGACTGTCTTATTATCTATGGTTAGCCAGGAATCTTGCGGATTGGCTACAGAGGTAAGATAATAGTTTTGTGCGGTAGATGTAGCTATGTAGCCACCGCAGCATATCAGTAGTAAAACGAATAATCTTTTCATAAGATATATGTTAGATAGGGATTATTTGACAATGGTTTTGGCACTTCTTCCGTCTTTCCACTTGAGCAGGTAGACACCAGGAGCCAGTTGGGCATTCTTGGGCATTTCGCTTCCTTCTGCATTGAACAGATGATAGTCCTGATTGCCCTGAACCTTAATTTTCCCATTGGCCACTGTGATAGACTCTCCCTTGCCAGAGACATTTTTGATGGAAGTGACAACAGTCTCTACGGGTATCATTTTCCATACAAATTTCGTGTTGGCCTTCAGTACAGGAATATCTGCATCAACTCCTATCGGCTGGTTGGTCAGATAGCGCAATACGCCGTCTTCCTCAATGCTTGAAATGGCAAATTGATTGCCGTCAATGCGAGTAAAGGAGAATCCGTTGTTGGTGCTGTCATTAGCACCCATTTTAGTAATGTTCAAGCCATTTTGAAGAGAAGAGCGACTCAGTAGGTATTCTCCAGTTGCTCGGTTGATGATGTCTACTTTCCCGTTGTCACGTTTTACGAGTTTCCATTGTGCTTTCTCATTCTGTTCGGTGAAAGTAAGCAACTTCATGCTTCTTGTCGCCAAAATGATGGAACTTTCGTTTTCGCTGGTCATGCCCTTGTTGTCAGTCGGGCAGATGATATTATAATAGGTAATGGTTTCGTCATCTGAGTATTGAAGAGACTCGTTATTTTCTCCGACAGTCAGTTTGGTGATAGAGATGGCAGATGTTGAGCGGCTGTCATTATAGAAGAGGGAAACTCTGTACATACCCAGGGGAAGTGTACCAGCGGGGATGGTTATATTGGCTTTAGACTCTCCCTTGAGGTCTACTCGGTAGAGAGGAGTCTCTGTCTGGATATTGGAGAGGAAGGGGAATACACCTACCCAGTCATTGTATTTCTTTGAAAGATTGGAGGCAGTAATTTCTATGTTGTCTTCAGGGCCATATTTCAAACCAGCTGACAAGGTTGCGGGTGTTCCTACAAGGATGTCTGCCGTCTTGACAGGAGTTTCATAATGGCCTTCTGGGAGATAATAGATAGAGTAGTACCCCGCATTATTTATCTTCATGGTGGTGGTTCCGGAGGTTCCGCTTATAGCAGCAGAAGCTGCGGGCGCAGTGTATTTCGGATCAGTACTGGGCAACAGGGGAGTGTCAAACGGGTAGGCTACCAGTTTGTCGCCAGCAGTTCCCAACGTGTTTTTGTATTCAATGGTAATGGTGGCTGAACGTGAATAGTTGATTTTGTTGGTGGTGATAGATGTTTCTTCCGTAGAAGCATTGCTCATGATGATAACAGGGTCGCAGAGAGTAGTACTCTTATCGCCAGTACACATGCTGAGCCGGTAGATGTGGTTGCCTTCAGATGCAGGAGGAGTGATTTTTACTGTTCCCTTGGCAGAAGACAGACTGACACTTGCCACTGCATCTTTAGCAGTGCCTTTGGCAGGATATAAGGCGATGCAGGAGCCGCCAGGTGCATTGTAATAGTCTACATCAAATGATTGTCCAGTCACTACATAAGTATGCTGGCATACAATGGTGGGATCGTTCCAGTTGGCTAAGACGGACAAAGGTAGCCATAAGGAAACGAAAGCCAGCAGAGATGAAAAAATGCGGGAAAGTTTCATGATGTTATTGGTATTAGAAATGTTTTGTAGCAAAAGTACGTTTTTCTTTTTATATGTAGGGATTAATGATTGATTTTTTGGCAGAAGGAGGCTGTTCATTGGTAGAATATAGCAAACAAGGACTGTTAATGCAAAGTCTGAGCATGCAAAATCTGAAAATGTTCATTTTTTTATTAGAAATGATTGTAATTGTCCATTTGAATGGTCGGGACATCTTACCATGAATACTTTCTCACTTTCCATCATATATACTTTTACAATTAAGATGTTTGAAGAGGAATTGAAAGTCTGATGGGTGAAGGATGAGTCCAGTTAATAGAAGCCTGGTTGCTATTACGCGTAGAAACACAAATTCTATTGCGTAGTAGCAAAATTTTTATTGTGATGTAGCTGAAGTCTCGGGACAGGTAGAATCAGTTTCCTTGGCTGGCTTGAAAGGCCAAGGCAAACATTCGCATTTGTTTGACCATTGCCAACAGACCATTGCTGCGGGTAGGAGAGAGATGCTCTCTCAAACCTATTTTATCAATGAAATAAAGTTCTGTATTGAGGATTTCTTCCGGAGTATGTCCGTTGAGAGCCTTGATGAGCAGGGCGACAATACCCTTGACAATAAGTGCGTCGCTTTCTGCACGGAAAAAGAGTTTTCCTTCCTTTTTTTCGCACACCAGCCACAGGCGGCTTTGGCAACCATCAATCAGGTTGTTTTCAGTCTTGTCTGATTCGGGTAGCGGCTGTTGTTCTGTACCTAGGTCTATGAGGAGTTGATAGCGGTCCATCCAGTCGTCTACCTCGGAGAAGGTTTCAATGATTTCGTCTTGTATTTCGTTGATTGACATAATAAAGTAGGGTTTGAAGGGTTATTCTGTGTATATCAGTTGCAAGAGAGTCTGTCCTACAGCATGAAGCGTTTCTTTGGATATATGATTCACATCATCAGAAGTGGTATGCCATGTATTGCCGAAAGCGTTGGTACAATCGGGACAATAAGGAACGATGTTGATGGCAGGAATATGGGCAATACGGTTGATGGGAAGATGGTCGTCAGTGATATATCCCCCCTGGTTGTCATTGAAAAAACCGCTGAATCCTGCCTCGCGTGAAGCTTTCCACACTTTGTCCACAATATGTCGGGCCAGTTGGTCGGAAAAACCTTCGCGATAGAAGGTGGCACCTTGTCCACCTACCATGTCTAATAGGATGGCATAGGAGATTTGCTTGTTGTGGGGATGGTGTGCCCAATATTGCGATCCCAGACACCATGTGTCGCTGTCATCCTGTCCTTGGTCATCCCAGGTCGGTGTTCCCATATCTTCAGCATCGAAGCATACAAAATCCACTCCGAAGGACAATGTATCCTGTGACAGGATGCGTGCCAATTCTATCATGACGCCTACTCCACTGGCTCCGTCATTGGCTGCGGGTACAGGAGTATGATGATGGGCAGGATTGGCATCTTGGTCAGCCCAGGGACGGCTGTCCCAATGGGCACATATCATGATGCGGCGGGCTTTGTCGGGTTGGGTGCATGCTATGATGTTGTATCCGGGAAACGATTTTCCGTCATAGCGAGTGAAAGTGGCATGCTGGAAAGTTACGGTGCACCCGAAACGGGTGAATTCCTGAGCGATATATTGTCCGCAGGATTCGTGGGCAACACTTCCCAAAGTACGTGGACCGAAATCGCATTGACGTTTTATGGAAGCCAAGGCACTGTCCGCGTTAAAGCAAGGGATATTGACAGACGTTTCTTCCTTAGGGGTGTTGTTGCCAGAGTTGGCTCCTTTACAGGATAAACAGAGCAACAGCAGTAAAAGTAAGGGGTGATATAAATATTTCATAGAATGAGTTGGCTGGAAGTGTTACGGATGGAGGAAAGGAATGGTAGCGGCATCTTGCACCAACTGCATGACGCGGAGGAAATTTCCGCCCCAAATGAGTTGAATGTCTTTTTCGCTGAAATGGTGTCTGAGAAGTTGTCGTGTAAAATTGATAGCTTCAGAGGCATCTGCGATTCCCGGAATGCCTCCGTCTCCATCAAAGTCGGTACCAATGCCTACGTGTTCCACTCCTGCTATATCCGCTGCATGTATCAAGTGGGCGACGGCATCCTCTATGGTGGCTTGTCCGTCAGTGCGGAGGAAGCCTGGATACAGAGTGACTTGCATCACGCCCCCTACTTGGGCAAGAGCCTTCATCTGTTCATCTGTGAGATTTCTAGGATGGTCGCATAATGCCCTGGATGAAGAATGGGAACAGACTATAGGGGTAGTGCTGGCATGCAAGGCATCAAAGAAACTGTTTTCTCCGGCATGGCTCAAGTCAACCATCATGCCTGTGCGGTTCATCTCCCGAATGACCTCATGACCGAAATCACTCAGTCCGCCATGTTCATGACAGGTTTTGGAAGCGGAATCACAGATGTCGTTGTCTCCGTTATGGCAGAGAGTCATATAGACTACACCTTGCTGGCGGAAGTGTTCAATGTTGCTGAGATCTTTTCCGATGGCATAACCGTTTTCTATTCCTTTCATAATGGCTAGGCGTCCCTGCAGTTTCAACTGACAGATGTCATCAGGAGTATATGCGATGCCCACTCCCGGACAGGAGCCTATACGCTGGTCAATACCATCCAGCAACTGTTGTGCTTTTAGGGTAGCCTGTTGTAGACTCTGTTCATCGCGGGCCTGCTGTTCAAGATAAGCTACCATGATGCAGGCATCAATATGACCTTGATGCATTTTGTGAGAATCCACCAAAATTTCCGGACAACGCTCACTGAATCTAATGTCGCGATGGAAGAACATGGGTGTGTCACAATGAGTATCCAGCGATACTATGTGCTGGTGAAGGAGGCGGGCCTTCCGGAATTCCCGTGATTCATCTGCCAGCCATTGTGCCCAAGAGTTGATGGTATCTTTTTGGCAGAAGCATCCTCGCACTGATTTGAATGGTAGGGACAACTCTCCTGAAGGGCTTTCTGTCAGAAGGTCTCCACAGGATTCCCTGAGAGAGTCAACTCCTTCATTGACGGCAAGAACAGGAAGCTGCCAGTCAAGAGCCATCCGTAGAGCGAACATGCCTGTCGCATCAAGATGGGATGTTACCAGAAATCCGTCAATAGAGTTCATCCATGTTTCTACATTACCAGCAGAGATACAAGGAACAAATGGACAACTTCCTGCTTCCAGCAATGCCTTATTCCAATTGTTGTCTGAGCGGTCAATGCCTATCAAAGGAAGGCTAGGGGAGGAAAGAGGTTGTCCGTTGGCCGTATGGTAGAGTGTTTTCCAGTCCATATTGAGAAAGGGTCTTTGTGTAATTATAAAAAACGGACACGGTAGAAGCAGGTGTCCGGTCTTTTATGGAGAATCATTAGAATGAATCAGTCTTCTTTTCTGTTGGGATTTTTAGGAAACCAACCTTTTCTGACGCGCTCTTTCTGCTCAAACAATTCTTTGATGCTCCAGAGGAAACAACAGGAGGTGATGCCCGTCACTATACTCCATACGCTGTCTGGAATAAACAAGGTGGCAATGCCTGTTCCTATACCCAGCAACAAGAAAACCCACCAGAAACGTGTACCCCAATGGTATTCCGTTTTGATGACTATGGGATGGAACAATCCGATAACGAGGAAGCAAAAAGCTCCGACGAGTATCCCCTCAAAGTTCAGTATCACTCTTCTTTCGGAAATACAATCGGCAATTGCCTGTTGATACTTTCATCCAGCGAAATGAGGGTCTCGGTAGATGTAACGCCGTTGATTTGCTGGATTTCATTGTTGAGCAGGTCCATGAGATGGGCATTGTCATAAGCGAAAAGCTTAATGAGCATGGTGTAGTTGCCAGTAGTGAAATGGCATTCTACTACCTGGGGAATCTTACGCAGACATTCCACCACGTCATTGTACATGGAACCTTTTTCCAGATTGATACCTACATAGGTACATGTGGAATAACCTATCATCTGAGGATTCACGTGATAGCCAGAACCCAGAATCGCCTTTTTGTCAGAAAGCTTGCCTACTCTCTGATGGACAACGGCACGTGAAACTCCGCATCTTTCAGCTACTTCAGACAAGGGAATACGTGCATCCTGTGAGATGATATCCAGGATTTTCAAATCGAGATTGTCTAATTTAACAGACATAATTCAATAGTTGTATTTGAATGATTATTGAGGCAAATATACAAAGAAATTCGGCTATTGGATACAGATTGTCGTTTTTTTTAATAAAATCTGTCGATATGTCTTCAAAGGACATTCCAGAGGTGACAAACTATAAAGAGAGAACAAGGTATAAGCAGATTTAAGGGCTACCATTCCTGCATTATGGTTTGATTTTCCTATCTTTGCAAACTAATAATGCAACAATACCTATTATAATTAATACTATACTCATATACCCGAAATGAAAATTGAAGAAATCTTGGCCGCCGCTGTTTCCCAAGCGATTGCTGACTTGTATGAAGCCGAAATACCCGCCAATCAGATAACTTTCCAGAAAACACGACCCGAATTTGAAGGTCAGTTTACCCTTGTGGTATTTCCTTTCTTGAAGATATCGAGAAAGAAACCGGAAGAAACGGCGATGGAGATAGGCAATTGGTTGGTAGAAAAAAACGAAGCTGTTGAGAAATTCAATGTGGTCAAAGGTTTTCTTAATCTGAACATTTCTTCTGCATTCTGGGTACAGATGCTGGAACATATCCAGGCTGTCCCTGACTATGGCATCGTAAAGGCAGGAGAAGAAGCACCGCTGGTAATGATAGAGTATTCCTCTCCCAATACCAACAAACCGCTTCATTTGGGTCATGTGCGTAACAACCTCCTGGGCTGGGCCTTGTCCAACATCATTGCCGCCAACGGCAACCGCATCGTCCGTACCAATATAGTCAATGACCGTGGCATCCATATTTGCAAAAGTATGCTGGCTTGGCTCAAATGGGGGGAAGGCATTACGCCTGAAAAGGCTGGCAAGAAAGGCGACCATCTTATAGGCGACTTCTATGTGGCTTTTGACAAGCACTACCGTGAAGAAGTGAGCGAACTGGCAGCTCGTTACGTCTCAGAAGGTATGGAGGAAGAAGCTGCTACGGAGAAAGCCAAGAAGGAGGCTCCTCTTATTAAAGAGGCCCATGAGATGCTTGTCAAATGGGAAAACAATGATCCGGAAGTCCGTTCACTTTGGGAAAAGATGAACGAATGGGTCTATGCCGGCTTTGACAAGACATACAAGGCAATGGGTGTAGGCTTTGATAAGATCTATTATGAGTCACAGACCTATCTGGTAGGAAAGGCAGAAGTAGAGCGCGGACTGGAAAAAGGTCTCTTTGTTCGTCATGATGATGGGTCGGTTTGGGCCGATTTGACCAATGAGGGACTTGATGAAAAACTTCTGCTTCGTAAGGATGGTACATCCGTCTATATGACCCAGGATATCGGAACAGCCAAATTGCGTTTTCAGGATTATCCTATCGACAAGATGGTTTATGTGGTAGGCAATGAACAGGATTACCATTTCAAGGTGTTGTCCATTTTGCTGGACCGCCTCGGCTTCAAGTGGGGAAAGGATTTGGTCCATTTTTCCTATGGTATGGTAGAATTGCCTAACGGAAAGATGAAATCGCGCGAAGGTACAGTGGTTGATGCCGATGACCTCATGGCGGAAATGGTGAGTACAGCCAGAAAGACCAATGAGGAATTGGGAAAATTCAGCGAGATGTCATCAGAAGAAAGAGAGGAAATAGCCCGTATAGTGGGTATGGGTGCTCTCAAGTATTTCCTTCTTAAGGTAGATGCACGCAAGAACATGATGTTCAACCCAGCAGAGAGTATAGACTTCAATGGCAATACCGGACCTTTTATCCAGTATGCTTATGCGCGTATCCGCAGCGTATTGAGGAAGTCAGACGAGCAGATTCCCGACAAATTGCCAGAAGGAGTCATTGTCAATGAAAAGGAACAGAACCTTATCCAAAAACTGGCAGATTTCCGTACCGCCGTACAACAGGCAGGAACCGACTATAGTCCTAGTGTAATTGCCAATTATTGCTATGACCTGGTGAAGGAATTCAACCAGTTCTATCATGACTACAGTATCTTGCACGAGCCTGATGCCAAGTCAAGAGCGTTACGACTGGTATTGTCAGCCAATGTGGCTAAGGTAATACGTACAGGAATGTCCCTCTTGGGTATTGAAGTACCTGAAAGAATGTGATTCTGATTCCTCTGCAAGTCATGTCTGCTTGTTGCTTATGAGAAAACAGAAACAGAAATATTATACTGTGTGGGAAGGCCACAATCCTGGTGTCTATGACACTTGGGAGGAATGCAGGAAGCAGACATCAGGGTTCCCGCAAGCCAAATACAAGTCTTTCCCCTCTTTCTCGGAAGCACAGAAGGCATTGGAGCAAGGAGTACCTGAAGATTACTATAAAAAGAAGGAGCAAAAGTCTGCGCTGATGCTCCTTTCCCCTCCTTCCTATAGGCAGGATACTGTCCTTCCCCTTCCCAAGGAAGTAGTTTCACAGGCTATTGCGGTAGATGCTGCCTGTAGCGGGAATCCAGGAGCCATGGAATACCGGGGTGTTGATTTGAGAACAGGGGAAGAGATATTTCATTATGGTCCTGTTTGGGGAACCAATAATATCGGGGAATATCTTGCCATTGTCCATTGCCTTGCATTATTGTACAGCAAAGGAGATAAGAAGACGACAGTCTACAGTGATAGCCGTACAGCGATGTCCTGGGTCAGTCGCAGGACTTGTGGTACCCGTTTGGCATCCAATGACAAGACACGGCAGGTTCTTGACCTTGTGGATAGAGCCAACCGATGGTTGCAGACACATATGTATGCCAACAAGATTGTCAAATGGGAAACTGAGCAATGGGGAGAAATCCCTGCAGACTTCGGTAGAAAATAACAATAATCACGCTCAAGACCAATAGATTAATGAAAGAATTCTTCAAGATAATGGGGCCGTATTTTATGCCCTATCGGGGATATGTGGCAGGTACCTTGTTTCTGAATATCCTTGCCGCTATTCTCAATGTCTTCTCATTTACACTGTTGCTGCCAATACTGAATATCCTGTTCAAAATAGAACAAAAGCACTATGAACTGATTCCATGGAGCCAGTGCACACTTTCCTCCATGAAGGAAGTACTTGTCAACAATGGCTATTATTATTCACAGGAGATTGTTGCAGCGTTCAGTCCTGCCACGGCGCTCCTGCTCTTCGGTGCGATGCTGGCAGTAATGACTTTGCTCAAGACTGGTGCCTACTTTGGCGGTTCAGCCACATTGATGCCCATCAAGACGGGAATTGTCAGGGATATCAGAGCCAAGATATATAGGAAGATTCTACATCTTCCGCTTTCCTTTTTTACAGAAGAACGCAAGGGAGATATCCTGGCACGCGTGAGTACGGATGTCAATGAGGTCGATGCCTCTATTACCTCGTCTCTGGACATGATAGTCAAGAATCCTATTTTCATCATTATCTATCTAGTTACATTGTTTGTGGTAAGTTGGCAATTGACTCTTTTCACCCTGTTGGTAGTTCCTTTTCTCGCTTTGGGAATCGGCAGGATAGGGAAGAAGTTGAAAGCCAAGTCGCTTTATGCCCAAAGCAAATGGAGTGACGGGCTCAGTCAGATAGAAGAGACATTGGGTGGACTGCGTATCATCAAAGCCTTTGTAGCAGAAGAAAAGATGGAGAAGCGATTCACGGAAGTCAACAATGAGTACAGAAGAGCATCCATGCGTGTATCCATACGCCAGGCTTCTGCCCACCCCGTCAGTGAGTTTTTGGGAACCTGCATGATTGTCATTGTGCTATGGTTTGGCGGATATTTGATTTTTTCGGGCAATTCTCCCATCGATGCCAGTATGTTCATCTATTTTCTTGTCATTCTCTATACTACCCTTCAGCCTCTAAAAGACCTTTCCAAGGCAGGCTATAGCATCCAGAAGGGTATGGCTTCCATGGAGAGAATCAACAAGGTAATCAGGGCTGTCAATCCTATTAAAGAGGCAGAACATCCTACAACCATCAGCCGACTGGAGCATAACATCTGCTTCCATCATGTATCTTTCAGTTATACCGACGCCAAAGAGACACTGCATGACATATGTCTTACCATTGAAAAAGGAAAAACCATTGCATTGGTGGGACAGTCGGGTAGTGGCAAATCTACTTTGGTCGACCTGATACCGCGCTATCATGATATCCAGCAAGGAGAAATACTCATTGACGGAAAGAATATCAAGGAGATGTCTATCCATTCGCTTCGAAGCCTTATAGGCAATGTCAATCAAGAGGCCATCCTTTTCAATGATACCATATTTAATAATATAGCATTTGGAGTGGAGCATGCTACCCAAGAGCAAGTAGAGGAAGCTGCCCGCATAGCCAATGCCCATCATTTCATAATGGAAATGGAAGAAGGCTATGATACTGTAGTGGGTGACAGAGGTTGCAGACTGTCAGGAGGACAGCGTCAGCGTATATCCATTGCACGAGCCATTTTGAAGAATCCTCCCATCCTTATTCTGGATGAAGCTACTTCTGCTCTAGATACAGAGAGTGAGAAATTGGTACAGGATGCCTTGGAAAAACTCATGAAGTCGCGGACTACTATTGCTATTGCTCATCGCTTGTCTACTATCCGCAATGCAGATGAAATCTATGTGCTCCATGAAGGGCGTATTATCGAAAACGGCACACATGATGACCTTATTTCCCAAGCGGGATATTACAAGAAACTTCATGATATGCAGCAACTCTGATTCCTGCCGATGGGGAGGGATGGAAAACTGGAATGTATGAAAACGAGAATCACTTTTATTCTGAATTTGTTTTTGGCCTATATTCTGGCATTTATGCTCGCCAAGGCAGTATTTCTGATATATAATTGTGTATCACATCCTGTGGCCTTTTCTGATGTGTTGGGCATATTATGGCATGGTCTGCCGTTGGATGCTTCCTCTTCAGGTTATCTGATAGCTGTTCCATTACTTCTGACAATTGTATCTGTATGGACACCTCGATTGGGATGGTGGCGACCGCTGATTCTATGCTACACAGGACTGACCTCTTGGCTGTTGGCAATTATCGTGACAGTGGATTGTGCTCTGTATCCGTTTTGGGGATTCAAGTTGGATGCAACCGTCTTTGCCTATTTGGATTCTCCTGCCAATGCGCTCAGTAGTGTATCCTGGTTATTTGTCCTATGTGGGATTGTTGCAGTGTTTCTATTGTTTCTTCTGTATAGGAAACTGTTACGTTCTGTAGTTCCCTCCACTCTCTGCCCTCCATTTCATTATCATATGTCCACTTGTGTGCTTCTGCTGATGGGTGGATTGACATTTCTGGTTATAAGAGGAGGTACGGGAAAGTCCACGATGAATGTGGGAGTGGTCTATTACAGTACTGACCCTTATCTGAACCATGCAGCCGTCAATCCTGCTTTCAGCCTGTTGTCTTCTAGTTTGAAGAGCAAGAAGTTTGATAAGATGTATCGGTTTTTCCCGGAAGACAAGGCTACAACAGCCTTTGATTCGTTGGGTTATAGTAGTGTATCAGAGGGACAAGACACCCTTTTGACTACCTTGCGTCCAAATATCCTGCTGATAATCATGGAAGGATTCGGAGGAACTGTTACGGAATCCCTGGGAGGCAGGGATGACATATCTCCCTGTTTTTCACGTCTGGTAAAGGAAGGTGTATTCTTCAACAGATGCTATGCCAACAGTTATCGCACAGATCGGGGAACTGTCTGCATTCTCTCGGGTTACCCTTCCTTCCCTACAGTAAGTCCTATGAAGATGCCCGGCAAGTCGTCTTCACTTGGCTCTATAGCTTCTGTCTTGAAGTCGGAAGGTTATTCTACTGATTTCCTGTATGGAGGAGATATCAATTTCACCAACATGAAGAGTTACCTTCTCGCCAATGGCTATCAGCAGGCAATAGGTGATACATGGTTTCCTTCAGATGTGCGTAAGACTCATGCATGGGGTGTAACAGACCATATTGTATTTGATTCCCTATTGGCAAGAATAATCCGTCAACCTTCTGAACGTCCGTGGTTCACTACCTGTCTCACATTGTCCAGCCATGAACCTTGGGAAGTACCCTTCTCACGGAAAGGTTTGGATAAGAAGGCCAACGCCATGGCTTATTTGGATGACTGTCTGGGCCATTTTGTGGAGAAGGTCAAGCAGACGCCTGCTTGGGACAGTCTGCTGATTATCTGCTTGCCTGACCATGGAATCAATTATCCAGAGGGAACAACCGAATCTGATATCAGACGCTACCATATTCCTATGCTTTGGATAGGGGGAGCGGTGAAACAACCTCGTGTGGTCTCTACCATCTGTAGTCAGACCGACCTTGTTGCTACATTGTTAGGCCAACTTCATATGAATCACACGAATTTTCCCTTCAGCCGTGATATCCTGTCAGCTAATTATACTTGTCCTCATGCCATTCATACTTTTGACAATGGTTTTGCCTATATGGATACTACAGGTTATACTGTGGTGGATTTGACTTCGGGGCAGGTGTTGACTGACAATCCTCATCCTTCCTCTGCCAGATTAGAGAAAGGAAAAGTTCTGTTGCAGAAGATGATGGAAGATTTCAGCCAAAGGTGATGACTAAGTCAGGGTATACAATAAAACGAGATAACAGAAATTCCGTCAGAGGAAGAGATTGAGATCAAAAAACAAATTTAATAGAAGAGATATGAAAAAAATAACATTTTGTCTATTGGCATCATTTGTCCTGTATGGGAATGCCCGGAACATGTATGTTTATCAAGATGCCATGGATGTGGCAGAAGTGACGGACGTGAGGCGAATTACATTTGATGCTGAAAACATGATTATTCAGAAAGAAGACAGGAGTGTCGTCTCCATGGCATTGTCTTCATTTAATAATTATACAATCGGCAAGAAGAAATTGACGGGTCTCACAGCTGTTAGACAGGATATGGGGCTTCAGTTGAAAGGCGAAACTCTATTGGCAGAGGGAGCTGAAAGCATTATCCTTTACAATGCTGGTGGAACTGTCTTAGGTTCTTCACGTAATGGAAGTTTGTTTGTAGGTAACTGCCCGTCAGGTGTCTATATAGTCAAAACGACCAAAGCCGGCAAGGAGAAGTCACAGAAAGTTATTATTAAATAAAGAAGATGATGAAAAAGGTATATAGTTGTATCGTTCTTTTATGTCTGGTTTTTTCAGACATACAGATATCCAAGGCTGACAATTTGTGTGTCGTCAAGGAAGGTGCGGTCATATTTGAGATATCCGCTGAAAGTGTGGATAGCACTTATGTCAAGGATGGACAGATAGTGCTCTTCGGTAACAAGGGACAAGTACTCTACAGTGTAGCTCAAACAGCTATAGACAGCATCCTTTTTATGCCAGCAGTTCCTAGGGCAGATATTCTGGATGTGAAGTTCAATGCAGATGGTTCTGCTACTGATATATCTCCCATGCACAATACAGTGGAGGGAATAGGGAATCCTCAAACCCGATTCAATGATCGTTTCGGTTGTTATGCAGCCCATTTCGATAATCCATGGTCGGGAACAGCTGCTCAGTGGTATAAGATAAGTTATGCCACCAGTCAGGCTATTCAGGACGCTTTGGCTGATGGACATACCTTTGAATCGATGGTAAGGTTTAATTTTGATCCACCCTTGTCAGATTCAGAAGCCAAGTGGTTTTCCAGTCATCAGTCGGGAGGCTCGGGATTCTTAATCAGCAAGAAGCAATCTGTTCCTCAGCAAACCAATCAAATATGTTTCCTTCCTCATGTGGGAGGTAGTTGGAAGTGGGCCAATTCTCAGGTGGTTCCCGAACCGGGAGTGTGGTATCACATAGTGGGCGTATGGAATCAATCAGAAGGCAAGGCCTATATATATATTAATGGTGAACTGAAGAATACAATTGCCGCATCAGGCAGTTTTAAATTCCCGTCAAAAAGTTGCTATTATTTCTGTATTGGTGCAGACCCTAGTTCTGCGACGGTAGCCAATACATCCATTAAGGGAGATGTCCTGATGGCGAGAGTCTATGACAGTCCGTTGACGGCCGACGAGGTAGCTGCAGTATGGAAGAGAGTTTCTACTATGCAAGGAGTCGAGCAGGCAGATATGGTAACCGAAGTAAAGACCATTTCCGGACTCAAGGTGTTGGCTGGTAAAGGTTATTATATTTATGGAGAAGGATTTGCCGATGGAGATCAGATATATTTCCAGTCCAATGAGGGTAGTGTCTCCTATGTTTCCCAAGTAGAGATGATGGCATCAGAAAAGGGTTGTATTCGTGTCAACTTGCCTGTAGGACTGCAAACGGGAGGATACAGATTGTTCTTGGTCCGTGGTGAAAGGAAGCAGGATTTGGGAAATGTAAGGTTCGAACTGGTTGATGAATTGCCACAAGGTTCTCAGGTCATTGCCCATCGTGGACATTGGAATCTACCAGGTTCAGCTCAGAACTCCCGTTCATCTCTGAAAAATGCTTTGTCCCAACATTTCTTTGGTTCAGAAACAGATGTCTGGCTAACTACAGACGGGCATGTTGTGGTCAACCATGATGCCACTCTCAATGGTGTCACATTGCAGACCTCAACATATGAACAAGTAAAAAATCTGACGCTCAGCAATGGAGAAAAAATACCGGAGTTGCAGGATTTCCTCAATATACTTGCAGAAGATGATGGCCCTACCAAGTTGATTATTGAAGTCAAAAATCATAGTACAGAGGCAAAAAACTGTCAAGCGATTGACTCCTGTATGGCTATGGTGAAGCGTATGGGTTTGGAAAACAGAGTTGAATACATTTCATTCAGCCTGGAGGCCTGTAAAGAAGTTGTCAAGAACGACCCCACTGCCAAAGTGGCATATCTCAACGGAAACCTGACTCCTGACCAATTACATCAATTGGGCATCACGGGATTGGATTATACACAGGCCAAGACCTCTGATGAAGCCATTGCTCGTGCCCATGAATTGGGAATGACCATCAATATTTGGACAATTGATGCCGAAAGTGATATCATTTATACCAATCACAGAGGAGCCGATTTCGTTACGACCAATAATCCTGAGGCTGCTGCCCGTATATACAGACATTATCGGGAAAACCGTTAAGGTCTTTCCTCGTTAGTGACCAGGCCAATGATTGGGATAAGTCCTGATGGTTGGCCGGGTGTAGTTATCCAACATCTCACTTCTCAATATGAAAGTGACATGTATCAGGAAACATTTCCCTTCGTACAGGATAATTGTTGCGCAAAGATTCGAATCTTTCCGGATGTTCCTTTAATAGGACAGAGTCATGAAGAGGATTGTATAATTGCAGGGCTCTTTCTCTGGAGTCAGATGCTGGAATGATAGGCGAAGAAAGTTCAGGAGGACAGATATGGATGTCTTCTTTCCATCCGAAATGGCGGCATACAGCTTCAAGAGCCATTCGAGAGGCATTGCATTTGCCGTCAGCAGAATACCCGGCAATGTGAGGAGTGGCAATGTAAGCTCGTTGCAATAAAGAAGGAGAGATGTTGGGCTCGTTCTCCCATGTATCAATGATACACTTTCTGACAAGGCGGTTGTCCATTGCTTCCAGCAATGCGTGTTCATCTACGACTCCTCCTCTGGCTGCATTGATGATGACAGGCTGTAGGGAAAGATGGTCAAAAAACTTCTTGTCAGCAAGATGGAAAGTTGCATGGCGGCCCTCTTTTGTCAAAGGGGTATGGAAAGTGATGACATGGCATGAAGAAACCAGTTCTTCAAGAGAATAAAAGCTCTCCTTGTCTTCCCGTTCTGCCCTTGGAGGGTCGCAAGGTAGTACCTTACATCCCAAGAGCTCCAATTTCAAGGCAACTTGGCTTCCAACATGTCCTACACCGACAATGCCCACTGTAGGATGGGCAGGAATGATATGGTCATTCATTAGAAGCAGGAGGCACGACTCGATGTATTGGCCTACTGAAGACGCATTGCATCCCGGACAATTACTCCAACCAATATGATGACAGTCCAGCCATTGGGTGTCAAGATGGTCATAACCAATAGTAGCAGTAGCTATAAACTGCACTTTGCTACCTTCCAACAAGGTTGAGTTGCAATGGGTGCGTGTGCGGACTATCAGTACATCGGCATCGGCTACATCTGCAGGGCTTATCATATGTCCGGGTAAATAGACCACTGAGTCAAACAAACGTTCAGCTTCGCTCCGGATATAGGGAATCTTATCGTCAATTATCGCTTTCACAATACAAAATTATGTTTTTTTCTGCTATTCATTTGGTAGCCTAGTCGGGAAACCTTATCTTTGCCAAAAAGAATTTTAGCCATCAATAGTATTACAGATGAAGTTTACAGCCTTATGCCAGCCCATCTTTGAGGCGGCCATCAATGACTACCACCTACATGACCATGTAGATACTCCTATCCAGAATCCTTATGCTCAAGGTATTGAATCTGACCTATATCTCAAGGCGTGGATAGATACGGTACAATGGCATTTAGAGGATATTATCCGTGACCCGGAGATAAATCCAGTAGAAGCATTGGCCATCAAACGTCGGATAGACAAGAGCAATCAAGACCGTACTGACCTGGTGGAGCGAATAGATAGTTATTTTCTGACTCTTTATGCACAGACCAAGACTTTGCCAGATGCTACCATCAATACGGAAAGTCCTGCTTGGGCCATTGACCGCTTGTCAATTTTGGCCCTAAAGATTTACCATATGAGAGAGCAGGCAGAACGTACTGATGCATCAGCAGAGCATATAGAAAAATGCCGCCAGAAACTAGCCGTATTGTTGGAGCAGCAAAAAGACCTTTCGGCAGCTATTGATACTCTTCTGGCTGATATTGAGGCAGGGAG
Source organism: Prevotellaceae bacterium (assembly GCA_022763905.1). Lineage (GTDB taxonomy): Bacteria > Bacteroidota > Bacteroidia > Bacteroidales > Bacteroidaceae > UBA6382. Next base: position 2,493 of record JALERS010000011.1, on the reverse strand, counting down.
AAAATATATGAAAGTGTACAAGCAGATGAAGATGTACAACGATACGGAAACCAATCCGGTTCTGTATGCTAAGAAGAAATAAGGTATCTAGATAGGGTTACATGCCATTTGCGGCTGATTCCGAAAGGAGTCAGCCGCAAATGGTTATCTTATTGTCCTGTAATGAGAGTAAGTGTTCCTCCATCACTTTGGGCATATTTTCTGAGTAATTCCTGCAAGTCTTTTCCACAGCGCAAGGTCAGGTCGCAGTTTCCATCATATCCGTTAACCAAGAATAGTAGCCGGCGGGTGGAAAGAGAAATTTTGGTGCGTTCGTTGTCACTGGTAGGTGTCCCAATACCTCCTGTCAGGTCACGGTAGACGGGAAGATTCTCTATATTGAGCGGACCTCTGCCAATACCTTCATAAGGTTCATCCTTTTGTCCGATACCTAATATGAGTCTGTTGCCGTTGATAAGGTCCAGGTCAAATCCTCCGATGCTGTAGGCCCACCGGATAGATGCCAGATTGTTCAAGTCAACAAGAGTGGAAATTTCATAAAGATGCTTGCCTTGCAGAAATCTTCTGACCAGGGCTTCATTGGAAGGACGATAGCGGCTGGGGTCTTTGCCCAGTGCCCTGTATGCTTTCCTAGTGGCTTCAATTCCCGGGCGGCTTTTCAAACTGTCGGGTGAGTAACGTTCGGAAAGAGTTTTCTCTTCCTGGAACATCTCTTCCCACAGACTGTCATTGTGAGGTGTGTTGATAACGGAAGCTTCAATGGCAGCCACACAAAGTTGCGGCCAGACTTGGCGTATTTCGTCAGAGAGTATTATTTCCATTTGATGGTGTATCGGTAATTTCGACAGCAAAGATAGGAAAGGAAGATGAAAATGAGCCCAGATTTATCTTCAAATAGCAATAAAGAGCCGGGGAGGCCTGTTTTGTACTCAATTTTCAGGTGATATAAGCGTTTTTATAATTCGTTTTCATCAATAGATTGTTTAAAAACATGTACCTTTGCAAGGTTTTGCAGTAAGATAATTAGGAATTCAATCAATAAATAAAAAATATCATGAGAGCAAATCTTGTCAAGACAATCAAACTGTTGGTTGTTGTGCTGGTTTCCCTGTTGTTGTGGAATCTTCCCTCAACAGCTTTTGGGATTCCTGACCTGACAATCCTTCAACAGCGTATGATTGCTATTTTCGTGTTTGCGGCATTGATGTGGATACTTGAAGTGGTACCGGCTTGGGTTACTTCCGTACTTATCATTGTCGTAATGTTGTTTACAGTGAGTGACAGTTCATTAGCCTGCCTAATCAATCCTGACAATTTCCCTGATTCTCAAAGGGAACTTGATGAAGTGACACAAGAGTTGGGCAAAGTAAGTGGCTTGATTAGTTACAAGGCTATAATGTCTTGTTTCGCTGATCAGACTGTAATGCTTTTCCTGGGAGGTTTTGTTTTGGCATTGGTAGCATCCAAGAGTGGAGTGGATGTGACACTGGCGCGTGTGATGCTTAAACCTTTTGGAACCAACAGCAATGTGGTACTGTTGGGCTTTATATTCGTTACAGCAATCTTCTCCATGTTCATTTCCAATACTGCTACAGCAGCAATGATGCTGACCTTTTTGGCTCCTGTGCTCAAGTCCTTGCCGGAGAACGAAAAGGGTCGTATAGCATTGGCATTGGCAATACCTATCGGTTGTAATATCGGAGGTATAGCAACGCCTATTGGTACCCCTCCCAATGGTATTGCCTTAGGTTATATCAACAAGGCTGTCAGCGAAGGCGGTTTGGGTTACAATATTGGTTTCCCCGACTGGATGATGATGATGTTTCCCCTCATGGTAGTCATATTGCTGATAGCATGGGTAGTTCTGCGTACTATTTATGGATTCTCTTCCAAGAAGATTGAACTGAAGATAGAAGGAGGTGCTCAGCAAGGTTGGCAGACCACAACCATCTATATTACTTTGGTAGCAACGATTCTTCTATGGTGCTTTGGTAAGACACTGGGTGTAAATCCCTATGTGGTAGCTTTGTTCCCAGTGGGAGTTTTCTCTGCAACGGGTATTATCGGAGCTAAGGATCTTCAGCAGTTGGATTGGGCTGTATTGTGGATGGTAGCAGGTGGTTTTGCCTTAGGTCTTGGAATGGACAAGACGGGTCTGGCTGATGCTCTTGTAAAAGCTATTCCGTTTAGCACATGGCCTGTTCTATTGGTTTTGGTTGGCGGCGGTATTATTTGCTGGTTGCTCTCAACCTTTATTTCCAACAGTGCTTCGGCTGCCTTGATGGTTCCCATCCTCTGCGCAGTAGGCAAGGGTATGGAAAGCCAGTTGGCAGGAATAGGAGGTACAGTAGTCCTAATTATAGGTGTTGCTTTGTCGGCTTCTTTTGCTATGGCATTGCCTATTTCTACTCCTCCCAATGCGATTGCTTACTCCACAGGCCTTATCAAGAGTTCGCAAATGGCAAAAATAGGTGTCCTTATGGGAGTTATCTC
>JALERS010000092.1 GCA_022763905.1 Prevotellaceae bacterium | reverse complement strand
AGCAAAGGTACAATTATCCCACGAGATGGACAAGTGGGTCACAGAGATTTTTCGGCATCCGCGAAGCGGAAAATGTCTCCTGTCATTGGGTAGTTGACAGCTGTCATCTCGCAGGAAAAAACGATGTGTTGATATCACATAGGCCCTCAAAACAACCTGCTGCGACCAATGGGACAAGGAAGGAAGCATGGACAATGGTCCTATCGTCTCCTTGAAAGGCGCACTTCTCCTGACATAAAGTCTCTTGTCAAGGAAGAGAGGAGGTTGATACAACTATCTCTGAGGAGACTCCATCCTCTAACGATTCCTGTGGCTGGCAGGGTAAAAAGGGGACTAAAAGGACAGAAAGGAATCCCTCCGATGGTATACTATACCATAATATATAATATAGGTAATAACTTCAGGCTACAGGAAGCTTTCCTACAACCACTTCTCGGATGGTCATCGCTGAATATATTCAGGCCGAAAAACCTATTATTCCTGTTAGCCAATGGTCAAGAGAAAGGCGGAATGGCCGAAACAGAGGACAGGATACTACCTACAAAATATGCCGTCAGCAACCTGACGGCATATTTTCTAAAGAAACATCTACCCTCTGTTAGGAGGAACACGTAGCTGATCAGTCAGCCAGTTTGGCGCTGATAAACTCACGGTTGAGACGGGCTACGTTGGCAATGGTCTCATTCTTGGGACATACAGCCTCGCAAGCACGTGTATTGGTGCAGTTGCCAAAGCCCAGTTCGTCCATCTTGGCTACCATAGCCTTAGCACGCTTGGCTGCTTCTACACGTCCTTGAGGCAAGAGAGCCAACTGGCTCACCTTGGAAGAAACGAAGAGCATCGCAGAACCATTCTTGCAAGCAGCTACACAGGCACCGCAACCTATACAGGTAGCGCAGTCCATAGCCTCGTCGGCATCAGTCTTGGGAATAAGAATGGCGTTGGCATCTTGTGCCTGTCCGGTACGGATAGAGGTATAACCACCCGCCTGGATAATCTTGTCGAAAGCGGTACGGTCTACCATACAGTCCTTGATAACAGGGAAAGCGGCAGAACGCCAAGGCTCTACGGTAATCACGTCACCGTCATTGAAACGGCGCATATACAACTGGCAGGTAGTAGCACCCTGTTCGGTCTTGCCATGAGGAGTACCGTTAATATACAAGGAGCACATACCACAGATACCTTCACGGCAGTCATGGTCAAAGACAAACGGCTCCTTACCTTCCTCAATCAGTTGCTCGTTGAGGATATCGAGCATTTCCAGGAAAGAGGTATCACCGGTGATGTCCTTCATTTCCCGCTGTTCAAAATGACCCTTGTCCTTAGGACCATTCTGCTTCCAATATTTGAGAGTGAAACTGATAATCTTTTCCATGGTTAGTTCTTATAATTACGTGTCTGTACCTTGATAATTTCATACTCAAGCGGTTCTTTGATAAGGGTGGGCTTGGTATCGTCATTCTGCTGGTATTCCCAACAGCCTACATAGAAGAAGTTCTCATCATCACGCTTGGCTTCGCCGTCTTCTGTCTGGTGTTCCTCACGGAAATGACCACCACAAGACTCTTCACGATGGAGAGCATCGTTGGCAATCAGTTCACCCATAAGGATGAAGTCGCGCAGATGGATGGCTTTGTCGAGCTCTACATTGAGACCTTCCTTCGTTCCAGGAATGAACAAATTGGTATTGAACTCCTTACGGATGTTCTTCAACAGTTCAAGACCTTTCTCCAAACCTTCTTTGGTACGGCCCATACCTACATGTTCCCACATGATATGACCCAATTCCTTATGGATGGAGTCTACAGAACGCTTACCCTTGATATTCATCAGACGGTCGATTTCTGCATCAACGGCCTTCTCGGTTTCAGCAAACTCAATGGTATCTGTAGAAATGTGTGGCCAGATAGCCTGATCGGCGAGGTAGTTCTGGATAGTATAAGGCAGTACGAAATAACCATCTGCCAGACCCTGCATCAAAGCAGAAGCACCCAGACGGTTAGCTCCGTGGTCAGAGAAATTACACTCACCGATAGCAAACAGACCGGGAATAGAAGTCTGAAGTTCATAGTCTACCCAGATACCACCCATGGTATAGTGGATGGCAGGGAAAATCATCATGGGGTTGTAGTATTTCACACCATTGATTTCCTTTGCCAATTCACCGGGATTAACATCAGTGATTTCCTCATACATATCAAAGAGGTTGCCGTAGCGCTGACGGATTTCGTCAATGCCCAAACGCTCAATAGACTCAGAGAAGTCAAGGAAAACAGCCAGACCTGTATTATTCACGCCATAACCTTTATCACAACGTTCCTTGGCGGCGCGGGAAGCAACGTCACGGGGAACAAGGTTACCAAAGGCAGGATAACGGCGCTCCAGATAGTAGTCACGGTCTTCTTCAGGAATGTCACTTCCCTTAATCTGTCCAGACTGCAACTTCTGGGCATCTTCCAATTTCTTGGGAACCCAGATACGTCCGTCGTTACGCAAGGACTCAGACATCAGAGTCAGCTTGGACTGCTTGTCACCATGAACAGGGATACAGGTGGGGTGAATCTGTACATAGGAAGGATTGGCAAAATAAGCACCCTTACGATAGCACTGGATAGCAGCTGTACAGTTACAACCCATTGCATTGGTAGACAGGAAGTAAGTGTTGCCATAACCACCGGTAGCGATAACAACGGCATTGGCAGAGAAGCGTTCCAGTTTACCTGTAACAAGATTCTTGGCAATAATACCGCGTGCACGACCGTCTACTATCACCACGTCTTCCATTTCGTAACGGGTGTAGAGTTTCACCTTACCATCATGTACCTGCTTGCTCAAAGAAGAATAGGCACCGAGCAACAACTGCTGGCCTGTCTGACCTTTGGCATAGAAGGTACGGCTTACCTGTGCTCCACCGAAGGAACGGTTGGCCAACATACCTCCATATTCACGTGCAAAGGGAACTCCCTGTGCTACACACTGGTCGATAATATTGTTGCTGACTTCTGCCAGACGGTATACATTGGCCTCACGGGCACGATAGTCACCACCCTTGACCGTATCATAGAACAGACGGTATACGGAGTCACCATCGTTCTGATAGTTCTTGGCGGCATTGATACCTCCCTGTGCAGCGATAGAGTGAGCACGACGGGGAGAATCCTGGATACAGAAGTTGAGCACATTGAAGCCCATCTCGCCCAAGGAAGCAGCAGCACTGGCGCCTGCCAGACCGGTACCTACTACGATAACGTCCAGCTTGAGCTTGTTCTTGGGATTTACCAGGCGCTGGTGAGCTTTATAATTGGTCCATTTTTCAGCGATAGGACCTTCAGGTATTCTAGAATTGATAGTTGCCATATCTAATGAGTTTTGAAGGGGTTAACAGTATGAACCTGCGCAGTCAGGGCACAAGGCGAATGCCAATACCACCACAGCGAAGAGTATGATAACGACAGAAACCCAAATGATTCCAATCAACTTCCAACGGCAGAACCAGGTCTTGCCGCTAAGACCAAGTGTCTGAAGAGAACTCCAGAAACCATGACTCAGATGGAACCACAATGCTGCCAACCATATGAGATAGAGGACAGCGGTAACAGGACAACTGAATGTCTGCTGGATGAAAGCATATCCGTCAGTAGGAGCAAACATACCTTCCATACCTACCAACTCTGCAAACATCATGTTGAACCAGAAATTGTAAAGATGGAGGAACAGTCCCAGGATGACGATAACACCCAAAACAAACATATTCTGAGAAGCCCACTCTACCTTCTCAGGCTTGGCGGTAACTGCATAACGATTGTTACCACGAGCCTTACGGTTCTCTAAGGTGAGGATGACGGCATACAGAATATGCACTACTGCCAAAGCTGCCAATGCAGCGGTTCCAACCAACGCATACCAGTTAGTGCCCAAGAATTCGCATACCATATTGTATGCATCTCCGTCAATGAGGGCTACCACATTCATACATGCGTGGAACGTCAGGAAAAGGATTAATGCCATACCTGTGACGGACATCAAAACCTTCTTGCCGATTGATGAATTAATTAACCACATAGAATAATTGAAATTATTGAATTAAAAAAATAGTTGCCGGAACCATCTGCCTCTGTTGAGACAGGAGAACCTGTTTCTTCTCCAATGTGCAAAAATACCTAAAAGTTTCCTTTCCACCAACTATTCGGGCATTTTCATGTACATATTTTTATAAAAACAATTGTCTTAGGGCATACCGATAGAAGAAAGTCCCTCTCCACTCATTCCGTATTTCCCCTTTTCTCTGCAGAAACGGTTTCATTCCGCTATTGGGCCCATTGGGAAGACCTGCCGTCTTCCACTGACTCCGTATCGAAAGGACCAGGCAAGTCTCATCTGCCTGGAAAACCTTCAGAGAGACACGTCCCATCGCCTGTGCTTCCTGACAGCAGAAAGACACAACCCTCTTCTTCTCCAGGCATCTCACTCATGAAAATAAGAAGAAGACAAAGTGGGAAAGATAAAAATAAAGTAACTTTGCTTTTGATTTAGCACATGAAGATGAAAGCAGATTTTCAATTTGACGTACTGGTAGTCGGAGCCGGACATGCAGGATGCGAAGCCGCCCATGCCGCTGCACGAATGGGGGCAAAGACATGTCTCATCACCATGGATATGGAAAAGATAGCCCAGATGAGTTGCAATCCTGCTGTAGGAGGCATAGCAAAAGGACAGATTGTAAGGGAAATAGATGCTCTGGGGGGTATGATGGGCGTTGTCACAGACGAAACTGCCATCCAATTCCGCATGCTCAACCTCTCCAAAGGACCTGCCATGTGGAGTCCAAGAGCTCAGTGTGACCGTATGCGCTTCAGTGCCAAATGGCGCGAAATACTGGAAAACACAGACAACCTGTGCCTTTGGCAGGACCAGGCAGAAGAACTGCTCGTCGAAAACAATACTGTTGTAGGGGTACGCACCATCTGGAATGTTACCTTCAGCGCCCAGGCTGTCATTGTCACTGCAGGTACTTTCCTCAACGGACTTTTACACGTGGGACATAACCATATCCCCGGTGGCCGTATTTCCGAACCTGCCAGCCTGCATTTTTCCGAATCCATCTCATGTCACGGCATCACGACAGGCAGACTGAAAACAGGTACTCCTGTACGCATTGATGGCCGAAGCATCGACTTCTCCCTGCTGGAAGAACAGCAAGGAGATAATGATTTTCATCGTTTTTCCTACATAACTGAAGGCAGGTCCCTACCCCAGTTGTCATGCTGGATAGGCAGTACCAACAAGGACGTTCATGATGTATTGGAAAAGGGAATGAAAGACTCTCCTCTCTACAATGGAGAGATACAGAGTACCGGCCCTCGGTACTGCCCGAGTATAGAAACCAAGCTTCATACCTTCCCTGACAAGCAACAACATCCGCTATTTATTGAACCCGAAGGGACAAATACACATGAATACTATCTGAACGGGTTTTCTTCAAGCATGCCACTGGATGTTCAATTAGAGGGACTGAAACAGATTCCCGCTTTCAGAAACCTTGTTATCTACCGTCCGGGCTATGCGATAGAATACGATTATTTTGACCCTACTCTCTTGAATCATTCATTGGAATCCAAGAAAGTAAGAGGTCTGTTTCTGGCAGGACAAGTCAACGGAACCACAGGATATGAGGAGGCTGCGGGTCAGGGACTGGTAGCCGGCATCAATGCAGCCTGTATGATTCAGGGAAGAGACCCGTTTGTGATGAAAAGGGATGAATCCTATATCGGCGTCTTAATCGATGACCTGGTAACAAAAGGGGTAGATGAGCCTTACAGGATGTTTACTTCCCGTGCCGAGTTCCGCATCCTTCTTCGTCAAGACAATGCGGATGCACGCCTTACTCCTTATGGGATTCATTACGGACTTATCGATGAAAAACGCAAAGAAATGTTTGAAAAGAAGCAGGAGAATATTCGTCAACTGCTTTCTTTCTGTAAAGAGTATTCAGTAGCAACAGATAAGATTAACCCCTCGGCAGAATCGATGGGCACTGCTCCCCTATTGCATGGAATGAAACTGGATGCCCTGTTGGTAAGACCGGAATTGAACTTCAAGAACCTCTCAGAAATAATTCCCGAATTGTCCGAACAAATCAACCTTATCGATACGCAACGGGAAGAAACCGTTGAGGCAGCCGAGATTGAATTGAAATACCATGGCTATATAGACCGGGAAAGACAGCTGGCGGAAAAGATGAATCGTCTGGAGAACATCCGTATAAGAGGTAAGTTCAATTATAAAGAATTGACACATCTTTCGATGGAATCCCGTCAAAAACTGGAACGCATCGACCCGGAAACCCTGGCGGAAGCAAGCAGAATACCGGGTGTATCCCCTAGTGATATCAACGTGCTGTTGGTTCTTATGCACCGTTAACCTCTTGTTCCTCGTGGAACACATGTTGGGTAATGGGTTGACAAACAAAAGATAAAATCAAAAAACCTGCATCCTTATAACACATGGTTGACAAGAAGGAAGACAGCAACGATTGGAAGGTGCGACTTAAGTCCATTGTCTTAAGTTTGCCAGAGAAGCCCGGAAGCTACCAATATCTGGATGAAGAGGGAACTATTATCTATGTAGGGAAAGCGAAGAATCTGAAGCGGCGGGTAAGCTCTTATTTCAACAAGGACCAAAACAGGAAAACGGCTATGCTGGTCAGCAAAATCAGAGACATACATTATATAGTAGTCGAAACGGAGACAGATGCCTTGCTGCTGGAAAACAATCTGATCAAAAAGTACAAACCCAAGTACAACATTCTTCTGAAAGACGATAAGACCTACCCTTCCATATGTATTACCAAAGAACCTTTTCCGCGTATCTTCAAGACCAGACATATTGACCTAAAAGCGGGCACCTATTTTGGCCCCTACAGTCATGAACCTACCCTCTATGCGCTATTGGACCTGATGGACACCCTCTATCAGCCCAGAAAATGTCGTTTACCCTTAAAGAAAGAAGACATTCAAGCAGGAAAGTACAAGGTATGCTTGAACTATCACATGAAAAAATGCAAAGGGGCATGCATAGGACAGCAGTCGGAAGAAGACTACATGAAAAATGTGGAGGACTGCAAGGAGATTCTTAAAGGCAACGTGCGGGAAATCCTCAAGAAGATGCGCAACGAAATGGAAGAATTAGCCAAGGAAATGCGTTTCGAGGAAGCACAAGTCATCAAGGAAAGATATGATGCACTGAGCCACTTCAAGGCGAAGAGTGAAATTGTACAGGCAGGAAATGCCCATATGGATGTCTTCAACATGGAGACCGATGAGCATTCTGCTTACATCAATTATCTGCATGTAGTACAGGGAAGCATTGTACAGGCCTTTACTTTTGAATATAGAAAAAGGCTTGAGGAGAGTGCAGAAGAACTCCTTCTGATGGGCATCGTGGAGATGCGGGAACGATTCCAAAGCCATGCCAAGGAAATCATTGTCCCCTTCCCTATTGATTTCCCCGACCCTTCCATCACATTGACCATACCTCAACGAGGTGACAAGAAAAACCTTCTGAATCTGTCAGGTCTCAATGTGAAGCAATATAAGTTTGACCGGCTGAAGCAATCTGAAAAGCTGAATCCCGAGCAACGGAATGTACGCCTGATGAAAGAAATACAGGAGCAACTGCAGTTGCCGGAACTTCCGATGCATATCGAACTGTTTGACAATTCGAACATCTCGGGTACAGATGCCGTAGCTGCCTGTGTAGTCTTCAAGCGACTGAAGCCTTCAAAAGGGGATTACAGGAAGTACCATATCAAGACCGTCACAGGCCCTGACGACTATGCCTCCATGCAGGAAGTGGTTCGCAGAAGATACAGTCGCCTGATAGAAGAAGGCAAGGAGATGCCTGACTTGATCATCACAGACGGCGGCATCGGTCAGATGAACTGTGTCAGAGAGGTAGTTGAAGATGAACTCTACCTGGATATACCTATAGCAGGACTGGCCAAGAACGAGAAACACAGAACCCATGAACTACTCTATGGATTTCCTCCCAATGTGATAGGACTGCAACCGGACAGTGAACTCTTCCATCTGCTTACACGCATGCAAGATGAAGTACATCGCTTTGCCATCAAGTTCCATAGAGAAAAACGTAGCCGACGGGCCCTTCATTCAGAACTTGATGATATACCAGGCATAGGTGAAAAGACCCAAGCCCAATTGCTGAAAGACTTCAAGAGTGTCAAACGTATCAAAGAAGCTGATGTTGAACAACTTATTAAATCCATTGGTAAAAGCAAGGGCATGCTGGTGCATAATTATTTCCACAAATCCTATGAAAAAGAAAGTCTATAACATGAATTTGAACTAATTTTGTCCAGCAATCAATATCCCACTATCTCCTATGCGCATTGTCATTCAAAGAGTACGGCAGGCTTCTGTCACCATTGACGGCCATGTTAAATCATCCATTGGTCAAGGATTGATGGTATTGGTAGGTATCTGTGAAGAAGATACGGAGAACGATGCGGACTGGTTAGCCAAAAAAACCATTGGTCTGCGTATCTTTGACGACGAACAAGGTGTTATGAACCGATCCGTCACCGATGTAGACGGCGAGGTGATGGTAGTAAGCCAGTTTACACTATACGCTTCCTACAAGAAGGGCAACCGTCCCAGCTGGTTGCGGGCAGCTCGTCACGAGATATCTGTTCCCTTGTATGAGTATTTCTGCAACCAATTGTCCCAACTGCTTGGTAAAGAAGTCATGACAGGAGAATTCGGGGCCGACATGAAAGTATCGCTGATCAACGATGGTCCGGTCACCATCTGCATGGATTCGCATAACAAAGAATAGACATTCACCCATCATGAGGCACCGGCGGCAAAAGGTACTGCCGTAGGAAGAAGAGGTAGGATATTTGCCGCCTGTCACGTTGGCCATCAGGCGAACAGATTACAATAGAAGTAACTGCCAGGGTATATCTATCTGACAATGCTGACATCTGTTAACCATGTAATGAGTTATGAACGAGAAAATTGACAACAAAAATCTGACACTCAGAGAAATCCAGCAGATGGTGGACGAGTGGATAAAGACCTATGGGGTTCGTTATTTCAGCGAACTCACTAATATGGCCTGTCTGACGGAAGAGGTAGGCGAACTCGCCAGAATCATGAGCCGGAAGTATGGAGACCAATCCTTCAAGGAAGGTGAGAAGACGGATCCTTCAGAAGAAATGGCAGACATCCTGTGGGTACTGGTCTGTCTGGCCAATCAGACCCATGTAGACTTGACCGAAGCGCTGAAACAATCCTTTGAAAAAAAGACCCGCAGAGACGCAACAAGACATATCAACAACCACAAACTCAAATAAGAACATGAAACTGCAACGAATTGACGATGGAAAGATGACATCTAAGTATGACACCGCTCTCAACCTCTACAACACCCGCCTGAAAGATGAAGACGCCGAAAAAGCAGTGAAAGCCATCTTGGAAAAGGTCTCGGAAAACAACACCAATGATGTAAAACGTTTTCTCTTCAGCACCATAGAAATCACTTCACTGACTGTTACTGACAATGAAGACAGTATCCTGGCATTGACAGAGAAAATCAATGATTTCACCGAAGAAAATCCTACATTCCCCCACCCTGCTGCCATCTGTGTCTATCCACGTTTTGCAAAGATAGTCAGTGAGTCGTTGGAAGCAGACGGTGTAGAAATCACCTGTGTGGCAGGCGGTTTTCCTTCCTCACAGACATTTCCAGAAGTCAAGACCATAGAAACCTCTCTGGCCTTGAAAGACGGAGCCACAGAGATAGACATCGTACTTCCTGTCGGTTTCTTTCTGGCAGGTGACTACGAACAGGTATGTGATGAGATAGAAGAAGCCAAAGCCATTGTAGGAGAAGAGAGCAATCTGAAGGTAATTCTGGAAACAGGTGCCCTGAAGACAGCTGAAAATATCAAGAAAGCTGCCATTCTGTCCATGTACAGCGGAGCGGATTTCATCAAGACTTCTACAGGTAAGATAGAAGTAAGTGCCACTCCTATGGCAGTCTATGTAATGTGTCAGGCTATCAAGGAATACTTTGATACCACTGGTAGAAAGGTGGGTATCAAGATTGCAGGAGGTGTACGCACCACAGAACAAGCTGTTGCCTACTATACCATTGTAAAGGAAGTACTGGGCAAGGAATGGCTATACACAGAATTTTTCAGAATAGGAGCCAGCAGTCTTGCGAACAATATTCTGACGGATTTGACTGGTAAAACCGTTCATCTGTTCTAATCTTTCCTACACAGAAAAGAGTCTCTCCCCTGCCCTCTCACCAAAGAAGCAGAGGGTTACTGGAGAGATATCTGAAGAGGTCAAAAGGTCCCTGAAGGAGTCAACTGACAGGATTTTGTATGGACTCTATCGGAAAAGCAAGTATCTTACTTTCTCCCACGGCATAGCAGTTAAGTGGTTTCTGAGAGTATATTGACTGCTTCCTCTTAGCATCGTCGATTCTTTTGCCGAGCATCGTCGATTCTTTTGCCGAGCATCGACGATTCTTTTGCCGAGCACCGACGATTCTTTTGCAAAGCACCGAAGATTCTTTTGCAGAGCACCGATGACTCTTTTGGAGAGCACCGATGACTCTTTTGGAGAGCACCGATGACTCTTTTGGAGAGCACCATGAATGCTTGGGGCAGTACGACTCCTTATAATAGCAAAACAAATGATAGTACGGAGACGTGCCTTCAATCCCTCAAATGAAGGCAAGCATCCAATGGAAAAATAAAATGCTTGGATTGACAACAGAAGTTGACTGAAAAAAGTAGAATAGGCTACATTCAAGAGGTGCGCTCTACCACAAAGTCTATATATTGATTCAATGCCTCACGGATAGGCTCGTGACGAACTTCAGCCAGCATCTGGCGGGCTGTTTCCGCCCTATCATACATTACTTTACGGGCATAATCTATTCCCCCTTTATCTTTCGCAAACGCTACCAGTTCGGCAATTTCTTTCTCGGTAATAGTCAGAGATCTGGCTTTTTCCGCTAAAGAAAGCATATAAGCATCCGGAAAGCGGTTGAGTGCATTTACCAAAGGAAGAGTAATCTTTCCTTCTCGAAGGTCATTACCGGTAGGTTTGCCGACATTATCGTTATAGTAATCGAATATGTCGTCCCGTATCTGGAAGCATATACCGATATGTTCACCTAATGATTTCGCCCATGCCATACGCTCTTGCGAGGCACCTACCGACAGGGCACCCAATTCGGCACAGGTAGAAAAGAGAGCAGCAGTCTTGAGTTGTATGGCATTGAAATATCCCTCTTCTGACAATGCATTGACAGAAGCGTTTTTCATCTGCACAATTTCTCCTTTTGCCAATTGCCTGCCTAGGTCTGCAATCCGTGTTACGATAGGTATACTGCAGGTTTCACAGGCTTTGATAAGGGCATTGGAAAGAAGGTAATCACCCGCCAGAACCGCCACCTGGTTGCCATAAGTGGCATTGACAGAAGCTTTTCCTCTACGTTCATCACTATCGTCCACCACATCGTCGTGGATAAGACTGGCAGAATGAATCATCTCCAGTGTCACTGCCGACAGAAAGGACGCATCTGTAGGTTCTCCACTGTCTTTGGCGACAAGCAGAAGCAGAATGGGACGCATGAGTTTGCCCTTATGTTTTACAGAGGATAGAATCTGCGACAAATAAGAACTGGATGTGGAAAGACTTTCATCAAATACTTGAGAAAACCGTTCCAACTCGGGTTCTATACACTTTCTGACTAACGATAGGGCATTCACTTGGTTGTAATTTCAGTACAAAAATACGAAATAAAAAAATTTCACCTCATATTATTTATTTAATTTTACAGCATAATGCCATAGATTGGATATGAAAAAACTTATTCTACTAGATGCCTACGCATTGATATACCGTGCATTCTATGCTTTAATGCGTTCTCCCAGAATCAATTCCAAAGGTTTCAACACATCTACCATCATGGGATTTGTGAATACACTGAATGACATCTTGGAGAAAGAACACCCTACTCATATCGCCATAGCTTTCGACCCCCATGGCCCCACTTTCCGTCATGAAGCCTATCCTGCCTATAAGGCGCAACGTGACAAAACACCTGAAGGCATACAGGAATCAGTACCTATTATTAAAGACATCATCAAGGCCTATGGTATCACCATCTTTGAAGAAAGCGGATACGAAGCTGACGATGTTATCGGCACTTTAGCCACACAGGCAGCAGAAAAAGGCTTTGAAACCTACATGGTCACTCCCGATAAAGACTACTGCCAACTGGTGACCGACCATATCCACATCATCCATCCGTCGCATGGCAAGAACAATGCCGAGATACTGGGTCCGGCAGACGTAATAGAGAAATACGGACTGACCCGTCCCAGTCAGGTGATAGATATGCTGGGACTGATGGGTGATGCTGTTGACAATGTACCGGGTTGTCCAGGTGTTGGTCAAAAGACAGCAGTGAACCTGATTCAACAATTCGGTTCTATTGAAGGAATCTATCAACATCTGGATGATATCAAGGGCAAACTAAAAGAAAAGATTGCTGAGAGCAAGGAGCAAGTCCTGTTTTCCAAATTCCTGGTCACCATCAAGACCGATGTCCCCTTAATCTGGGATGAAGACAAGTTGCTACAGAAAAAAAGGAATGATCTGGAACTGAAACGCATTTTCAGTGAATTGGAATTCCGCACGCTGATGAAAAAAATGTTGGGAGAAACAGTGACAGAAAAAAGAGAAAAAAACGAGGCCGTTCAACTCGATCTCTTTGCTTCCGTTGTGTCCTCTCCACAAGAAAACGAAAAAGAAGAGATTCTCAGAGGGGATATTTCACCTGTAGACTCCTTCAAAAGCATTGAAGAAGAAAAAGATATAGCTGATTTTATTCAAAAAATTTGTGCAGAGAAATCTGTCGGTTTTTCATTGGCTACCACATCTTCTTCCGCTCTTGATGCCGAAATCATAGGAATAGGCTTCTCTTCCGCCCATGAAGGTTGTTGTTACCTTTCCTTTACGGGCAATGAAGAAGAACGTAGTAGAAAACTGGAGTCATGCCGGGTTTTCTTTGAGAATAAGTCCTCATTGAAAATCTGTTTTGACATGAAGAGCATCTTGCTCAATCTGTCGCGTTACAAAATTCCCCTCAGGGGTCAATGTTTCGATATCCAACTGGCCCATTATGTCATCCAACCAGAACAACGTCATTCCCTTCCCTATCTGGCAGAAAACTATCTACACTTCTCCCCTATCAATATAGAAGATGCCTTTACAACTGCCAAGGAAAAAAACTTATGGAATATGGAGCAGGTCAGTGCCGCACGCAGGGCATCCTATACCGCCCAACGTGCCGATATCTGCAGACTACTGAAAGACATTCTGGAATCAGAACTCAAGGCCAACAATGGTCTCTCACTTTTTGAAGACATAGAAATGCCCCTCGTTCCCGTATTGGCAGAGATGGAATGCAACGGAGTGCGGGTAGACATCCCCACCCTAAAAGAAATATCCACTCAGTTGAATGAACGCATGAAAGGATATGAAGCAACCATCTACCAGATGGCTGGTCAGCCATTCAATATCTCCTCTCCCCGTCAGGTAGGTGAAATCTTATTTGACGTCATGCAACTGGACAGCAAGGCCAAACGCACTAAGTCGGGACAATATGAAACATCTGAAAGTGTACTGACTGCATTGAAAGGGAAACATCCTATTGTTGAAAATATCTTGTCATATAGAGGATTGAAAAAACTCCTCACTACTTACGTCGACGCCCTACCCCATCTCGTCAATCCTCATACTGGTCATATCCATACCACCTTCCATCAAGCTCTGACTGCTACAGGCAGACTCAGTTGCAGCAATCCCAATCTACAAAACATCCCTGTAAGAGGTGAAGATGGCAAGGAAATCAGAAAAGCATTCATCCCAGACGAAGGTTGTGAGTTCTTCTCCGCAGACTACTCACAGATAGAACTCCGTATCCTTGCCCATCTGAGTCAAGACCAGCAGATGATTCATGCTTTCCAGGATGGCTATGATATCCATGCCGCTACTGCAGCAAAAATCTACCACAAACCCTTGGATAGTGTTACAGCTGATGAAAGAAGGAAAGCCAAAACTGCCAATTTTGGTATTGTATATGGCATCACCACCTTTGGGCTCTCTGAACGTATAGGAGTCAGCCGAAGCGAAGCCAAAGAATTGATTGACAATTATTTCCTCACCTTCCCTCATATCAAGGAATATATTGAGAAAGTGACCGATACTGCCCGTCAGCAGGGATATGTGGAAACCATCTTCCATCGTCGTCGCTATCTTCCTGACATCAACTCACGCAATGCCGTAGTAAGGAATTTTGCAGAGCGCAATGCCGTCAATGCCCCTATTCAGGGAAGCGCTGCTGATATCATCAAACTGGCTATGATACGCATTGCCAGGAGGTTCAAGGAAGAAGGGCTTCGTTCTCAGATGATACTCCAAGTACATGACGAATTGAACTTCAGTGTCTATCCTGAAGAAAAAGACAAAGTAGAATCCATTGTCACCTACGAGATGGCGCAAGCCTGCCGTTTGGATGTACCTCTGGTAGCCGATTGCGGATGGGGCAACAATTGGCTGGAAGCCCATTGATGCTGTAATACCTGAAGCCTCTCCCCAACCTGAAGCCTCTCCCCA
>JALERS010000090.1 GCA_022763905.1 Prevotellaceae bacterium | reverse complement strand
TCCCCCTACGATTCCTCCTACTACTTCAATCCCTTCATGGAGAAATACCGCACAGAGGGCAACGTGAAATATCCTTTCTTCCTCACGCCCGACAGACACTACGTGGGGATGGCCTGGTACAAAAGAACGGTAGGCATACCCCAAGCATGGAAAAAACAACGGGTGTGGCTCTTCCTCGAACGTCCACACATCGAGACCACCGTCTATGTGAACGGACGCGAAGTGGGTCATCAGATGTCGTTATCCACGCCTCATGAATATGACATCACGGAGTTTGTGCGGCCGGACAGGACAACGAGATAGCCATCCGCGTGTATAACGGGATTGAGAACAGACTTCTTCACGAAGAGGGGACCCAGGGTGGATATGTTCACCCACGACTCGCCCAATGAACTGAAGCCTGCCTTGAAGGCGGGAACTTCCATGGGGCAATGATACGATGAACAACTCCCCAAACACCCGTTCCACCTCGACCAGTTGCCAGTCCCTCTCTGCCTCGTAGAACTCCTGACGCAACTCATAGTTGAACTTGATTTCCACATAGAAGTCAAGCGCGGTTTCTCACCTCACGATGAACGTTGATTTTTGTTCTTTGCTTCAACCCAAATCGCTGAACGGGACTATCCGCTAGTATAGCTGTCCGGTACAAATTGATTGAATGCGTTCATAAATAACTTGATAACATAAGGTATATCATTCTTCTCAAACAGATACAAAAAATTCCCACATGAATCCACTCATTCCGATTCAGGTATCTGAATAGGGAATACAAAAGCCCAAGTTTTATTATTGGGGACTTCGGCAGGATATTTGTACTCTCGGAAGTTGTACTGGACAGCTATTATTTTTTAGTAAATCTCACTCCTCTCCTAATGGAGATAGATTTCTGATTTTGGGGTGATAGGTAAGAATTCCTTACAAATACTCATCAAAATTACCCTTTGAAACATATGGAAACGAACATAGGGTTCAACTAAGACCTTGGTGTTTCTACATGGTCCCCATTACTCATCAAACAAATTGAACAAGTAGGTGAATTTAGCACAGATACTACTGTGAGATGAACGAGAGAATGGATCCTTTTTCCCATTTTTGAATACATCACTCAATCCATAATAATAACGACCATCCAACATGAAATGCTGACCTTTGCGCGTGTTAAATTCCAGTCCTAAACCGCCAAGCAATCCGTAATCCAATTTATTTTGTATTTTCAAGTCATATTGCTGGCAGACATTGTTAGGACGATCAGGTTGTCCACTTTCTGCGAGTGTCCATTCACTGCTTCTCTTGTCTGTCTCGTTCATACAATAACCTAATTGAGGGCCCAGCAGTATGAAGAACATCAGTCCTCCTTTTTCTTTACCCCATGACAATCGAGCTAACAAAGGAAGTTGAAGATAGTCCATGTTGCGTTGATACGTATCGGGCAATGGCTGTCCTGATGCATTCATAATATCCTCTTCCCAACCCAGTTGAGTGTAGTTGATTTCTGCCTGAACGGCACATACTGTGGTAAAATACTTCTCACAGATATAACGGAGAGTGACTCCGAAGGACTTGCCCTTGTGAGACAACTGCTTGATAGTAGGGTCAAACGACATGGTATTGAATACCATTCCCCCATTGACTCCTATGCTGAGTTGATTACGAGGTTCACCAATCTGTGCGTGGGCATAGCGTGGCAGCATAGAGCCGACAAACAGAGCAGACAGTATCAATAAGGCTTTATGTAATTTCATGGAAGATGGGGTGAAATAAGGTCTATGTGATTGTCAGTCTTGTAATGAACAAATTGGGTATATTCATTGGCCAATCCAGCAGAATTACCTTGATAACGAAAGCGGTAACCATTTTGCAACGGAGCAGCATATACCTCCTGACCTGACCAGGAACGACCATAACGACATAATGCTTTCAGCAGGTAATAACCACAATCAAATCCCATCATTGCCATCACAGGACGACTACTTTCCATAGGCCTGCCAAACTGAAGGGAAAAGCGGGTCGCAAACTTCTGGTTGCGTTGAGACTGAACATTATTATAAAAGGATGTGTAAATATAGGTGTCTGCCTTGTGAAACAAGGAGGAATCTATAGAACCACGGAATATCCATTCAGGATAGCCTAATACATGGAGTTCGTATTCAGGATGAGCCAAGCGAAAAGAAGCAATGCGTTTCAGTACAGGAATGGCGCTTTCTGCATCTTCTGATGAAATCAGAATGAATTGCGGACGGGACTTGGTAAGTCGTGACTCCAATTGGGCATCAGTGAAATCGTGAGCTAAAAACCTTACCTTACGGGCTGTTTTCTTCATAGCAATCACAAACGGATGAGTCTCTTTTTTAGTATCAACAACAATGATATCAGTTTTTCCCTGTCCGAAATGCAAAACAAACAAATGGGCAGCGAAGACAGACTGCATCTCACTAGGTGCATAGGCCAAACAAAAATGCGGATTGCTATAAAGAGTCTTGCATGACGGGGAGAACACATCTATCACTTTGGTGCCTTGTGGAGCTGTGTAATCGCTGAGTTCTTGCAGATACTGATTATTGTCAGGACCAAACACGATGTCCAAATGGCGGATAATGGTATCCCTCAATATGCCGGACATAGGGGTAACGGCTGTATTGTAGGTATAGACACGAAATGAATGCCCATCTTTCCTAAGGCTATCCATCGCCATCAGCAATCCTCTGTAAAAATCTATGGCCCTTGGCGCAGTCACTCCATTTTGAGACTGAAAGGGCAACATGACCCCAACACGTATAGTGGAAGCACCACCTTGGACATTCAATGGGTAGAGCAAACAGAGTAACAGCATTTGTATGCAAAAATGCTGATACCAATGAACAATGGAGCACAATGCGTGGGATATACAGGAATTCAATACATTTTTCACACCACAAAATTATAAATAAATACGATATCAGCCTCTGTGCATCAAAAAAAGTTTACCTTTGTATGAGTATTCAGCAGAAGCCTCTCCTCCTCAAGAGTGATGAGCGATAGTGTCTTGTAGTTCATGTTGTCTTCGACGTCATGAGACCAATCAACCAAGGCTAGATGATGTGATTGCTAATTCAATATGCCAATGAAAACGGATTTTCTCTTCTCTTTCAAATATCTGCGCTTTGCATATATCCTGATTGCTATAGGATGGTCGACCACATACGGAAGTACCCTATGCATTGCTGCTACTGATGACATTCCTACAGTATCTCCCCAAATGTTTGTCATCACTGAGAATGGTGAAGAAGATTGTACAGAATATACAGGGTCGGCACCTATCAAGGTGCGTTTCCAATCGAATGCAGAGCAGGTAGGTATGTATTCTGCTGTATATGAATGGATAGTATATGAAGCCGGAAAAGAGAATGCTCCCTATATAGTGAGGCATGATCCAGATATGGAACTCACGTTTAATAAATCAGGCACTTCCTATATATCCCTCACGGCATCCTTCGTACTGGGAAAAGATACTATACTATATAGTACAGAGACGCCTTTCACAATTACCGCCAGTGAGTCGGCACTCAATGTACCTAATACCTTTACCCCTAACGGAGATGGTTTCAATGACATCTTCAAAGTGAAGGACGGCTACCGAAGCATCGTGCAATTTCATGGATATATCTTTAACAGATGGGGAAAGAAACTCTTTGAATGGACAGATATTTCAAAAGGATGGGACGGAAAATATCAAGGTAGCGAAGTGGCCGATGGGGTATATTTCTGTCTGATAGAAGCAAAAGGGGCTGATGGTAGAAAATACCATATTAAAAAAGCCATCAACCTGATTAGGAAATATGACGAAAACCAATAATAATCAACTGAACAATTCTTCAGATACAGAGATCCATATCCGTGTGAGAGGGGCACGTGTCCACAACCTAAAAAACATAGATGTGGACATTCCTCGCAATAGTCTGACTGTTATAACAGGTCTGAGCGGAAGCGGAAAGAGTTCTTTGGCCTTTGACACTATTTATGCAGAAGGTCAGCGCAGATACATAGAGACATTTTCTGCCTATGCACGTAATTTCCTGGACAACCTAGAGCGACCTGACGTAGACCAGATTACAGGATTGAGTCCAGTAATCAGTATTGACCAAAAAACAACTAATAGAAATCCTCGCTCTACAGTCGGGACTGTTACTGAAATCCAAGATTTCCTTCGTCTGCTTTATGCCAGAATCGGAGATGCTGTTTCGTATGAAACAGGGGAAAAGATGGTGCGCTTTACAGAAGAGAAGATTGTACAACTGATTATTGATCGCTATGCCGACAAGAGGATTTATCTGCTGGCACCCTTGGTGCGCAATCGTAAGGGACATTACAGGGAACTCTTTGAGAGTATTCGCAAAAAAGGTTTCCTGCATGCCCGTATAGATGGCGAAGTACGTGAATTGACACCAGAAATGAGAGTAAACCGCTATAGCAACCACAATATTGAAGTGGTTGTGGACAAACTGCGTGTCAAATCTGATGATTACAACCGAATATCCAGTAGTGTAGCTACTGCATTCAGATATGGTGAGGGATTGCTGATGGTGGCGGATGCTGACAACCAAAATATACATTATTATAGCAAGCATCTGATGGACCCTGTATCCGGACTCTCCTATAAAGACCCAGCTCCAGGCGATTTTTCTTTCAATTCCTCCACTGGTGCTTGTCCCCGATGTAAAGGATTGGGTGTCATTAATAGGATTGACAGGAATAAGATTATGCCTACAGGTACGCTCTCTATTCGTCAGGGAGGACTGGCTCCCCTAGGAAAATACCGATCAACTACTATCTTCTGGCAGATAGGCTCCTTGCTGGAACAATATGGTTGTACCATCGATACACCTGTCCAAGATATTCCGGAAGAGGCAATGGATGAAATCATTGATGGAACAGAAAGGGATATCAGAATCAAAGCAGAAATGTGCCACTCTAATCATGACCTCTTTGTTTCCTTTGACGGATTGGGCAAATACATCAGTCAGATGAGCGATAACGAGATGTCGGCAGCTTCCCGCAAATGGGCGGAACAATTCAACTATACAACATCCTGTCCTGTATGTGGAGGTGCTCGTTTGTGTAAGGAAGCTCTCCATTATTTCATCAATGGAAAGAATATTGACGATGTATCACGGATGGATTTGCGTACACTTTCAGTTTGGCTAACGGATACACTTTCTTCCTTAAAAGGTACTGCTGAAGAAATAGGACGTGGTATCATCCACGAAATCCAGATGCGTGTAGACTTCTTGGTAGATGTAGGACTGGACTATCTGTCTCTCTCCCGTTCAGCTGCTTCTCTGTCTGGAGGTGAAAGCCAACGCATACGACTGGCCACTCAGATTGGCAGTCAGCTAGTAAATGTATTGTATATTTTGGATGAACCTAGTATCGGACTGCATCAGCGGGACAATATGCGATTGATACAGTCTCTAAAAAAACTGAGGGATATGGGCAATACCATCATTGTTGTCGAACATGATAAGGACATGATGCTCAATGCCGACTATATTGTGGATATTGGACCAGGAGCAGGAAGACTCGGTGGACATATTATTTTCCAAGGCCGTGTAAAAGACATGCTCAAGTCAAACACATTGACATCTTCCTACCTGAACCATACCCGATGCATACCTGTACCGACAACCACAAGAAAAGGAAATGGCAAGACCCTGCAACTGATAGGTGCTACAGGCAATAATCTCAATCATGTTCATCTGTCGATACCTTTGGGAACCTTCATCTGCGTAACGGGAGTATCAGGAAGTGGCAAATCTTCTTTGATTAGTCGTACACTCTTGCCTGCCCTTTCAGCTACCTTTTACAATTCTCTGGAAGAACCACTCCCCTATGAACGTATAGAAGGAATTGAAGGAATCAACAAAGTGATACATGTGGACCAGACTCCCTTAGGAAGAACCCCAAGATCTAATCCTGCCACCTATACCGGCATATTCACTGATATTCGAAATCTCTTTGTGGAACTGCCTGAATCAAAAATACGTGCCTATAAGCCAGGTCGATTTTCCTTCAATATCTCAGGTGGACGCTGTGAGTCGTGTAAGGGAAATGGATACAGAATTATAGAGATGAACTTCCTCCCTAATGTCACCATGCCATGTGAAACATGTAGAGGCAAACGATACAACAGGGAAACCTTGGAAGTCAAATTCAAAGGAAAGAGCATCGCTGATGTTCTGGATATGACTATCAATCAGGCTGTAGAGTTCTTTGCCAATGTACCTCATATTCTCCAACGCATCCGTGTACTGCAGGAAGTAGGACTCGGTTATATTAAATTAGGACAATCTTCTACTACATTGTCAGGAGGAGAAAGCCAACGTGTCAAACTGGCTACCGAATTGGCGCGCAAAGATACAGGACGTACATTATACATTCTGGACGAACCCACCACAGGTCTGCATTTTGAAGACATACGTGCATTGATTAATGTAATTAACCGCCTTGTGGATAAAGGAAATACAGTCATTGTCATTGAACATAACTTGGATGTCATCCGAGCTGCTGACCATATTATAGAATTGGGTCCAGAAGGAGGAAAGGCAGGCGGAAATATCATTGCTACTGGCACTCCTCAAGAAATTGCCCAAAGCGGGAAAGGCGTGACAGCCCCCTACTTATTATCATCATTAAAGGAATTGTCTGATTACCATGAAAAGCAATGTAAAAAAGACTAATGCAGCACGTCTATTGGACAAACATGCTGTATCCTATGAACTGGTACCCTATCAAGTCGACGAACAGCATCTCGAAGCATCACATGTTGCACAAAGTTTGGGAGAAGATATCAGACAAGTGTTCAAGACCATTGTCATGCAAGGCGATAAAGAACGATACTTCGTTTGTGTAGTACCTGGAGATAAGGAAATAAATCTCAAATTAGCCGCTAAGGAAAGTGGCAACAAGAAGTGTGACACATTGCCTCTCAAAGAATTGTTACCCCTTACAGGATATATCCGTGGAGGATGTTCACCACTTGGTATGAAAAAACAGTATCCGACATATATTGATGAAAGCGCACTGAATTGGGATACAATCTATGTTAGTGCTGGAGTCAGAGGTCTTCAACTGAAACTTTCCCCCAAGGACTTGTCCAATGAGTGTCAAGCTTCTTTTGTCAAACTAGTTTGAAAATCTTTATTGACGATGGAGCACCATTTTATGTTGCCATCATCAGCGTTTTTTGTATTTCATCGTTATTTGAAACATGTTGTCTTCTTCATGACATGGTTATCCCTGTATGATCTTCCATATTTAATGCTCAAAAAGTACGATACAATCAAAATCTTCTTTTTGCGTCATTTTTACGCTATAATATTTGATTGCGTCAAAATAACACAGTATCTTTGTACCAGTAATTGATAAGCCATGTAGTATGTACACATATAAATATCCTCATCCTGCTGTCACTACAGACAGTGTTATATTTGGCTTTGATGGGTCGAGCATAAATATTCTCCTCATAGAGCGAGGTCTGGAACCATATAAAGGGAGTTGGGCTTTGCCAGGAGGTTTCCTCCGCATGGACGAAACGGTCGAGGAGGGAGCTAAACGAGAACTGTGCGAAGAGACAAACATAAAAGATGTCTATCTGGAGCAATTCCATGTATTCAGCGGTGTCAATCGTGACCCTCGTGAAAGGGTGCTGACAGTTGCCTTCTTTGCCTTAGTTAGCAAAAACGACTTCAAGGTGTTGGCTGGTGACGATGCAAGCAAGGCGCAATGGCATGAGTGGAACCACCTGCCACCTTTAGCCTTTGACCATGCTGAGATTATCAGTATGGCAAGAAAGAAACTACAGGAGAAGTTGAGCGTGTCACCGATTGCCTTCAAACTGTTAGACAAGGAGTTTAAGATGGACGAACTGCAGCGTATCTACGAACTAATACACGAGAAGAAGTATGACCGACGTAACTTCATGCGTAAGATGGAGGCTTCTGGATTTCTATCGAAAAAGGAACAGGAAGATAATCGTGTATGCAGTACGATGCTTCCTGATGACATGGATGAAGTTGCTTCCCAACGTACCCTCTATGTGTATTCTTTTGACGAAGATGCCTTTGATAGGGCGAGTGCATCCAAGGAATGGAGAAAATATCCTTTTGACTTTTAAACCATGATAGCCATGAGTAAAAATAGAACAGAGAATCCCAATATTGCCTCAGAGCGAATAGATGTCCTTGAGAAGGGTGAGATTTTCGTCTTTGGCAGTAATCTTGCTGGTCATCACATGGGCGGTGCAGCCAGAGCCGCTCACAAGAAATTCGGTGCAGAATGGGGCATTGGTGTAGGACTTACAGGGCAGTCATACGCCATACCGACCATGCAGGGAGGTGTTGAAACCATCAGGCCTTACGTTGATCAGTTTATACATTTTGCTGAGAGAAATTCAGACATGAAGTTTCTCGTCACACGTATCGGATGCGGTATCGCAGGGTTCAAGGACGAGGAGATTGCCCCTCTTTTCAGGAATGCAGTTCCCGTAAGCAACATATACCTGCCTCAGCAGTTCTACGACATCCTGTTGGAGCCTTACTTGAAACATTGCTTCTATTATGGCAAGAATGTGCCAGAGGGTTATGGGGCGCACGTAGGACACATGTATGAGAAAGCATGGGTTTATTTTCATTTTGGCAATGAGAATGGTCTTTACAGTGAAACGATATGTTACATTCAGCATGGTCTTGGGGATTTCCATAATAACGATGGAGTTCCTATCTCAATGAAGGCGATTCTTTTCAACCGTTTCTGTCATTGGGGATATGGAGAAACTCCAGATACCTTCCGACGATGGTATGAAAGTATTGACTACACAAATACTCGGATAAAGACAGACGAACC
>JALERS010000080.1 GCA_022763905.1 Prevotellaceae bacterium | reverse complement strand
GGAATTCAAGGGTTTGAAAAAAGAAAACCTGCGTGACAACATGACCAACGAGGAACTGGTGTTGAACATGCTAGCGGAACTCTCTACGACCAGCATCACCAAATCCAAGAATCCTCAGATGTTAGAGGATAATATGAAGTGTGCTGCTGATGGCGGTGATGTGGCAAGGGTAGCTCGTGAGCAATTGGAGGCTAAGACTGGACGTAATGTTGTCTCTCCGCTGTCGACAAAGAGGTTTTTTGAAGGGCAGAAAGACCAAGGGTTATTAGATGATGATGTTGAATCATCAAACAATGATTGATATGGATAGTACTTCGGCAATACCTAAGTATATATCTCATATCAAAGAGAGAGAAACAAAAGAGGGATATGTCTTCTAAAGCAACGATGAACATTGCATGGATGTAGCAAAATGGGAGTGTGGATTGAAATATTATCCGATGAACTTGATTATGCTGTCATTAGGAGGGAAAATGGAACGATTTTTAGTTTTAACGTATGAGGGTGAGGTGTGGATTAGCCAATCTTAAATCTCGGACCTTTTTGGGACCTCGGTACAAAACGTCTGTTATCATATAGCAAATATTCATATTTGACTATATTCTGCTTTGCAGTATCGTGTTTACAATACTGGCATGGGCACAACATACACAGGCTTGACGTGCTTTACTTTTGAACTTACAATGAGCAACTTCTTATTTCAAGAAGGGTAGAATTATGAAATAACCAAATTATTAAGTAAAAACGCAGAATGATTTGCGCGAGTTAAAACAAAACACTACCTTTGTACTATAATTAGATAATATCCACGCAAATATTTTTGCAATTATGACAGTTAGTAGCTTTGTTATAGAAGGTATATCCAATATCGGCAGCTTAAGGCTTGATGTAGTAAGTTTGAATGCGCTCATTGCGCCTAACGGTTATGGCAAGAGCAATGTCCTTAGGGCTATAGGGTTTGGTATGGATTTCCTTTCTGCTAATGAACAGGAGAAAATTCAGATGATGCGTAGTCGTTTTGTTCCTATAAATAATAATATGTACAGGAAGGATTTCCGATTTGAGATTATGGGTTCAACAATGATGGATGAACAGGAAATGGAATATCACTATGGATATACCTTCTCATGGTGGGCAGAGGATAAGGAAGGACGCATCACATCTGAATGGTTGAAGATTAAGCGAAGCGCGGATCAGCGTTTTCGCCAGATAATAAACAGACCATCCACAGACGAATGCATGATTCTGCCTTCTCCAACAGGCAGATGTACTAAATCATTTGAGGTGCCTTCTTCACAATTGGCACTGTCTGCCATAGCCGTTCGTTCGGACATGTATTTGAACAGCATTGCCTCTCAGCTATGTGATATGACGATACCAAACCTTGAAACATTGGATAATCCTGAATCCTATTTTTCTGTTGATGGAGATAGAGGCATCCGTATGCTCGATGGAGAAACTATAAGTGCCTATCTATATAGGCTGAGGACTACCGACGAGGACAGCTATTCCATTCTGATTGATGGACTACTGCAGTTATTACCAGGAATAGAAGAGTTTTCGCCTGAGGTGATAACACTTGCGGATGGCCAAAGCAAAATATACGACATAAGAGTGAAGGAGAAGTTCAACTCGCAACCCACAAGCATACGTCAGTTGTCGAGTGGTAGCAAGCGGATAATATTCCTCTTTACACTTTGTGTGGCTGCCCATAAGAGAAACATACCAATGATTATGCTTGAGGAGCCTGAGAACTCTGTTCATCCACGCCTGATGGAGAACCTTCTGCTTGCTATGCAGAACTACGCATCAAAGACTAAGATTCTCATTACAAGTCATTCTCCTTATCTGATGCGATACCTCCAGCCACAGCAGATGTATTTCGGTATTCCAAGGACAGACGGCATTGCTCACTTTGCGCAGGTCAATCCATCAAAGATGAAGTACCTCTATCGCTATGCCGGTGACATGGAACTTACATTTGGTGAGTTCATGTTCGACTTCATGCTCGACTTAGAAAATGATGCGAAAAAAGTATCAACCTTCTTCAAGACAAATTGAGTATGAAGAAACAGAAAAACAACAATTCTCAACGCATAATTATCTTCGTAGAGGGCGATACGGATGAAGAATTCTTCAAAGCAATGTTGGAATACTATAAGAGCGTCAGTCAGACAGAACTTGTGCCATGCGAAGTATGCAATCTGAAGGGAGTGACTCGCTATACCAGCAAACTGTTGGCAAAACTCAAAAATGATATACTCCCAGATGCAAAAAGCAAGAACATCAATATAAAAACCGTGTGCTGCAGTTATGATACTGATGTATTTGAGGTGCGTAATCCGTTGATGGTCAACTGGGATTCCATAAGCAAGAGCATCAAGAGGATTGGAGTGGAGAACTTCATCCGTATAGGTGTATGCAGTTCCATAGAAGATTGGATATTGGATGACATGGAGGGGCTATGTGCTTACCTCAAACTGAAACAGATTCCGAAGGCTTTGAAAGGAGCAGACGGTAATGCCAAGCTCTGCGATTTGTACTCCAAAGCTCGTAGGACCTATAGCAAGGGATACGCAACGCATGAAATGATGAAAACTCTGGATATGGGCAAGATCAGAGTAAAACACCAATCGGCCTTGAGTGAATTTGAAGATGCACTATGTGCGAAATTGTAGTTTTTGAGAAGACGAATTATAAAAATCAAAAAGTAATGTGATGACGTCACCTTTCCGAATACCTTGTCAAAGGGTTTACGATGGATGACGAACGGCTAAAGAACCCAGACGGACGACCAGAATAAATGAACAAAAACATCCTTTTTGTTCATTTGGACAACAAGGATGTACTCAAAAGTCAGAACCAAACATCATCATAGGACTAAGGATTCTCGTTTCGTTTCTATTGGTGTCCGCTAAAAATCTTTGGTGATTTCAGGGACTTCTATTTTCTCGGACAGCCGATATACTGGAGCACAAGTAGTCTTTTGGTTGCTGTAAAGGGACAGAATATGCCTCAAAATAGCAAATACAGCCATCCACGGTTAGGTTTTTGTCGTGTCAGAGACGGAATTTTTAGCGGACAGACGTTGTTACCTCTTAAGAGGGGGCTTGTCTTTCGCCAAAAACCGTATTATTCGACACAAAAACATGTTTAGCGGACAGTAATATTTGTTTTTAGTTGTACATAAGGTTGTCTAGATGGAATAGGATTATAACTACTATGACCGCATCAGTAGTCAGATATCTCTCCATCAGGACATGAAAGCTGCCAACGAATATATTTCCATGGCTGTCCGATAAAATTATTTGTCCCACATAGTAAGTCTGAGAGGCTTTTCAAAGTATTTGTGAAAACTTCCACTTTGAAATTGACTTAAATACACTTTCCATCGTGAATACCTGGGCTATTCCATCAACTCCATTTCCTGAAGGTGTCTTTCCTGATTGTATCAATCTCTTTTTCT
>JALERS010000078.1 GCA_022763905.1 Prevotellaceae bacterium | reverse complement strand
TCAGTCAGGTGACAGCATCTACGAAGGTGCAGAGATGAGCAAGTCTTTCAGCATCCTTGCTCTTGAGCAACAGACCCTATCCTGGATGCAGAAGGCAGACACGATGGTGATAGGCGACAGCATAGTCGTAGAGGCCGTATCGTCAGCTACCCTGCCCATAACTTATACGATAACCAAAGGCGCGGAACTGGTCAGGACTTCAGTAGCAAAAGGCCGAATGTCAATAGTTGCATTAGGTTCAGGCATCGTAGAGGTGACCGCCCAGTCAGGCAGTGATTACATGCACAGTGCAGCAACTTCATCATTCAGTTTCACCATCAAGAAGAAGCAGCAAAGCCTTTCATGGACTCAGGAAACGTCAGTCTATGTAGGTTCCAGTCTGCCATTGTCGGCAACGTCATCATCCGGTCTTGAGGTGACCTATGAGATAACTT
Source organism: Prevotellaceae bacterium (assembly GCA_022763905.1). Taxonomy (GTDB): domain Bacteria; phylum Bacteroidota; class Bacteroidia; order Bacteroidales; family Bacteroidaceae; genus UBA6382. The sequence goes on along the minus strand of JALERS010000078.1, from coordinate 7,912 downwards.
CCGGCAACACGCTGGCAGAAATAACCAGAGAAGGTGATGGATATATCTTCAAGGCCCTGCAAGAAGGAACGGTTACAGTTGCTGCAAAGCAGTCCGGCAATGAGACCTATGATTCAGTTGCCGTAAGCAGAGAATTCACCATATTGGCATTAAATGCCCAGAAAGTGAATTGGACGCAGAAAGCAGACACGATGCATGTCGGTGACAGCTTTATTTTCAAGGCAACGTCATCAGCCTCTCTGCCCATTGCCTACAGAGTCATCCAAGGAACTGACTTAGTAGAATCAACTGCAAAGGATGGTCAACTGATGGTCAAGGCACTGAAGGCAGGTGAGGTGACAATTACAGCCACAGCCGAAGGAGATGCCACGCATAAACCTTCAGAGAGTGTGCCGTATAGTTTCATAATTGTGAAGAAAGACCAGTCCATCAGTTGGCAACAGTGCGATACCATCTATGAGGGCTCGTCAGTCATACTCAATGCCGTCGCTTCATCAGGCCTTGCCGTTTCTTATGAAATCGCTGAAGGATGTGAACAATATGGTCAACTGATAACTTCCGGCAGCATGTCTGAACTCAGAGCCACTGGAACTGCAGGCAACCATATCTATGTCATAGCTCGGCAAGATGGCAATAATGCCTTCAATGCAGCTCTGCCGGTAGGGAAGGAATTTGTCATAGTCAAGAAAACGACAGGCATTAACCCTGTATATGTTTCAGATGATGACAAAGGCATTGCCTGGTATACTCTTACTGGAATGAAGATGCCGAGCCGTCCGACAAATCCCGGTTTATACATTCGGGTAAAGGACGGAAGGGCAACTAAGGTCATCGTGAAGTGATGAACCTGCGATAGCTACTGGAGTAATAGAACTGAGCCTGTCTGCTGTGAACAAGGAATTCCGGCAGGCAGGCTTTTTTGGTACTTGAGGAAATATCCCCAAACGCTCATGAGGCAGTGATGAGCCCGCCTGCTCGGAATGTCCTCCTGTCTTTTTCCGCCATGGCAAAATACAGGAAACAATTGCCTTTGCCCATTTGGTTTGATGAAAACGTTCTTTCAGTCAACTGTTATTCCGTTAATCAGTTACAATGGCAACTACCGTTGCGTCCTCAAAACGAAACTACTTTCTGTCCAAAAAACATGAGTAGTTCTCATCCTGATGCTAATGGCCGAATGAAACGAAAATAGTAAATAGGTGACTCCAAAAATTGCATAGATTGTCAAATAGTAGTAACTTAGAGTGCCAGATAGTTACAGCGTATGTACAACTTTAACATCAAAGTAGGTTGGATTTAAGAGATACAAGCATTTCCCCAGCAGAGATACCAGTAATCAATAGGAATAAAGTTGCAGTTCTTATACCTTATTTCGGAAGATGGCCAGTATGGATAGATTTGTATTTTTACTCTTGCAGCAGGCAGGCAGGTGTGGATTTTGTCTTTTATACCAATTGTCAATTGCCGAATAGAGAATATAAGAATGTCATCTTCCATCCGATATCATTCGGGGAGTACTGCAAGTTTGTTTCCGAACAGTTGTCTATTCCGTTCAGACCTGATAACGCATATAAATTGTGTGACCTGAGACCATTTTATGGCATCATACATAAGAAAGATTTGGAGCGTTATGAATGGTGGGGCTTTGGAGATATTGATCTTGTATATGGTGATTTGTCATTGTTGGTCAATGAGGAAAATCTGTGCAGGTATGACCTTCTGACAACCCATGTGGATAGAATAGCCGGCCATTTTACAGTTATCCGAAAAGCCTCCAAATATACTACCTTGTGTATGAGGATTCCCAATTGGAAGTTGAAAATATGCGATAGCAATCATTATGGCATGGACGAGAGAGACTTTACCAGAATAGCATTGACGGGTAAATATAAATGTATAAAGAAAGTCTATCAGAACGTATTTAAGGCATTCATCCCACCATACCGCAAACATTATTTCTTCTCGCAAATGGAACGTATCCTAAGGGCTTGGCCAAGCAGAATGCTGATGCGGGAGTTTTTTACTACGTTTGTCCCTAAACCCGACGTGACATGCACATTTAATCTTGAAAACAATGATATTATATGTCCTACAGGGCAAATAACCCGCATATCCTCCGTGGCAGGCAAACTATACCTGCATTTTCTGTTTTTCAAGAAAACGCAATACCTTAATACGGATACTTACTGGAAGGAAAACTTCTATCAAATACCAAGGGACTTTGATTTTTTGCAAGGAGGTATAGTGGAAATCAATACCAACCATATAAAAATCAGGAATGAGGAAACATGATACCGAAAACAAGTGTCATGGTCAGGAAGAAAACTGGCATTAACCTGCCTCTGCAGAATATGTAGGGGGATGGGCATTGACACCTTATCCCCCCTCCCATCGGTCATGAGACCGAGAGATGTTTCCCTTGTTGATCCATCAGAACTCAAATGACAGATGGGGGTTAAATAGCCGAAATCTTTCGGTCAATTATGTTGTTGGTTTCTTTCACCGTGATGACTCCGATTTTCACCGTGGATACTTTTAGATTTCACCGTGGATACTTTTTCAAGTCAGTCAATATATTTTCGGGAGTCAGTCATATTTATAAGACCGAGAGACCGACAGGGGAGAAGATTCTTTTATCAGACAGCCGACACAACTGCTATGATGAGGGAAGGAGACTGCATAATAGCTCTCAGAACAGTCGGTGGGAAAGGTCAATGGGCAGACTGGCGGGAAGCTTCCTTGTAATGACGAGGAGAAACGCCTGTCTGCTTCTTGAAGAAGGTGCCGAAGGCGGATGCATTGGGAAAATGGAGAAGGTCGGAAATCTGTTTGATACTCTTGTCGGAATTGTTGATATAAAAGATGGCCTGCTTGATGATGGCCTGAAACACGAGTTGCTGGACAGTGAATCCCGATAGATTCTTGATGACAGAGGACAGGTATTTGGGTGATATACAGAGTTGCTCGGCATAAAACCGCACACCACGTTCCTTCATATAGTGTTTCTGGATTAGGTGCAGAAGTTGTACATATACTTCCATCTTGGGATTCTGATTGGCTATCTGCCTGTCGGGGGAAAGGACATGATAGACATGGCAGAGGCGATAGGTGAAAGATAGTAAAAGCAGTGTCAGCTCATTACTGGAAAAGGCATCACAAGGATGAGAGGATATGGAACCAAGGAGAGAAATATAGTGGGTAATCTCTTCCTCATGACCAGTGTGCCATATCTTACACTCCGTAGGATGCATGATTTCATAGAATTTCATGCTGAGGATAGTGGTGCCCAGGATGTCACGTATGGTATCGGTACGATAAAAGACAAGAGAATAGAGACAGGTGGAATGACGTTCTGATATATGGAAATGAATGCCTTTGGTCAGAAAAACGGTCTCTCCTTCTGAAGCTCTGTACTCTTCTCCATTACAGATGAAGCGGAAGGTACCACGATGACAGACAATGACACCTATGTGCTGAAGTGAGAGGTCGCCATAGAAAGAGGGAGGAAAATCGTTCTCCATATACTGTAATGTACATGCCACATGGCCTTTTTCCATTTCTTGGTCAAATGTTGCAAGAAGTTCCATTTCGTTCATAGCAATAGAGCAAATAAGGAGAGAATCAAGGAATCCTCATAAGTTCTTCCTTGGTATCCTGTGAAATGTCGCGTTTGGGCCATCTTACCAAAAGCACGATAGCGCAACAGATGAGACATCCATAGAGGGTCCAGCCTGCCATCTCCTTGATGGCTGACAGTGTTGCCTGTACCTGCACTTTTCCTTTCGTTGACATGGCAGCCATAATTTGGGCTTCTGTTTCACTCTTTCCCTGAATCTGCATGCCTCGGGCAGTACCGTCATACTGTTGTGCAATCTCAGTAGCAGTGCGATTATAGTCATGGGCATAGCGGGTGATGTAATACTGCTGACGATACTGCAGGACATTGCTGTACAAAGCCGAACCTATACCAGGTGCGATAATCATACGTACGGTCAACATGATGCACACCCATGTGGACAGCAACTTGTAAGGCATACGCTGATTGGCATACACTGCAGTCAAGGAGTATAGAAGCATCATTCCCGTGGCACGTATGATGACAGGCCACTTCATCCTATCCAACAGTCCCGCTGTCTGCACTTCAAAATACATGAATAAGGATGCCGCTCCAATCAATAGGAATCCCAAGGCGAACAGCCATTTCAGATGAATGCCCTTGGCTCCTCCAAAAAGAGCGATGACCAGGCCTAGAAAATAGCCGGGTACTACCCAGTTGCCCAACATTGCATTCTGGATGTTTTCTGTCTGCATGCCTATGCTGACGAAAACATTGACAAACATTTGACTAGAGTTGAGAATCATCAATCCGAAAAAGAGGAGAATACCTCCCTGAATACTCCTGGACTTGAAAGCGTCCAGCAGGAAATATGGGGAGCGACGTGTCTTTTCCAAATAGAAGAAAAAAGCAGTAGACAACAGGCAGATGAGAGTGGCATAACGGATAGTGGGGTCATCATACCAATCAAGTACTTTTCCATATACCATTATATATATAAAGGAGGAACACATCAGGCAGAAGATGGTGACGTTGCCGAACTTAGAAAAAGACAGGTGGATGTGGCGTGAAGGGTAAGGATGGGATGGCATGGTGAAGAAGATGATGAGAACAGCCACCAGCATGGCTCCCATCATAATGTAATAAACCAATTGCCATTCGTAATGGTAGGCACACCATGCAGTAATCCATGTACCCAATTGTCCGAGTAGCATGAAGAAAAAGTAGATGGTGGGCATACTGGATGTTTTTTCCGTATCCAGACGGTCCCATCCTGCTTCTTCGGTGGGTTCGTTGCCAGGCGTGATATTGTTGGTGGCCTCGATACCGAAAGCGTACTTGATAAGTGTGAATAGATTACACATTAGTAAAGTCTGGCGGACAAAGCCCATAATAAGGCTACAAAGTGCCAGCAGAAACAGATTGTCGGTCTCCGCACAGACATAACTGAGTATTGCCAAGATGGAAAAACCTACCAGGCACATCATCTTCTCCCTCCGAATACACACCAGACTATAGAAGAAAGGAGAAAAGGCTGCCATACCTATGGAGGTCATGAAACCTATGAAGGAAATGTGCTCCGACAGGAATCCCAGTCCGCCCATCATCTCACTGCTGTTGACGGAATAGGCTCCGCTGACAGTCATAATGGGGATGAACAGCAGGATAAGGAAGAGGATACCTAGTGGTTTGGGCACCCAGTCATAGAAGGGAAAATTCTTGGGAAGAGAGGTCATGTCGGTTAGAGTTCAGCCTTGACAACCGCCATCATTCCTGCTGCCAAGCGGGCATTGTCTTCTTGAGACAGATGGTTGAAATCGATTCTGACGGGTATACGTTGTTGGATTTTGACAAAATTGCCTGCAGAGTTGTCAGTAGGAACAAGAGAGTACTTGGAACCAGTAGCACCCGAGATGGCGGTAATGGTTCCTTCGAAGGTTTTACCGCTTACAGCATCTACACTGACAGTTACCTTTTGGCCTACATAAAGGTTCTCTACTTGTTTTTCCTTATAATTGGCAATGATCCATTTTTCGGTATTGGGCATGATGTAGGTGATGGTCTGTCCTGCATTGACCGCTTGGCCTTCCTCAAGGGCTCTTCTTCCCAATTTGCCGTCGCAGGGAGCAGTGACGACACAATAAGACAAGTTCAGTTGGGCCATTTCCAGAGCAGCTTTAGCTCTTTCAATAGCTGCGGCGCTGTTGGCTTTCCTGTTCTGTACTTCAGTTATGCCTGAACGGGCGGCTTTCTGTTGACGCAGGGTGGCATCCAGTTTCTTCTTGGTAGCGTCATATTCTGTTTCAATCTGTTCCAATTGGATAGGTGTGGCGGCATTGCGTTCTACCAGATTTCTGTAACGCTGTCTGTCTTTGTCGAGTTTTGCCAGACGGACTTCGATTTCCGCAATAGAGGCTTCATAGACAGTAGCAGAAGTTGTGGTCGTCTGCAATGTGGCATCAACGACATGGGCTCCTGCCTGTGCATCTTTTAAGGCTGCTTCTGCTTCCATGACGCGTATGCGGTATTCTCTGTCGTCAAGAATGAGAAGGGTGTCTCCTTTTTTCACATCTTGATGTTCGGTGAAACAGATGCGTTTGATATAACCGGAAGCACGCAGATTGACGGGGGAAAGATATTGCTCTATCTGTGCGTCATGGCAGGTTTCGTTGTTCTTATAATCCAGGAAAAGGCATACTATCTTGAAAATTCCCCATAATAGGATAGCGATGCCGATGCTGCTCGCAATGAGTTGTCGTATACGCTGCCTTTTCAGTTGTTGGGCAGTCTTCTCTGATTGGGAAGGAGTAGGGTGGGCCTGATGTTCCATAAATGAAAGAGTATATGAATGAATAGTGGTTATTTTATAAGTTGGTCAAGTCGTCCGGTCAGTTTGAGCAAGGTGAGATGGGATACCATATAATTATAGTGGGCGGTGATGTAATTGTTCTGAGCTTCGCTCATGCTCATCTCGTCTTGAAGGACAGCGGTCATGGAGGCGGTACCTTCACGGTATTGTACAGTGGTTACCTTGTAGACATCTTCAGCCAAAAGATAATTGTCGTATTGCTTTCGGAAGTTTCGTTGGTTATTGGACAGGTCATTGACAGCATTGGCATATTGGGTCTCCAGATTCTTCAGATTGTTTTCATAAGCGATGCGCGCATTGTCGCTATCAACTTTGGCCTTACGTATCTTTGATTTCTTTTCAAATCCGTCAAATAGGGGTACTCTTAAGGATAGACCGATGCCGTTGCTATTGTACCAATGATTGGATTCACCTGAATGAAACCAGTGGTGGAATTTGTCTGTATAGGCAGAATAGGTCCAAAAGCCTGAAAGGGAAAGGGTGGGAAGATAACCTTGACGAGCCAGTTTCACCTGTTGGTCAGCCAATACTTCCTGGGTTTTCAATAACTGAAGTTCACTGAGATTTCTGTTGAGTCCTGTCTTCTGGAAGGTGGCTTCTATTTGGTTCGGATGGCCGGGAACAACAGAAATAGGCTCTTCTTCTGGCAGGTCCAAGGTGTACTTGAGAATATTGTATTGCTGTTGGAGCATGGCGCGAACATTATCTGACTGCACTTTAAGGTTTTCCAAATTGACATTGACCCTTTTCAAGTCAACTTCCATGGCCATTCCGTTGTCAAAGAAAGCTTGGGTAATTTCCTTCAGTTCTTCCAGACGGGTGATATTCTGACTGATGATAACGGCCTGCTCTTCTGTAGTCTGTAACAGATAATAGAGCTTGCTGATTTGCATGATAAGGTCTTCACGTGCTTTCTCGTAGGTCAACTGGTTGATATGGTCAAGAGTCTTGGAGATTTCCAGCGCCGTAAGCGAGGTCTGACTGTACAAAGGCATCTGAAGCTGTAAGCCTGCGGAAGAATTGTACTGCAATGTTTTGGTGACATTGTAAGTCTTTCCATAGCTAGAGCCGTCGGTTACAGAGACTGGGGGATTGAAATTATCATTGAAGCCAGCTGACAGATTGATTTGAGGCAACAAACGAGCCCTGTTTTCGCTGATGGCATATTTGCCTTTTTCAATGTTGCCTTTGTGGGTCTTTAAGGAAAGATTGCGCTCAATGCCTATTGTCAGACATTGGGAAAGTGTCAATTTTTTCTGAGCCAAACCATTGATGACTGAGAAAGAGAATGCAAAAATGAACAATAATAATCTCATGGGAAATAGCATCTAAAAGCGGATGCAAAATTAATGATTTACTGAGAATTAATAGATAGAATAAAGATAGAGATACTATTATGTTTTTCTCTTTGACTATTTATATTTTCCTCTAAAGTAGTCATAAGATAGTTCATATTGTATCTAAAATCTCAGAGACGCTATATATAT
>JALERS010000077.1 GCA_022763905.1 Prevotellaceae bacterium | reverse complement strand
CCAGTCAGTTGTCATTGCCTAAAGCGGAACGTATCATACGGGAAGGCGATGTGATGTGGATTGTAGGAGAAAAGGCCATGGTGGAACTCCTCATGAATAAAGAGAACATGTGATAAGCCCTTTTCCTGAATCCTTGTTTTTCCAGAAGTGGTAATTTTGCTGTTAGATTCATGGGGGAGTTTTGTCTTGTGCCATAATAGTATGAAATCCAGGAGTGTGTTCTTCCTGCTCTTCATTGAAACCCACGAAGCGGTTGTAATCCATCAGCCCCCGCTTGATATTTACTGATTCTGAATGAATACTGCGTTGAGATATTTTTGAAATATAAAAATCCTGCTTCCAAGAATAGGAAGCAGGTATGTTGTATGAACGATTTCCTAGGGTCAACTTTTCTGTCAGTCAACAGAAATGCGGACGGCTGGAATCTTTATTTCTTGAAATAGCGGGCATAAAGGCCACGGAACCCACAGCAGTGACGAGCTTCGTCGCGAGCCATTTCATGTACACTGTCATGAATGGCGTCCAAATTCTGCTGTTTGGCGAGTTTGGCAATGCGGGTCTTGTCAGCGCAAGCATCAGCTTCAGCGGCGATGCGAGCTTCCAGATTCTTCTTGGTGTCCCATACGGCATCACCCAACATTTCCATGAAACGGGATGCGTGATCAGCCTCTTCATAAGCATAGCGCTTGAAAGCTTCGGCTATCTCAGGATATCCTTCACGGTCAGCCTGACGGGCCATGGCAAGATACATGCCCACTTCACTGCATTCGCCAGCTGCATGTGCCTTCAGACCTTCGATGATTTCAGGATCAATGCCTTTGGCGATACCCAATGAGTGCTCTGCAGCAAAGGGAGCTTCACCATCCTTTTCTACATATTCCTTAAACTTTTCAGCACCCGCCTTGCAGAGAGGGCACTGCTCGGGAGCAGTTTCTCCTTCATAGATGTAACCGCATACGGTACAGATGAATTTCTTTTTCATAATGGTAATTCTTTTATAGGGTTAGATAGTATTCTGTTGCAAAGTTAAGATTTCCGTACCATTATTATTTATATGGTATATGGAGAAAATGTGGATTTTACATTATTTATATCTTTTCCCCGTAACAAAGGTCTCCTGCGTCACCTAGGCCCGGTACAATGTATTTATGTTCATTGAGCGAGTCGTCAATGGCGGCACACCATAGAGTGGTATTGTCTTGCGGAAACAGATTTTTGACGTGCTCTATGCCTTCTGGAGAAGCGATGACACATGCTACATGGATATGGCGTGGAGTTCCCTTGGATAAGAAAGCGTTATAGGCAAGTTCCATACTTTCTCCTGTGGCCAGCATAGGGTCAGCGATGATAAGGGTCTTCTTTTCCATAGAGGGAGCGGCCAGATACTCTACATGGACTGCAATAGATGTATGTGAGTTGTCCGTGTATTCACGATAGGCACTGACAAAAGCTGCGCCAGCCTTGTCATAGACATGCATGAACCCCTGGTGGAAAGGGAGACCTGCACGGAATATGGTGCCCAGTACAATATCGGCACAGGGTACATCAGTTGTGGCAGTACCTAGTACGGTGGGTATTTCTTTTTTGCAATAAGGGAGAGTCTTGCTGATTTCGTAGGCCATTATTTCGCCAATGCGTTCCATATTATGACGGAACAGCAGACGGTTTTGCTGGTATTGAATGTCACGAATCTCTGCCATGTACTGGTTGAGTACACTGTGAGAGTTATTGAAATTGATGATTTCCATAAGGCATAAATACGGGTTATTAGATACAAAACTAATGATTTCAATTGGTTTTCAATAGCTGTTTAGAGAAAAAACAGAGAATCAGTCAGGAAATACAAAATGACGAATGTGACAAAACAGAGAAGAAAACAAGAAGAATATGATTTGGCACGTTTTTTGTAATTTCTTGTTTGAAGCCATTAGGGCTATCAAAATAAAATCAAGTATAACCGTATAAATAATAATTGTATTATGAACATCCAACCATTAGCAGACAGAGTTCTGATTTCTCCTGCCAAGGCAGAAGAGAAGACAATAGGCGGCATTATCATTCCTGATACCGCAAAAGAGAAACCTTTACGTGGTACGGTTGTTGCCGTAGGTGAAGGCAAGGCAGATGAGAAGATGATTCTCAAGGCTGGCGACGAAGTACTCTACGGCAAGTATTCAGGCACTGAACTGGAATTTGACGGTGTGAAGTACCTTATAATGCGTCAGAGTGACGTAGTGGCTATTTTGAAATGATAGTGACTGTGTATCAAATTATTGTTTAACTGGAATCCGATAAAAACTGAATTATTATGGCAAAAGAAATTAAATATAATGTAGATGCCCGCAAGAAACTTGTGGCAGGTGCCGATGCGCTGGCTGATGCAGTAAAGGTAACACTGGGTCCCAAGGGACGCAATGTAGTTATTGATAAGAAATTTGGTGCTCCGAAAATCACCAAGGATGGTGTAACTGTTGCCAAGGAGATTGAATTAGAAGACGCTTTCGAGAACTCCGGTGCTCAGTTGCTGAAGAGTGTTGCCAGCAAGACAGGTGATGATGCAGGTGATGGAACTACCACTGCCACCGTTTTGGCACAGGCTATTCTCCACGAAGGTATGAAGAATGTAGAGGCTGGTGCCAATCCTCTTGATGTAAAGCGTGGTATCGACAAGGCTGTAGCCAAAGTTGTAGAAGAAATCAAAGCTCAGTCAGAGACCGTAGACGGAAGCTATGACAAGATTGAACAGGTTGCTACCATTTCGGCCAACAATGACCCTGAAATCGGCAAACTCATTGCCGATGGTATGAGAGCTGTATCTGTGAATGGTGTTATCACCGTTGAAGATGGCAAAACCAGTGAGACTGTTCTCAAGACCGTAGAAGGTATGCAGTTTGACCGTGGTTACCTGTCTCCCTACTTCATCACTGATGCAGACAAGATGGAGTGTGTTATGGAGAAGCCTCTCATCCTTATTTATGACAAGAAGATTTCCAACCTCAAGGATTTCTTGCCTATTCTTGAACCGGCTGCTCAGAGCGGTCGTCCCTTGCTGGTTATTGCCGAGGATGTTGACTCTGAAGCTCTGACTACTCTTATTGTGAACCGTCTGCGTGGTCAGTTGAAGATTTGTGCTGTTAAGGCTCCTGGCTTTGGCGACCGTCGCAAGGCTATGCTGGAAGATATCGCCATTCTTACAGGTGGTATTGTAGTGAGCGAAGAGAAAGGCATCAAGTTGGAGCAGGCTACCATGGAGATGCTCGGTTCTTGCGAGAAGGTGACTATCAACAAGGATACTACTACTATTGTTAATGGTGCAGGCGATACAGATACTATCCAAAGCCGTATTGCCCAGATTAAGAATGAAATCGCCAATACCACTTCTTCCTATGACAAGGAAAAACTGGAAGAGCGTCTGGCCAAACTTTCAGGTGGCGTATGCGTGCTGGAAGTAGGTGCTGTATCAGAAGCAGAGCAGAAAGAGAAGAAAGACCGTTGCGATGATGCCCTCTGTGCTACTCGTGCAGCCATAGAGGAAGGTATCGTCACTGGTGGTGGCGTAGCATACATTCGCGCTCAGAAGGCTCTTGAAGGTTTGAAGGGTGACAATGATGACGAGACCACAGGTATCAACATCATCCGTCGTGCCATCGAAGAACCGCTTCGTCAAATCTGTTTCAATGCAGGTTTGGAAGGTGCCGTAGTTGTCAATAAGGTGCGTGAGGCAGAAGGTCACTTCGGTTTCAATGCCAAGAAGGAGACATTCGAAGACCTGCGTAAGGCTGGTGTAGTAGATCCTGCCAAGGTAACCCGTGTAGCTCTTGAGAATGCAGCTTCAGTTGCCGGAATGTTCCTCACTACCGAATGTGTCATCTGCGACAAGAAGGAAGACAAGCCTGAGATGCCTGCACAGCCCATGGGTGGTGGTATGATGTAATCTGTCTGAAGAAAGACAATCCAATAAATAAGGGACGCTTGCTTGATGGTAAGCGTCCCTTTGCTATGTGTAAAAGACAGATTCCCGAGAGGAACCGTTTTTATTTTTTGGAAAGTGTGGGGAACACTATCTGCTGAAATTCCTGTTCGAAATTGGGGGTAAAGATGCCTTTCCCGATATGCTTGTTGATTTCTTGGATGCTCCAGAATCGTCCACCTGCCAGTTCGGTGGGGTCGGGAGTGATGGGCCCATTATAGATGGTGGTGAAGACATATACCATTTCCCGTTCTCGTTGAGAATCAAAGATGTAATGGGTAAGAGGCTGAGGCTTGTAATCGGTAATGCCCAGTTCTTCTTTTACTTCACGTCGCAGAGCTTCTTCGATACTTTCTCCCGCGTCCATATGTCCTCCTACCGATGTATCCCATTTGCCAGGTTGGATGTCTTTCCATGACGGACGTTGCTGCAGATACAGTTGCCCATCGCTGTTGAATACGTGCAGATGTACTACAGGATGCAGAAGGCGTGACCCGCTG
>JALERS010000027.1 GCA_022763905.1 Prevotellaceae bacterium | reverse complement strand
TGATTTGATGTATGCCAATACCTGTCAACAGACTTTTGACAGTCAGCATACATTTGCGTTTCTTCGTTCCCATGACCATGCACAGATATTGGTTGTTGCCAATTTCAGTGACCACGATGTAGAGCAGAAAGTCATCATTCCGCAGCATGCTTTCCATTGTCGTCAGATTCCTCAAGGCAGGCAATTGTGTACAGACTTGTTGACAGGCGGGCAATTGTCACTTGATATTTGGCCAGACAGAAAGATCCCGTTATTCCTTCCAGCATATAGTGGTGTGCTCCTCAAGTGGGAATAACTTTCCACTATCCTTTTTAGAATAGGAAAGTTTTCTCAAAGAGCTGTCATCAATGCTCCGTTAGCATTGTTTTCTGATTCCCTCAGCCTTTCTCGTCTTCTCATCTATAACACATTGTTTTGCTCTGGCTTCTCTATTAAGTACCAGTCATACTCCCCTCGATGGGAAGTTGTAGAATAAGTGATGTGTTGAAATGTTCATACCCGTATGCTGGTACGGAAAGGGTTCTATACATGTTCCGTAAGGTGACACATATAATAATAGTACCAATTTGTATTTGATGATGAGTGTGAATTTTCTACAACAGTAGAAATTATAAAGGCATTATAGCCTGCTGGCTACTTGACCCCAATTGATGATTGAGATGAAATGATGTTGGCATGGGGGTGAGAATGTTTATCCTATCCAACCGAGTTCGTGGATGAAGATCAGCAGAATGCAAACGGGGACAAAATACCTGATAAGAAATCGGAGAAGGGGATAGAGGGGCTGACGAAGACTACCATTGTTGGTGAGCTCTGCTTTCATCACTTTCCCGTTTACTACCCATCCTAAAAACACACAGGTGAGGAATCCTCCAATGGGCATGAACAGCTTGGCGACTACAAAATCGAACAGGTCGAAGAATCCCATATGGAATAATTGTACTTCCTTCAAGGGACCGAAGGACAAGGAACATAATGCTCCCAAGAACAGACAGATGATGCTGACGCCTGCACAGGCTACGGGACGACTCATCGACTTCTCTGCATGGAAATAGGAGGCTGACATCTCCAGCATGGATATGGAAGATGTCAACGCTGCCATGACAAGCAAAAGGTAAAACAGCAAAGAAAAGATATAGGCTATGACAGGCACACCCGAAAAAACATGCTGGAATACATTAGGCAAGGTAATGAATACCAGCGAGGGACCTGCATCGGGCGATAGACCAGGGACGGAATAGACTGCCGGAAAGATGATGATGCCGGACATGACGGCTACCATCGTATCAATAACGGCAACACTGAATCCGTTACTCACGAGATTGATATCCTTGCGGAAATAACAGGCATAGGTGCACAGACAACATATGCCGACACTGAGCGTAAAAAATGACTGCCCCATTGCAGACAGTACCGTGGAGCCTGTGACTTTGGAAAAGTCAGGATGAAACAGAAAGTCGATTCCAGAAGATGCGCCGGGTAGGGATAGTGAGCAAACTGCCAATATGACGAGGAACAGGAATAAGACGGGCATCATGACCTTGGCTCCTCTCTCTATACCTTTCTGCACTCCGAGGGCAACTATAACAAATGTGAGGGCCAGGATGAAGAACATCCACATTAATGGACGCAAAGGATGGGAGATAAACAGACTGAAGTCCTGTGCGTACTGGCTGGCAGACTTGCCAGCAAAACCATTGATGCCAGCGGTATAGGCATATTCAAATGTCCACCCTGCTACTACGGCGTAATAACTCAATACCAATATACCAGCTACGACAGGCAGAAATCCCATGTATTTCCATAGACGATGGTTGCGGCTCATGACAGCAAACGAATGGAACACGTCTTTCTGACCGTGGCGTCCTATGGTGAATTCGGCAATCATAATGGGGGTGGCGAGGAAAATCATGAAGAATACATAGATGAGCAGAAAGGCTGCTCCTCCATTGGCACCTGTTTCTGTGGGGAAACGCCATACATTGCCTAATCCAACTGCTGATCCTGCCGTGGCAAGAATAGCACCTATTTTACTGGAAAATCCTGATTGGGGGTGGGCTTTCATGGAAATGTTTTAAATGGGGGTTATAATGTATCTTCCAGGACAATGGTACGTGTCTCTGCATTGCGCATGGGGAATATCTCCTTGATGTCTTTATGCCAATAGACACTCTGCAGTACACGGAGAAAGAGACCATGACTGACTACGAGTACTTTCTTGCCTGGATAATGAATCTGTACATCATGGAGGAACTGCATAGCCCGCTTCTTCATGCTGTCTATGGACTCGAGGGTGGGCTCGTCAGGTGACAACTTGATGCCGTAGGGCTGACCTGTATAGATACCGAAATCGCGTTCTCGCAAAATGGGCATGGGAATGAGGTCTATCTGCAGTTTCTCATTGAGGATGAAGGCCGTATCAAGGGCCCTTTGCAAATCGCTGCAAAGGATGCAGTCATAGTAGCCAGAAGGCAAGGTGTCTCCCAACTGACGTGCTTGAGAAATGCCTTCCTCTGTGAGACGGCCGGGCATCTGCCCTTGCAGAATGTGCATAAGATTCTCTTGGGTTTGTCCGTGTCGGACCAAAGTAATCTGTACGGCTGACGGGGACATGTTCAGTGAGGGTCAAATATAGTGTTGAGAAGAAAGGCGAGACGGATGCCTCCCTTGGCCAACTGTTTTTCAATGACGGGTGTCCATTTATAGATGTAGTCGTAAGAGACTTTTCCTTCACGGGGACTGCTGTTATATACCTCACGGGTAATGAGGAATGTCTCTTTGGCCCAGTCGTCAACAGTGCCTTGGCAAATGGCGGCTATTTCTGTATCTGATAGCCGGTCTATCTCATTGCGCCATTCAGTGTAACTCCATTTGTGGGCACTCTCAGGCAGATAGCTGTCCCACAGGCTATGCAGATTGGTTTCGGTAGTGAAGAAGGTGATTTTGTGATAATTGCCTCCCTTGTCAGACAGACGTCCCAAATGCATGGGCTGGTGGAGGTCGCCTACCAGATGAATCAGCATCTTGAGTGCCAAGATCTGCTTGTCGTTCTTCTTCTTATAGGACTTGCCTAATGTCTTGACTTGATCTCGGATGGCTACTACAACATCACCAGAGGGATTGATGGGGGCTTCTTCGTATTCCTGTCCGTCGTCTATATTCTTGTAATGCCATGTACGGCTATAGCCGTATTCGGGGGTATGACTGGCATTGTCCAACCAATTGGACCAGTAAACGAGACTTTTTCCTTCAAGTAAGTCAAGAACTGCTGCTCGGGTCTTTTCGGTGAGATGATGCTCTGCAATGGCGCATGTTACATCATGGCCTTTCTGTCCCCATCCCCAACTGTTGATAAATGACAGGAGAGCACATATAGAGAGGATGGTCTTACAATAGGATACTGAAAATTTCATCTATATAACGGTTTCTTGAGGATTGCTTATTCAGCCTTATGAAAGGCACGTCGGGGTAGTGTCTGACTGCCAGTGCCCTGGTAGGACTTGGAATAATACCAGTCATTCCATCCATAATAATAACTGTCCCAATTGGGGGAATCAGTATGCGTCAGAGAGAAATTGATGCGACTATTTCCATCATAGATAACGCCCTTGAAGCGACGGTCGCTCAAACGGTAATCGTAGATTTCAATATAGGTGCGCTCTTCCAGGAAATTGATGGTGATGACACGGTCTCTGACATTCCATGAAATATGGTTGGCTATGTAGTCCCAGGGAGCATTGGAATAATAGTCAATCCAATATCCGTCACCTGAGGTATAACGGAAAGGGTTGCGTTGAAAATTGATGACGGTGTAGGTGGATGAATATACACGGTTGTTGTACTGATGGGTGACATACATATTGCCTTTCCATGTTCCTTCAAGGGTATAGGCGATTGACTCATCTTCACATGACTGGAAGGTCAATGACAAAACTGAAACAAATAAGGCAATGAAGGCTTTTGAGGAGAATAATCGTATCATAATATGCTTATTTTTCTGCAAAATTATGCATCCATGTTTATACCACAAGGCTTTTTTCTGACATTTTTGATTTTTTCGAAGAAAAAACGAATCGCAAGGAAATGAATGGGGTACTCTTTCAATAATCAGTTACTTGACTCCGAATAGAATGTTTACACCCAGTTTTGCCTCTGATACACCTTGATGACAAAAAGCAGGCAGACAGGTTTGTTTCTACCTATTTATATATAGGGACTGCTTGCATGTAGGCGGATTATCTCTAGAAAAATCTATCTATTGAAACTGCAGGTACCCGTTGACTGACCCTAAAAGGGATACTGGACCAAATTCGCCAAAACAATTGTTTCTCAAGGATTCACAAGACACCGATAGCGATGCCGTGGCCTCCTATGCGTAAGCGATGAGTACGCTTGTTTTTTTTCGTTTGCTACCTATCTGGCCCAAGTATTCATGGTGCTCAGCAAAAGAATCGTCGGTTCTCAGCAAAAGAATCGTCGGTGCTAAGAGGAAGCAGTCAATATACTTTCAGAAATCATTTAACTGCTATGCCGTGGAAGGTAGTAATATGTGACCAAAGCATAGTCAAATCATAGTTTTTCCACTTGGGTTTCGTGAGGTTTTCTCTCTGTTGCCTTCCTGTCTGTGGATTCATCTGGAGCAACACAGTAGACTTGGGAGGATTCGAAAAAGATACTTGTTTTTCCGATGAGATTAAGTACCCTTAACTTCCTTACTCAAGGTATACATGTAAAACCCTGCAACTTGTTTCTCAACAAATATGCAGGGCTTGTTAACCTTAAATCTAATACTATGAAAAACACATCACAAATCTAATTATTTTTAATGTATTAATCAATATTTTGATATAGATATTTTACGTTGTTTCCTTAATGTGGGAATTTTGATGACAATAATGCCAATATTAGGATAAAAACGAAGATGCTGTTGTATGAACTGATTGTTTTTGCTATCTTTGCAGACGGAATAACAATAGACTCTTCCTGTTATTCTACTCTTTTTGCACCCATAGTTCAATGGATAGAATGGAAGATTCCGGTTCTTCAGATTAGGGTTCGATTCCCTATGGGTGTACGAGTTGGGGAGGATTCTTTTTCTTGAGCCTTTCTGCTGTTTTTTCTCTTAAAGGAAAGAGATATCAATGCCATCAACTGGATACCTTAACAAACTAGTCAACCAATAGTAAAACTAATTATTAACCCAGTCAACTGACTTTACAAATAAGACTCAAAGTAGTCAACCTTTTCCGTTAAACTACAAGTCAATTAGTATCTAAGGCGGTACCAGTTATAAGATACTCCAGTACCAGCTAACTGGTACTCGAGTATCAGTCAACTGGTACTGAAAAGGATACTGGATGACGGGGTCACAAGATGTCTAGATGGAATAGGATTATAACTACTATGACCGCATCAGTAGTCAGATATC
>JALERS010000022.1 GCA_022763905.1 Prevotellaceae bacterium | reverse complement strand
TAATAGTATTGATAATATGCATACAATTAAAAGTCAATTTTCTTTTGATGGAATATATAACTCCGACCCATGGAAAAATGCCACATCATTCGACAAAAAAATGCAAATGAGCCAGATACCTGACAGTATTTTACATCAGTTGTCTACTGACCAATTGGTAGCATTATGTGCCAAGCACCCGCTTAATGTTATCTGCAATGCATATGATGATCCCATGATAGGAGCAAAGTACATTGTACAAGAGAGGGAGCAACATCGCTATTTTGGATGAATCTCCTGCGTACGGACAATACAGCTAACGTCTCTAAATATTGGACCAATGACGTCTATATCGAAACAACCTCAAATTATTTGGCTGACAAAATTGTTTACTATGACTCTAACATTTTAAACGATAATCATATTACACATTCAGCAGTTTTCTCGCATATTGATGGCTACTATGAATCAAAATGGGGTTCATGGCCATTGGTGAGACATCTGCCAACAGAAGTTCCACCCTCATATGGTACAACCTACAGATATTTTAAACATACTATCGTTCCTAATGTAGCTGATGCAGAACTGAATAATTCAATGGGTGAGATAGTCAATAAAAACGAGTCTATTTCATTCACTTCAGAATTAAACTTCAACATATCAAAATGGACGAAACGTGTCGAGTGTTACATTGAAGATACCCATGAAATAAATGCAATTGATGAAGGTTGGGCAGAAATAGAATCCTCCCATTTAGAAGGATTTACAGCCACCTTTTATCGTTCCAAACAATATGAGGTTTATATGTTGCATTATAATAAATTCAACGAACTGATTGCTAGAAGCAGTATTATCATTAACGTTCAATAATCTTTTCATTTCATACCACCATGAAAGCACTCAGATTACCTTTCTATTTATTATTGGTTCTTTTAAGTCTATCCCTCTGCGCTTGCCATGACGACAATAACGATGATGATGATAACAAAGGGAATGAGAAAGAAGAGAAACCTGAAGTCATCATTACCCGTCCACAAGACAAACCCAACGAAATATTCGGTGCTTGCGGCCTGTATCTAAAAGCCAATACAGAATTTAGCCGGAAAGATTTGGATTTCGCCATGTCCCAATATGTATGGAAAAGAAAGACATCTATTCTATATGACAATTCACACATCTCTGACACCTTAAAAGAAGAAGATGTTTCGATTTTCAATTATATACTTCCCAATAGTCAAGTCAGCTATAACAAACAATACAATCGGGTGATTGACATTTCTGGCAAGAGATTTGAAGTATTCAGAAGCATATACAATAGCACCTCGTATGACGAAATCTATTGGATTGTCGCATTGGATCTGAAAAGGGAACCCAAGAGGATGGTCGTAGACTCCAGAACCAGTTATAGAGGAGACATTCCCGACAGTCTTGACAGAATGAACACTTGTATCCGAACTTTCTGGGAACCGGAACAATGAACAAGTATTCTTTCTACATAGCCATTACGGCAATTTGCGGAACTATCGTGTACAGCCATGCCAGAAGAGAGTACCCGCCTGACACATCAGTTTGCGGCAATGATTCAACAATGACAGTCAGACAGATTGACCTGAAGAAGATTATAGTCTATGGAAAAAAGAATGATATAGGTCTGAAATCACCACAGATGAGCACTGTCTCCATGGGACAGAAAGAATTATTACAAATTCCTGTTTTCTTCGGAGATGCAGATGTTATGAAAGCCCTTCAGACTATGCCAGGCATCCAGACAGCTATAGATGGCAGTGCCGGCATCTATGTCCGAGGAGGAGACTACGACCAAAACTACATCACTTTGGATGGTTCCCCTATCTACAATGCGGAGCATATGAGGGGATTTGTTGGAGCCATCCATCCCGACATGATACAACGCGTCAATCTGTACAAGGCAGCGTTCCCCGCCAGATATGGTTCCCGTTTGTCAAGTGTCATCGATTTCGGGCTGAAACCGGGAGATTTTGAACATTACCATGGAAACGTCAGTTTCGATGCCATGGCAGGAAGGATTCAGCTGGAAGGACCTCTTTGGAAGAACCACACTTCCTTCAACCTGGGTGGAAGAATATCTTATTTCAATCTTATTGCCCGGCCCGTCCTCAAGAAAGTTTATGACCAACCTGATGCTCTTCAGCCTTACAACAAAATGAAATATGCAGATGTGACGGGAAAGATTACACATCGTATCAATGACAGTCACTCTCTTACAGTTGTTGCCTATTGGTGAACAGATAAAGACGAGGACCAACCAGAGTCCAGCACGATCATTTCCAACACTCTAGACGACCCAGACTACTTCATCAAGGACCGATGCAAATTCACGGAAACTAAAGAAAGCAGTACTTGTTCTGATTGGACCAACCTGTTGGGAAGTCTGTATTGGACAGCCCATTGGAACAAGAAGTTGCACTCCAATGTCAATGTCAGCTACAGCAAGTACAATAAAACGATTACGAATGAGAGCATGTTAGAAAACGAAATGCTGGACTTGTACAGAAATACATCTGACAGACCTTTCGGTTATACCTATTCACATTCTACTGTAACATACACTTCCAAGATACAAAACATTGCACTCACATCTGACCTCACCTACCATCTTTCTGACAACAGCACTATCAGGAGTGGAGCGAAACTATCCATCCTGCTAATGAATCCTCACACAAACATTGAACGGTATCTCTATTCCAAAAAGTTTAACTTTGAAATGAACAGCAACGACACTGGAATTGAATTGAATCCAGAATATTTGGAACACACAGCCACCATATCCAACCATCCTGACCAAACAATCCATATCCAAACTGGCAGCATCTATGCCGAAGACGAAATAAGACTGACTTCTGCCCTATGCAGCAATATAGGTATCCGCCTGAATGCTTATCATGCAGACAAGAAAACCAGTTTGTCTTTGGAACCCAGATGGTCCACTAGTTATCTATTGTCTGACCATCTGTCCATTAAGGCATCCTATGCCCGCATGAGTCAGGCCATCCACAGACTATCCAGCAACAGTCTCGTCATGTCTAATGAAATATGGGTTCCCGTCACCCGCTCCATTCCAGTCATGAAAAGCAATAATTATGCTGCAGGCATATGCTGGGACATATCTCCCTCACTCTCTGCCACCATAGAAACATATTATAAAGACATGAACCATCTGCTGGATTACAAAGACGGTTCCTCCTATACTCAAGGCACAGGTAACTGGAAAGACCTAGTGGCTACGGGCAAAGGTAAATCCTACGGATGGGAAATACTGTTGGAGAAGAAACGTGGAAAGAACACAGGATGGATCAGTTACACCTGGAGCAGGTCACTTCGCACCTTCAACAAGGAAGGGCAACTCATCAATGCAGGGAATCCCTACTATGCCAATGCAGACAGACGACATCATCTGACTGTCAATATGTCCAGAGAAATCCCTGTCACCCCCTACTCTCATTTTAATATCTCTGCCACTTGGACCTACCAGTCTGGAAGAAGAGGAACATTACCCACCAGTACCTACTTTGCCGGACAATTAGATGAAAGTAATCCGCTGAAGAAATATTACGGTACTTACTCTGCACAGACCTGGACTTCCCACATTGAAAATATCCTCCACACTCTATGGAACCAGGACCGTTTGATTACGCCCGTAACAACCTATGACGGCAGGAACAATTATCTCCTTCCCGCCATCCATCATTTGGACATCAACTTCAGTTTCTCTTTCCACAACAAGTGGGGCACCTCAAGCATTGCACTGGATTTCTACAATATTTACAACCGTATGAATATCAGTAGCATCTACCTGGGATACAGGAATGACAAATATGTTCTGAAAGGTCTCTGTCCTTTTCCCTTCATGCCGTCTGTTGTCCTTTCCCACAAATTCTAGAAGAATATGAACTTCAGGTATCTGATTCTCATCTTTATCGGCATTTTCTTTTTCAACAGTTGTGAAAAGGAGCTGGATTTTCCCCAAGAGGATAGTAAGAAACTCTGCATCTTTGCTCTGGCTTTCCCCCAACAGGAGATGGAAATCTATGTATCCCATTCACTGCCAATCAACAGTTCCATAAGTTTCATGCAGTATCTCTCACTTAACGAATTCACTGACAAGGCAAAAGAATACTATAGAAAAAAACTCGCTATAAATGATGCCAATGTACGACTTAAGGTCAATGGTGAACAGGAAATACTCATGACATTCAATGACTCCACACACTCCTATCGCTGTGACTATACCCCTCGTCTGCATGACCGGCTTTCCCTGATAGTTGCCAAAGAAGGTTACATGACTGCTACAGCAGAAACCTATGTAGAGGAACCCACCAATACAAAATATTTCCATTACACAGTAAGATATAATGAAGCTGTAAACCAAGAAGACAGAAAGTTGGTGGAGGGCGGTCAAACAGACGTATTCGGAATGGATTCGCTCATCACACTGACATTCTCATTCCATGATTCCGCCTTCTATGACAATTACTACCGGCTGAAGGTAAGAAGTGTAGGAGACATACCCAAAATAGTCGGTACCACCATTATCGGATACCAATATTCTTATGACGACACTTTCACTTCTCCCGACATCATCTTCCATGATGGCCAACTGGCTAAAGACGATGGAGGATGGGAACCCTATATGACGAATGTATTTGACGACCATCTGTTTGACGGAACCGACCATACCTTCACATTGGATACACGGATGAGGCGAGGCATGAACAAGCGCATCATCCTCGAGCTCCAATCCATCAGCAAAGACCTGTATCTCTATCTGAAATCCATGCAAATCTATGAGCGGAGCAGCGACGATGTCTTTGCCAGTCCTGTCAGCATCTATACCAATGTCAGGAACGGATGGGGCATCTTTGGATCCATGAGTTCTTATCCTCAAACTATCTACCTCCACCGCTGAGGGCATAGAGCTCACACACATCCCCGAAGCGCATCGCCTACTTCATTCACACTACAGCAGGAAGATATTGTTAACCCCCCAATCGGTCATTAGACCGAGATTGTTTCCCTTGCTTATCCAGCTGTATTCTGTGTTTACCACACTCTCCTGTTTACTGCCCGTCTTCTCCCGCCGTAGCCCGCTACGCCTTCGAAAGTTAGGTGGTAAACTGAAAAAGAGAGCACACATAATCATCAGAACCCTAATGACCGATTTAGGGTTAAAAAAATATTCTCCCTCTCAAAAAATCCCTATACCATATTATATATACATCAGAAAAAGGGTATATTTGCATGGTAATACAATTGTTTTCGAAACCCATGTACACTTTTATTAT
>JALERS010000020.1 GCA_022763905.1 Prevotellaceae bacterium | reverse complement strand
TGATTTGATGTCACTCAACAATAATGATTTTCACATTGATGAGTCTGGCAATAAATGGATAATCAAGAAACGTCATAAGACCAATGTTGTTGCAACGATACCACTATTGCCTATAGATTTAGAAATACTAGACAAGTATAATTACAAGCTGCCCCACATGAGCAACGTCAAATATAATGCCTATCTGAAAGAGATAGGTGATATATGCGGAATCAACAAAAGTCTGCACTCGCATTTAGCTAGACATACATGGGCAACAATCTTATTGAACGCTGGCATGGACATGGTCTCAGTATCAAAGTGTCTCGGTCATTCCAATTCAAAGATAACGGAATCCACCTATGCAAAGGTACTTCCTGACAAACTTTACGAGAAAGTCAAAAAGGTAAATGATGTCCTAAAGGAAGAAGAAAATTCATAATACCATAATAAAGCCTCCCTTGCAATCTTCGATCGCAAGGGAGGCTAATTTGATTCTTACAAATTCTGTATATTCTGCCAATTACAACCATTGGCGAGGGCTACAGGCGACTATCTCAATATGTAGAACGTTGTGATATATTCATAATGGTTGAATATCAGATAATTATGCCATTTCTCACAGTCCAAGCCATTAAAGAAGATCGATTGATCAGAACGCAAAAAAAGAGTCCAACGATGTTACTCATTGAACTCTTGGCGGAGAGAGAGGGATTCGAACCCCCGGTACCTCTCGGTACGGCGGTTTTCAAGACCGCTGTAATCGACCACTCTACCATCTCTCCATGGCTCTAAAGTATGATATAACTTATCTAGAGCGCTCAATTCGGGTGCAAAGGTAATGCAATTTCATGATTCCGCCAAGAAAACAGGAACTTTTTTATTGTATTATAACACGACTCCTGGAGAAATCTCTATCCAGAACATTAAATCCGTTCGAAAGGACGGACAAGTTACTACTTCCTGTTGAGGAAACGAATAATCTGATTGCAGATGCTTTTCATGCCTTCTATATTAGGATGTCTAGACTGCTTACCAATGTCTTTCAATGGGAGATATTCCACTTGATAATAATCGCAAATCTCTTTCATACCTGTGTAAAACTCTTCCTTGAGCTCACTATTAGACAAAAACACAATGCGACAGCCTGGGTTCCACTTCTTCAGATAATGGAACATATAACAACTGGCAGGAAAGGTCTGATACAAATCGTCAGTGCTCCAATTATCATACTGTGGTTTGCCCAAAGGTGCATTTGCCCAACAATCATTGGTACCTCCGAAGACAAAAATAATCTGTGGTTTAGCCTGCAACACTCGCTCCTGCCCCATATCTTTTTTCATTCGGGTTATAAACGAGGAATGGGTAGCATCTGCACCTTTATAACCTGTATTTCCTATGGTAGAACCACTATAGCTACTATTGACAAGCAGTGTGCAATCTGTCTTGTCACATAGTTGCCACCACCATGTATCTTCTACCTGATGGACATCTGTCTTGTTAGAAGTAGGGTTGTACCACACGGCATATCCTTGAGGTATCCAACCGATAAAGGTGGAGTAAGAATCTCCCAGAATAGAAATATTCTTACCTTGGAGAGCAGAACAGACTGACTCCTTCTTAGCATAAGCACTGAAAAATGTAGCCGACAACAGAAGGGCGAGGATAAATAATGATTTCTTCATATCAGAAAAAAACTTATATGCAATGAATTATTGTTTGCAAATTTACACAACATTCTCTTTCTATGCACTTATAACGCCTGGATATTTTTTACTGGAAGAAAAGGAAGGGGATTCCAACAGAAAGCTTTAATTTTGCAACATTGATAATCATTTCAAAAATCAACCTATGAAAAAGTTAGTGTTTTCTCTTTTGCTGTGCCTCAGTGTCCTTTTCACCTATGCACAGACTGCCAAGAATGTCAAGTATGTCTTCAAAGAGGCTAATGACCTTACCATGATAGGCCGCCTCTTCAACGACAACCCTAATCCCTATCACCGTGTGGATACCATCCGCTTCAAAGGTTTCACCACCGGAGAAAATCTTCAAGTAAGGGAATCAAGTGGTATGGCCTGTCTGTTCAAAACCAATTCCACCACTGTTTCAGTAAAAACCATTTATGGTACCACACAGTTTCCTACCAATACCAACGGCCAGGCAGCACGTGGCTATGACCTCTACATCAAGAAAGACGGCAAATGGTTGCTGGCTGCATCAGGAGTCAATAGCGACAAAAATCTAGCCAAGAATCTGGTACTTATCAAAGACATGGACAATTCCGAAAAGGAATGTATGCTCTACCTGCCCTTGTACAGCGAGGTGCGTTCTGTACAGATTGGCATTGAAGAGGGTGCCAGCATCAAGGCTTTGCCCACACCGTTCCGTCATCGTGTGGCTATCTTCGGCTCCAGTTATACACATGGTTCAAGCACTTCACGTTGCGGTATGACCTATCCTGCCCAATTTACTCGCAATACAGGTATCCAGTTGCTCAGTTTGGGATGTAGCGGCAACTGCAAACTGCAAACATATTTCTGCGATGTACTATGTGCCGTTGAAGCAGATGCTTTCATATTTGACTCTTTCTCTAATCCTGATGCTGCCATGATTAAAGAACGTCTCTTCCCTTTCATTGAAAAATTACAGAAAGCCCACCCTGGCAAACCTCTTATTTTCCAGCAGACAATCAGACGAGAAAGCCGCAACTTCTCGCTGTCAAAGGACAAACATGAACAGGACAAGATTGACATGGCCGAGAAAATGATGAAAGAGGCTGTCAAAAAATACAAGGATGTTTACTTCATTCATCCCAATGCCACCTCTGCCACTCACGATGCTTCTGTAGACGGCGTACATCCAGACAACTACGGATATACCCTTTGGGAACAGAGCATCGAAAAGGATGTTCTGAATATTTTGAAGAAATACGGTATCAAATAAAGCCATCTGGCCCTGTTTCCCTTTCCTATCGGGAACCCATATCCTATCCAAGAAATGACCGACAGACTTCTGTATGTCTGCCGGTCATTTCTTTCATGCATTAGCAAATGCTTAGTTTACCGTTTGTCGTCGTCAGCCACCTTTACCTTTTTCTTGGATTGGACGAGGACTACTATGGCCTTGACAATCTTATAAAGAACTATAAATCCTATCAGGAATGATGGTTTCGGTTGGAATAATCTTTATTTATACCTGTACTTCTACCAACTCTCCCGTCTGCGAATTGATGATAAATCCTCGTACCTTGATATAATCAGGCATCAAAGGATGATGACGGACCAATTCCACAGAAGAGCGTACAGCTTTCTCAGGGCTCTCAAAGCCACTTAGCCACGAATGAAAATCAATACCACAATACTTCATCATGTCAATATGGTCCTGCGAAATACCTTTGGCGAGCATCATTTCTATCATCTCATCGGCATCCAGATGCTGGGCTCCGCAATCAGTATGACCTATGAGCATGATTTCTTCCACACCCAATTCATACACACCTACCAACAAACTTCTTACTGTACTGTCAAATGGCGAACAAATAAGTCCACCTGCATTCTTGATGAGTTTCACATCACCATTTTTCAATCCCAATGCAGCCATGAGCAATTCTGTAAGACGTGTATCCATACAAGACACAATGGCTATCTTCTTATCGGGATATTTGGTAGTAAGATAAGGAGCATAACGCTCTTCTTCAACGAATTTTCTATTGAATTTTAGTATTTCGTCAATCATAATGTAAATATATTATAAGGATTGAATACGACTTCGTGCCTGGGAATATTCTAAGAGAAGATTCTTCATGATTTCTGCTACCGTACGCAAAGGACCACAGGCTGATGCTATCTGACCGACAACTAGTTCGCCATGCTCCAAATCGCCTTCAAATATACCTCTCTTGCTAGCCTTTTCACCCAAGATCTGTTGTAAGAGAGCAGCATCTGCACCATGAGTTTCAGCTTCCTGCAACTGCACAGACAAGGGATTGCGTGCCATACGCGTAGGAGACAGTTTGCGTAATGTAAGTAATGTACCCGTATCCGGAAGTGACAGACAGTAGTCCTTGAATGCCTGAGAAGCAGAACTTTCCTGACTCAAGGCAAACAGTGTACCTATCTGAACGCCCTCTGCACCCAAAGCCATTGCGGCAAGAAGAGCCTGACCTGAAGCAATACCTCCTGCCGCAATAACTGGCAAGTCTACTGCCTTCCTCACCTGAGGCACCAGCGTCATGGTAGTGAGTTCGTCACGGCCATTGTGCCCTCCGGCTTCAACCCCTTCGGCTACTATAGCATCTACCCCCGCCTGCTGGCATTTGCAAGCAAAACGGGTATTGGAAACTACATGTACCACCTTGATACCATGGTCATGAAAGAGGGATGTGTACTTATCTGGACTACCGGCCGAAGTAAACACTATGTTTACATGATGACGCACCAACAACTTTATGGCCCTGTCCATCTCAGGATACATCAAAGGCAAATTGACTCCCCATGGAAGGGAAGTGGTTTCTTTCATCTTCAGGATATGCTCCTCCAATGTGTCGGGATGCATACTTCCCGCTCCCAGCAATCCTAACCCTCCTGCATGGCTAACAGCTGAAGCCAACCGCCATCCGCTACACCACACCATACCTCCTGCTATCACTGGATACTTGATACCCAGCAGGGAACAGATTCTATTGGGTTTCGCTGAAATTTCCATAAGTCTCGGGATATTGAAAAATTTCTACTTCCAGACAGTCTCACCACCACGGTAGAAACGCAATTAGAGACAAGCTAAAAGTACAAGAGCTGTGGTCACCACACAAAATTCCGAATTTTTCAGCAATGCCACAAGTATTATCACAAAAAAATCATTCTCTCTTTTGTATCGCAGAAAGAAAACCATTATATTTGCAAACGAAACAAAATAATTCTTTCATTTATAAGAAAATAATATTGCATTTTAATATTTTACGTATGAGATTTCATGTTTTTTTAATCTGTTTGATGGGCCTTTTGGCTAGTACTTCAGACACATCTGGTCAGTCATTATTGAATAGAGTAAAGGGAGTTGCCAATAAAGCTTCTCAAAAAGTACTACAAAAATCAACACAGAGAATAGTACAAAGAGGTAAGCAGGAAGTAAAACCACAAGCAACTAAGAACAAGCCAACTAATGGTAAGCCAATTGATAAAACTTCATCAGGCAATAATTCTCAGTCCTTCGATTCCCATACTCTCCCGTTCCCGAAGGACCATACGGCACTATTTGCACCCATTGGATACCCTTGTGATCCAATCTGGGGCACAAAGCCGCATAAACTCTCCAAGCCTCCGTACGAAATGGCCAAGCAGCCGAACTGGATGGATGCTCGTCCGAACGAGAATGAGTACGACAACGCCAGTCTTGTAAAAGCGTTTAAGATGCTTCA
Organism: Prevotellaceae bacterium; assembly: GCA_022763905.1. Lineage (GTDB taxonomy): Bacteria > Bacteroidota > Bacteroidia > Bacteroidales > Bacteroidaceae > UBA6382. Next base: position 13,236 of record JALERS010000020.1, on the reverse strand, counting down.
TGAGTGTATAGAAACCAAATATATCTCCGCGAATGCCCCTGCTGCCTCTGCATACTTTAACATGCAACGTGAATTGGAAGCTCGTTATGCCGCATTGGACAACATGGTAGAAAGATATAATTTATTAATGGATTATTATGAGTCTCTCAATAACGATGATGGTTTGGACTATAATGTCTTGATGAACGACGCAAAAGACATGCTATGTAAAGTATTGAAGAATGATACCTACAAAAAAACGATACGTTCGTCAATTGCGCCACTCAAGGAGTATCTCAAAGAGGAAACCGTGAAATATATCGAGCAACACGGAGGCTTTGATAATGCTCATATAGCGAAGCTCACTGTGATACAGGAGAAAAAGAAGTCAACTGTCTCCACCTCCTCTTCCTTTCAGAACGGAACTATCCTGCGTGAGGGAACAACCGGAGCACACATTGAGATTGATGGCATCACCTATATCATACACTTACAACAAGGTTCTGCATTTGCTTCTAAGGTTGCAGAAATGGCTGTCAGAGGTAAAGATGTGGTCATGCCAGACTACATCAAATACAAGGGCAAACAATTCCCTGTTGAGTATACACGTGCAGGTCTTTTCTCTGGTAAGAATATCAATTCAATCAAATTGCCAGCGACATTAAAAGAAATAGCTGTCCGCACATTCATGCGGTCAAGCATCAGCGAGATTGTGATTCCGGCATCGGTGAAAACTATTAGTGGCACCGCCTTTGCTGAATGCACAAATCTCAAGAAGGTAGTCTTCGAGGGAGATGAGATAAGTGTGATGGGAGGCTGCTTCCCAGGGTGCACCGCTCTTCAAAGCATCACCCTTCCCAAATTTGTAGGAAAAATGGGTGAAGGAATGTTTGACCGCTGCAGCAATCTCACAAGTGTCACACTCCCAAAGAATATTAAGGAACTCCCCCAAAATACATTCAATAACTGCACTAAACTCACAAATGTTACTATTCCTACCAGTGTAACCAAGCTTGGCGGTGACGTTTTTAACGGCAGTGGAGTAGTGAGCCTCGACCTCTCGCACGTGATGGAATTTGATGAATTCGGAAGTATAGGCTCATGCGCGAATCTGAAAAACGTAAAATTAAATGCAAAACTGAAGGATGTTTTTGTGAGTAAGATTTACGTACAATTTCAGAATTGTCCACACATGGTGCTCAAATACGAAAACGGCAAACATGTATATCCTGCAGGACTTGTCTTTGTAGATACCAAATAAAACAGACTTTCCATAACCACGAAATAATAGAGTTCGTGCCTGAATTAATTTTCATATCATTGGTGGCAGCAAAAGTGCTGCCACCAATAATATGGGGCAAATTATAGACATTGATATCCGAGCAATAGTGTCCCGAGAGATTGTCTCCTATAAGGTTTCATCTGTTTGACATCAATACTGTTGCAAAAATCATGTACTATTGTATATCACAACTTTTCATATTGTAAGTTGTCTTTTCGGGATAAAAATCTTCGTTTAGAGGGCTTGTTTCAACCAATAACAGCTCAGTAAAAAAATGAGTGGGGATTGTATGGAATGACTCTATCCATACATGGTGGCAATTGGGGTATATCGGCATGCTCAGTTCATCCTTTCCCTTGCCATGGATGGCTCATCAACTCACAGGAGTCCTCAAAAAGATAATGAATCTTATCGGAATTTCAAGTATCTTTTCCAAATCCTCCCAACTCCATGGTGTTGCTCCGGATGAATCCACAGAGACAGAAAGGCAACAGAGAGAAAACTTCACGAAACCCAAGTGGAAAAACTATGATTTTACTATGTTTTGGTCCCGTATTACTGCCTCCCGATGCATAGCAGTTAAGTGATTTCTGAGAGTATATTGACTGCTTCCTTTTAGCATCGCCGATTCTTTTGCTTAGCACCGACGACTCTTTTACTTAGCAGCGACGATTCTTTTACTTAGCAGCGACGATTCTTTTGCTGAGCACCGTGAATACTTGAACCATTCAATCAACTTCATTGTTAGAGGGTGTCATATTTTCGTGGAAAGGAGACAAAATTTGAGAAATATTATCTTCCCTGCTTCCTTAAAAGGTATGGAGAAATCCTCTCAAGGGGCAATGCGTGTGCTCACAGATGGTTACCCTGGAACGAAATAAATACAAGGACCATGCTGAGTGTATCTCCTTCATGGGAAAACGGGAGTAAAACTTGTAATGACATACTGGCAAAACTGGTGCTATATCAGAAGTATCTCTATCAACCGATTCTTTTCGATGAAGGGGAGTTGGGTTGAATAAAGCACAAACTCAAAGTCTGATCGGAAAGAGCTTCGGCCAATAAGTGGTACTCTCAAGAGGAATAGCGGAGAGCAATAAAACACAAACTCGATGTCAAGGATCTCCGAGGTAGCACCTTATTTGTAACAAGTGGGTGCACAACAGACTCATAATCTGTTGGTAATACAAGTCCCTCTATCGCACTTTGTACAATAGAGGGACTTAAAGATATCTGATAGGAAGACTGACCTACTTCTTCTTGTTCATGGCGATGCGTGCCTTCAATTCCCAGGTTCTCAAACGGTCCTTATAGAGATTGTTGGCATTCATTTTCACGATATCACAATTGGCATCTGAATTATCATCCCAGCGACGGCAATTGTATACCACTTCATAAATACGGCCAATCTGATATTCACGGCTGACACGAAGACCTACTGCATAATCTTCTCCATACTTGGTAGTAGGGAAATTGATGGAACGCAACATGGGAACATAGAAGCCACGGGGTGCCCCTAGTCCATTGATACGAAGCGCATTGTTACGACCATTATCGGGAGTCCATTCCTTGTGGTCAATGATGCCAGGAGGGATGGTTTCCATTTGGAAATTGGTCATACGGTAAGTACCTACAACCATGGCACAATTCTGGGCATAGAAAGCATCCACAAACTTCTGGACCGTATTCTCATCAGCATATACATCATCTGAATCCAACTGGATGGCAAACTTACCACACTTGGGATGATGAAGGGCTACATTCCAGTTGCCTCCGATAGCATGATAGGATGTATCTTGGGCAATATAGACCAAACGCGGATTGTCGGTAAACTTCTTGATAACATCAACAGAACCATCGGTAGAGTTGTCGTCTACTACAATGACATTGTACTTGCAGGTAGTCTTCTGATTGAGCGCTGATGCAATGGCATCTCCGATAGTACGCACCCTGTTCTTGCAGGGAATTACTACCGAGGCCTCATACTCAAAGTCGTCAGCATCAAAAGCAATGTGTTTGAATTGAGGCTCCAGGAAGCCGCCAACATCTTTAAGATGACGGGTACATACCTGCTCCATTTCTATCTGGACCGCACGGTTCTTGGGATCTACATAATCGAAAATCTTTTCACCCGACTTGCGATTGTCAGTCTCTATTTCATAATAGAGGTATTCATTGATATGCTCCAATGCCCCTTTCTGGGACACCTTGAGACGAAGGTCATACAGACCACCATATTGATAGGCTGTATCCATACGGGAAACGGCTTCCTTGATGGCATCACTTCTGTAGAGCAAAACGGAACCGAAATCAAAATCATCACGCAAAGCACCCAATTGGTAGTCAATAACGGGAGCTTCTGTACGCACGCCGCCAGCTTCATTGAAATGGTCAGCATAGACCATGGCAGCCGATGTATCATCGGCAATATTCAGAAAACGTTCTATCGCAAACAGTCCAAAACTCAGTTCGGTGAACTTAGTATAAATCAGAGAATAGTCAGCATCACTGACAGCAGCTATCTTCTTGATGCAATCCGTACTCTTCAGAGACTGGACAGAGATAACCTCACATCCCTCTACTTGTTCGTCTGAGGACTCTTCGGTCTTCAAAAGGAAAATCTTGTTGACTTCGTTCTCTTTCTTTAGATTCCGTATTGTGACACTCACCTGTCCTGCACTCTGGAACGGAATAAAACAGTTGATTCTCTTCATGATTGATATAATTGATGTATTGATATGCATTATATGTAATCTGGCAAAGAAATGCCATCCTTTCCTCTACAGCACTGTCTACCAAATGGAAACCATCTCAACCCAACCTGCCAGTAGCAGAATCGTACTGAATGCTGATGCGATAATTTCCTGCTGTTCTGAAACGAAATTTTCCTCCTTCAGATTACTCATGCAAACTTACACATTTTTCACGGCTCAAAAGGTAATCAATGCCAGGATTTTTGACAACGGACAAAATAATCCCAGATGATTGTTCCCATACGGGCAAAAGGCTAACGGAACAACTCCTTCAAAGTATTTTCCAATGCCTCACCTCTCAATTCACGGGCTATCACTTTACCATCAGGCCCATATAACAATGTAAAGGGAATGGGCTGAATACTATAGGTCATGGCTGCTTGTCCCTTCCATGCCTTCAAATCACTGAGATGATGCCAGGGAAGGTTCATTTTCCTTATCGCTGCTGTCCACGCCGTCTTATCTGTATCCAATGAAATACCTACCACATCAAAACCTCGGTCTCTGTATTTCTCATAGGCTGTCTTGATGTAAGGCATCTCCTTGCGACAGGGCAAACAACGGGAAGACCAGAAATCCAACAGCACATATTTCCCTTTGCCCAAATATTCGCTGAGTGAATGCGTCTGGCCTTCTGGATCTGCCATTTCCAAATCCGGAAAATGTTCACCTTTCATCTGCAATTTCCATCCCGCAGCCATACGTTTAAGTCTTCGGGCATAAGGCACTTTCATATAGGCAGGCTTTCCATCATCCACCCAACGTACTGCATCTTCTTTATCCATATAGTGGGCGGCAGCTGTCAGGAAGACAATAGGAAATACCATCTGACTATGCAGGCTACAACACAATGCCGTCACCCTATTACGCTCAGCAGTAAAAGAAGCATAACACTGACTCATCCTTTCCTTTAAGGTATCTGGAACGGGTTCCCCTTTTATTCTGAAACAACGGGAGGACTGCTGACAACAATGGAGATGACTTCTGAATGGGCGCAACATGTCCATATACATATTGAGAGAATCATTTTCGGGAGTACCTGATACGGTCCATTGGAGAAGATCAACATGGATTCCCTCTCCATCTGCCAGAAAGACCAATTCATCAGACTCCGGAGAATCTGTATAGACGGTACGGACCAACAGGCTATCAACAATTCCTTCAAAACGGAACTTTCCATTGACCACCTTGGCACTGTCTGATGCATGGGGAGATGTTCCCTTCAGATAGGCCATGGTAGCCTTGGTATGACACTGTCCCTCCAGCGTGAAATGCCTGGCTGATGTCGGAAGCATCAGCCACAGAGCCAGTAGAATACTTGTAATGTATTTCATATTCCATTCAATTGTGCTGAACATGCCAGCCCTTTCAGCCTTCTATATTCGTGTCACCTATAGAATGACAACACATGGGCTATTCCCTTCATCCAGACGCAACACTTCGGTATACAGACCCAAGAACTGACAGAGAAGATTATTCGTACTTATCAGTGACATAACCGAAAGAAGGAGCCTCTTCAACTGTAGCATACTGTTTGTCGGAAATCTGGATTCCTCCCTGCCCTTTGCCGGAGTCTCCGCCATTGGTACGTATCAATGTGCCACAGAAAGCAATGTCCCAATCTGTACGCTCGGACCAACTACGGTCTGACACGGAGTCACCAAAGACGCTGGTTCCTATTACCTTGTTGTTTTCCAAGGAGTAATAAGTCCATTGAGAAGTATTGTTGTCTATGACTTCAGACTGCACCTCAGTTCCTGGACGTACACCACCTCCATCGTCACCGTCATCGGAACAGGAGGTCAATGAAAGTGTCAGCATCATGCCACACAGCCACATCAATTCTGTCAAAGTGTATTGTATCTTCATTTCTTCAATATAGTATATTTCATCTGTACATTCTCTGCATTGCCTGTCAGTTGCATCTTGGCGAACCTACCATTGGCAGTACGAACGATATAGGTTGTAGTAGGATCGGGCTGGCCCGTCGCTGAGACTTTGACAGCCACTGGGCTTGCCGAAAAATGACCAGGATAAAGGCCTGAAATTACAAATTGATTGCTACCTGTCTTCAAAGGGGTACCTGCAATGCCTCGGCACACATATTCCACCGGTTGGTCTGAACGATAGTCTATCACCGAAAGATAATCTATTGTCCCTTCTCCCAACTTGGTTCCATAAGAGCCTCGTACTACATTAAAGAAATACTTGCCATAAACAGCCTCATTGTCGGCAATATGGTCCGAATAATCGATACCTACTTCCAACTGACTGGCATCATCACTGGATACACTGCCACGCATAGGATGGTCACCTCCCTGATTGTACAGAATGATACTGTTGTACCAATTCTGCGGAGACAAGGCATAAGGAACAGTAGCTGCACCATAGGTGAGACGCAAGTCATTGCGTGAAGTATAGTCCAACTGAAGTTTGAACATGATTTTCGGTTCATGGACATACACATCACAGCCTTGCATAGTAGTACTCAGAGTCTGGTCCCAAAAGCCTTTTCTGTGGGTAAAGAAATAGTAGGGCAAATAGAAACGGCCATTATCAGCCCACCATGTGCCCCAAGTATTGACAACAATAAAGGCCCCCAAATGAATCTGTCCGTCATTGTCAACATATTCCACCGTATCATCATATCCGGCAATGGTGAGGGCATGGGCTCCTTGAGTGGCCAAGGCCGTGAGCATCGACTTGTATCCAGTAAGACTCGGGCCTTCATAGTAATTGTTGATCTTCCAGTCTGAAGACTCCGTGGAGAAAGTCACCAGACCGCCTGTAGAAGACCCATCACCATGATCATACAAGTATCGTTTGATAATAGTAAGTTCATCGTCAGTCGTACAATCGAACTTATTGATTCGCTTCACTCTATAACGGGCCGCATTGTGATACTTCTCAAAGCCTGATGCCCAACGATACTGATAGACATAGGCATAAGTGAAATCCCGTTCGGTCATCACCCCAAAGTTCTTGGCAATACCCAGACCTTCATCAACGAAACCACCATTGTCACCTCCTTCATTGACAAAATTCCAAGTAAACAGATAGGCAAACCGGTTGTCGGACGATGCCTTTGCATCACGTCCCAACAAACGGTTGATTTCATAGGTGAACATATATCCTATGCCTGAGGCCTGCGCACAGGAACCTCCCTGCTGATTGATAACAGGAGGAAAATACATCAACAATGAATTGTCTACTGACTTGGGCAATTCAGATTCCTGAGCATAAATGACCGCCCCAGGCAAAAGCATGAGGGCAGTCAATAGTTTCAATATCCTTGTCATTGTTTTGATTCTGTCGTTTTTATGAAAGAACTGACAATTCACTTGTCAACTACAGCCCATGAACGTGAGCCATTGAATGTGACACGATTGTAGGTCTTCAATGCCTCGTTGCGCACATTGGCATCCTTGTCGGTCTTACTGGCACGTAGAGCAGCAGCAGCAATCTGAGGAACATAGCAGGAATATACACGCCATCCGAGACTTTCCCAAACAGAGATGCGTACCTGAACATCGGCATCCTTCTCAGCCAGTTGAATCAACTGGGGAATAGCCCATCCTGGTGTATAGTTGCGGGTGGCACGAATAGCAAAATTCCTCTTTTTCATGGTACTGTCCGGATTGCAGGCTATGCCAATTTCTTCTACCCATTTATCAGAAGCACTATGGATGGCTCTGGAAATACTTTTGCCTACCTTCTCCTTATCCATATAGTCTACTTCTTCCTTGGCAAACTGGCGCTTGAATTCGCTCTGTAATTGGCTGTCTTCAAACATGGAAAGTGCATTCATAGCACTGAAATTGCATCGTTTGGAAGTATTGTTGCTGACAGCCACAGAAATCAAAGAAGGAATAAGACGGTTGTCTCCACTCTGAGCCAGATAATTGAGAGAGAACCTCTGAACCAGCTCATAACTGTCATTGACACCTAGTTTGATGGCTTCTATAAATTCATCACCGCCATAACGTGCCAATGCCACCAATGCCTCTACACGTACCAGAGCAAAAGGTGAGGTACGGAAAATATCAAGTAACTGAGAGGCTGAAATGGCTTTGTTCAATGACAAGCGCTCAATGGCATATCCCTGAAGATCGGGATATTGGGTTTCCTTCAAATATTTCTTCCACTGGGAACTACCCTCAGAAGCAAGCAACTCATTGACATCAATACCTTCTTTCTCTGATACAAACGAGAAAGTAGGATCACCGAGAAGATGGGACTCAAGGTATTCACTGACGCGCGGAAGGAAGCCTACTCTTGCTCCCAGACCCATCAGACCCATATAACGGTCACTCCATTTGTCTTGAAGCACATTCACTGAATTGGCAATGACTGCCACTGTCTTTCCTTGACCGAAGATATATTCACCGGCAATGTAGCTGTCCAAATGGAAGGAACCTGTGAAGCAGGCATCAATCATCACAACACGACAATTGGGCTTGTACCCATGAGCCTTGAAGTCGGCTACATGAAGGTCTTCATCAGCATCATCAATCGAATCCTGCTTCATGACATCCTTGTCGTATGCATCAGCCAACCAAGAAGGAGAAACATCCAAAAACTTCAGCAGTTTGGCAGTAATACTGTCACGGTCCTTATGCTGGTCGTCCACTGCATGATGGAGATGGGCACGCAAATAGGCCTGCAGAAACTTCTTGGCATCTCTTGCTGTATTGACAGGAGGGAGACCATCCATATACTGCATCTCGGGAGCCCCATGATGGTGGAGAATAGCAAAGTCAAGGTCATGACGCTGGAGTTCATTCATCAACAGGTATTTGGTCACATTCTGCTGGTCATGGGAAATATAACCGATACCATTGCGTTGTCTGTGCAACCAGGGAAAATGTTCATACAGTCCCTGTTTCTCATCAATGCGAGCTGTAATGGAGCCTGAAACATAGCCATGTCCGCTGAAATAGAGCATCTGGTCCAGATGACGGGGATGACGTTTCTCTTCTACGGCCTTACGCAGGAATATGCGCAATTTCTCATACTTGCTGACACCTTCAGAATCTGACGGACGTACTCTTCCACTATAAATGGCTGGGGACAGGCGCTGAGGAGAATTAGCCTCCAAAGAATAATAGTAATAGGGTTTGACACTGTCACGATTCAAGAATTTGAACGACAGACTGAAATCATCATAGAATCTGTCAGATGGTACAGAAGACTGACGGGGGTCGGCTTTCTGATTCATCTTGAAAGCGGAAGTGAGATGCTGGGCATCACGAATCATCGCAACAGGAATATCTCCCAATAACACACAACCTTCAATAGGTTGCTTTTTCAAACTATACAGACGTTTGAGTTCAGCACGGATAGAATCGGGGACACCCCATTTGTCTTGAACAAGATAAACCTTCAGACGATTGACTTCCTCGATAGCACGGGCATAGTTGTCTACTTCTGCCCGAGCTTCCGAATAACTCTTGGAATCTACTACAATGGCAAATCCTCGTGATACCTTGGCGGCATTCAATGACAATACTGCAGTCGTCGCAAGACATACACTACAGAATAGAAATCGTATTTTCATACAAACATTATTTGATTTGATTATTCGACAATTGATTTCACTTTACCTTTTAACAGGACACTGCATGATTCTGTTATAGGTCTTCAAGGCTTCTGAACGTATCTCAGCACTTTGAGAAGCGTCGTCAGCCAACTTCCTCATCGTTCGGGCGATGGCTGATGACTGCTCTGAATACATATACCAACCCATGGCCTCTATCAATGGCAAACGACGGGCATCACTATGACTGCCCTCTACATAAGAGAGGATATCGGGAATGCGGAAATGGGGACAATATATCCGCATACAGGATGCTGTAAAACGGAAATCCCTGTCAGATACTGTATCGGATAGCATCTGGTCAATATCCTTTGACCAATAACCCGCATACTTGTTGATTTGAGCTAGGAAATAGTCCGCCTTTTCCGCTTTGTTGACATATTCCACAGATGGCCAAACCTTGTTCCAAGCTTTCATCATGATGTCTTTTTCAAAATACTCCAAAGCTCTGCGGGCATCTGTCTTCACACGGGCAGAGGTAACAGGAGATGTCCAAACTCTTACCAACGACTCTGCCAGAGAAGGGTGGCCATTGCCTCGAAGATAATTCATGGCAAAACGTTGCACCATCTCATAACGGTCGGAAGAAGCCACTTCGATGCCTTTGACAAAATCACTGCCTCCTAAGCGAGCTAATAAAGTCAACGCCTGAAGGCGAACCTGATCATACGGAGAGGTTTGGAGGAGAGAGAGCAGTTCGGAAGTACTGACCTTTCCTGCCCAATAACGCTGGTCGAGATGATAACAAATGGCATCTGAAGTTTTACCTACATTCTTCTCTTTTACAAAACGGGCTGTAGGATCTCCTACCACGTGTGACTCCAGAAACTCCTGAAATGCGTTGACCTGCCCTATATTGCATCCCTGTCCCAGCAATCCGACCATACGGTCATACCATTTATCCTGCAACAGATTGACCGTTCCTCCTACACAGGCAACAGTCTTGCCTGGAGCAAAAATGTAGGCATTGGCTATACAGTCATCGAAAACAAATGATGCATTATAACAAGCATCGAAATTGACAATACGGGCATTGGGATGAAAACCATATTTCTTGAAATCACAAAGATGAAGGTCACGCATATCCACATCAATTGAATCGGGCACCTCTTTGCATGCTTTGCTCAAGTACTGGGTATCATAGTCTCCATGGTGATGAAGAACTGCATAATCCAAATCAACTGCCTGCAATGCATTCATCAAGTCAGTCTTGATATAACGCTGCTGACTGAAGTCCATATACTGAATGGTCTCAGATGTCTGTTGCTTGAGCCATGGAAAATGTTCATAGTATTGTTGTTTTTCATCCATAGCAGCCACTTTACTTTCGTCTAGAGAGCCTTGTCCCGTAAAGAAGAAGACCTTGTCCAGACGATTGGCAGCATATTTCTCAGCAACGGCCTTTGTAAGGAATTGACGAAGTTTGTCATAACGGGAAGTGCCCTGCGCATCTGTGGGACGGATACGTCCGGAGAATATGTTGCAGTGGATGTACTGATGTCCTTCGGGTTGGAGAGAATAATAATAAAGATGAGTACTGTCGGTCTTGGACAAAAACTTAAACTGCAAGCCGAAATCATCATAAAATCTGTCGGATGGTACTGACGACTTGTCCTTGGGCATACGTTGGTCCATCTTAAAAGCGGATGTAAGATGCTGGGCATCACGTATCATCGCAATAGGAATATCACCGATGAGGACGGTTCCTTGTATTTGGCCTTTCTTATACATGCCCTCGAGTGCGGCTCTGATGGAATCGGGAACGCCCCACTTGTCCACGAGCGTATAGGTTTTCATACCATCTACTTCCTCAACTGCCTTGGCATAGGCAGCCAACTCAGCCTTGGCTTCACTATAACTTTTAGGATCTACTACTATGACAAATCCTTTTCCTGACGCCATCAGACGGGAGGAAATATTGGTGTACGCAAAAAACGATACCATGAGGACGCCTAAAAGCCTCCTCATGGAATAATTAGATACCAGTGTCATCAACAAAATAAATTATAAAATTATTCTTATACCAAAATCAGCTGTTGTATGGCTCTTTCCGTCAAAAAGAGAAGAATACTTGTTATCACCATTATAGAAGCGGCAAGCAGCCTGTGCATATACTGTCATCCAGGTAGGTGTATTCCAAAGACTGACAGGAATATCCAGTGCCAGACGTCCATGTACCTGGGCTGCCTTGGCAGTAGCATATTCAAATACAGGAGCTGTATAATTCTCAAGCAGTTTGCCTCTTACACTGGCGAATTCCGGATCTCCCAACGGCATGGTATACGAACCACCCAATGCAGTAGTGAGACGAAGACGGGACAATTGCCAATATTTCAAACCTTCAGCCAACACATTGGCCAGTGTATATTTCTGCTTGTAAACTTCAGCTTCTGTCTGGGTGATTTCCGTGTAGGACATATTCCCTTTCACACGGGCAGTCCACAATGGGACATCAGGTGCTTCCAAAGCATCCATACGGTATTCGACACCTGCGTTCAAACGGGTAGCATCATGTACCTTGTCTTTACTGAGTACCTCATAATAGAGAATGTTACCATGCTGTGTATCAACTTTGCGCATCTGGTCATACCAATCTCCTTGAGTTTTACTGAATACTCCAGTGAGGATGATATTGTGCTTTAAGCGATGGGTACCTAGAGAAAGGCGGTCTGTAGCATCCAGATTTATCTGGTGGAAATCACCTCCCTTGTAGGTATAGGAACTTCCTCCGTCCTTTGCATTCTCCTGAATATAGGTACCACCAACTTCCAACATATTGTTGAAACCATCCCACTTGGCATTCCATTGGAGATGGCCGCCCAGGTTCAAACCATTATAGTCACGCGGATAGCTGGAATTGGTTTCTGTACTGAAAGTAGTGTTGTCACCCATACCCTTCATCAGGAAATATTGATATCTCAAATAGGTATTGACAATAGTATGAGTCATCTTGGAATTGAAGAGGTCGACATTGGCTGACAAACCCAAGCTATGGGAGTCAGACAAACGAAGTATGGCACCGGGATTAACACCAAAACGCATAGAATTGGTTTTGGGACGAGGGTCATGCTGATCGCTGCGACTACCGGAAACAAAGTTGATGCGCAAACCCAACACTAGGGCATCATTGGCACGATAAGCTGCTCCGGCATGAAGAGAAAACTCTTCTGTATTCATATCACTCTTGATGGTGTCACCCAAAGTAAAAGGATTATCAGGATTCAACATATAAGTGTTGTCCCATTGGTGATCGTAGTCCTTCGCATTGAGATATTTGATATTTCCGGACAGACTGAAATCTCCAATTTGTTTCAATCCGAAAATATCAAGGGAATAATGATTGAGGCGGGACGAGGACGTCACATTTTGGAAACCTCCTCTTTCCAATCGAGCATTGAGTGTTGCCTCTGAGAGTGTCTGTACCTTATTGAAAGAGAGAGCAGCCGGATTATGGCTTCCGTCATAGATATTGCCGAGAAAGTTTATTTCTTTGTAATTCAATCTACTTTGCTTGAATAAGGAATCCTCGGCAGGTACAGATGCCGCCCAAGCTGACATATAGGAAATTAATGGTAAAAAGAATAAGATCTTTCTCATCATATATGAATTTATCTGTTTGTTGGATT
>JALERS010000004.1 GCA_022763905.1 Prevotellaceae bacterium | reverse complement strand
TTTCAGAAAGAGACTCACGTCTTTTCAGTAACACACTATGGCGGGTCAGTAGATTTTTAGTGGGGCACAGGTAGGGTTAATACCGCTATCGTTTCCTTTCTTGCAGGGTACCAGTCAAGGGAGAGACTACGTCTCATTGATACCCGTCCTTCAATAGCGCAAGAACATATCCTGGCATGGCCCGAAAAACACTTGGGTTCCGTATCTTTGGCATGACCGTTTTGTCAAACAAAAATCAGGAGGGTCTTGTGGCAGGTGTCTGTTGATTCAGTATGACCTTCTTGCCAAGCTGTCTACAATTTCAGTTGATGAAGAGAAACAGAGTCCGTTGAAATAAGGAAAAGACTCCTTTGGGAAATGAAGTTGATTGACTGGCCTAAGTAATCATCGGTGCTCAGTAAAAGAGTCGTCGGTGCTCAGTAAAAGAATCGTCGGTGCTCGGCAAAAAAATCGTCGGTGCTCAGTAAAAGAATCGACGATGCTCAGCAAAAGAATCGACGATGCTCAACAAAAGAAGCGACGGTGCTAAGAGGAAGCAGTCAATATACTCTCAGAACTCATTTAATTGGAAGTTTTGTAATGCATTTCGAGAAGTTGACTCGACATTTTTATGGTTGAGAGGAAAATAATATGTTTTTTGATTGGATGCTTTTTATCTCCCGCCTTCTCCATTTGGGTGATTTTTATTTTTGGACGCTAATTTCTCCACTACCAATACAACGGTAACCATCTGCATCGTAGATGACTCCAAACTGTCCAGGGGCAATTCCCTGAATGGGTTGTGAACTGCGTATATGCCACCCTTGTGGTGTGAAGGAAAGGATTCCAGGAATGGGACGTTCAGTATGGCGTATCTTGAAACGTATGGCATGTTCGCCGTCTTTATTGTAGGGATTGGAAGTGAGGATGTGAAAATCTGCCAGGTGGAAATTGTCTCCATATTGTAGAGTGGCATCATATCCTCTTGTGACATAGATGATGTTCTTTTCAATATCCTTGCTGACGACAAACCATGGACCACCACCCAAACGCAATCCTTTACGTTGTCCAATAGTGTGAAACCAATAGCCTTTGTGTTGACCCAGTACCTCTTGGGTGGCAATATCAATGATGTTACCTTCTTTTTCTCCCAAAAATTGCGCAATAAACTGGTTGTAATTGATTTTTCCTAAGAAACAGATACCTTGACTGTCTTTGCGGTGTGCACAGGGAAGATGTTGCTCTTCGGCAATATGACGCACCTCCTGTTTGGGGAGACCGCCCAAAGGAAAGATGGACTTTGATATTTGGAAGCTATCCAATTGTGCCAAAAAGTCTGTTTGGTCCTTCACAGGGTCTATGCCTGCATACATCCACAACTGTCCATCAGCATCGAGACCTGTCCGCGCATAATGGCCGGTTACAATATAATCGTATTCTTTTCCGACTTTCTCTTCAAAAGCACCGAATTTTACGAGTTTATTGCACATTACATCTGAGTTGGGAGTAAGACCCTTTTTCACGCGGTCAATGATATATCCTACTACTTTGTCCCAATACTCTTGTTGTAGATCAATGACATCCAAAGGTAATCCGTATCTGTGGGCTATTGCTTGCGACAATTCGATATCCTCTTCAGCTGTGCAGGAAGAGTCTTCTCCTTCCATGCCGATTTTGATATAGTACAGATGGGGCTTGATTCCCCGTTCACACATCAGGTGGACAGCTACTGCGCTATCCACTCCTCCTGAAATCAGTAGGGCAGTCTTCCCTTTAGGGCAATAGAAATCATATGTCATACTGCAAAATTACGTTTTTACTCTGAAGCAGATGTATTGGTAGGTGTAAAAAGTAATAGAAACAGAAGTTAGTCATCTATAGGGAATGGGTGACAGACACACCAGTTGGTAGATAAAAAGAATCTGCGGACAGGCCGATACCTCAAAAAAAAGGAAAAGCCTGTCCGCAGAGAGTTTATGGAATAATATAGAAGCTTACAATGAAGGAGATGTTTGTGCAATGTTGTATTTCGCAATGAATTCTTCGGAAGAGAGTTGGCCTTCCATGACTTTCTTCATGTCTGCTTCTTTCTTCTGCATAAGTTCTTTCTGTGCGCCATCTTGCAAATTGTAATAGACAGTCTGTAGGTTATAGCCCCACAAAGCAGCCTTGCTAGGTGCCAATATAAGGGCATTTTCGAAGTAGGGGAGTGCTTTACGGTAGTACTCGCGTGCTTTTGCCATGTCCTTATTATACTGATCTACTTTGGTGCGGTCAGTAACAAGTTGATCCTTGATGCTCATGAGTTCGTTGACGAAGGTACATCCCATGTTGAATTGGGCATAAACAAAGTCCTTATCAATATTGAGCGCTTTCTGGAAGGATTCACGGGCTACATTGTATTGTTTCAATGTGTTCATATAAACACATCCCTTGGTATACCAGGAAATCTTGTTGTTGGGTGATTTCTGAACAAGTTCTTCTGCCATTTCCTTGGCTTCGTTGTTCATCTTGTGGTCATCGTAGTATTTGAGCAGATTCTGGCAATTCGCTACGTTGTTAGGCATGGCCTGAATAGCTTCCTTGACAGTCTGCACCCATGCGGCGGTGTCCTTAAGGGCAAGATGGGCATCCATTTTCATTAGATATCCGTCACGAAGTGAACTGGAATCAGCGATGGCATAGGGGACATATTTCAAGACCTGGTTATAGTCTTTCTTGGCGTAAGATAGCATAGCGGTATAGTAACCGATTTTGTTGTAATAGCTTTGTCGCTTCTTGTAAATCTCTGCAGTTTCTTCTTGGGTGAATACAGGATTTTTAGGCAGTTCCATGTCTTTGATGAAGAACTTGAGAGCTCCTTCCTGGTTTTTTCTCTGATTCTCAAAATTGGCGGCATATCCATAGTAGTCGAGCATACCTTTGATACGTTTCTTGTTACCAGAGTATTTGACTAGTGAGGAATTTTCGAATGCGTTTAAATAGCGCACTTTTACTTTACCTTTGTCGTTAGGAGCTTGGTCAATTTCGTTACTCTTGGTAAAGGCTTCAATTGCCTCTTCCAGTGCATTGATGTAGCGGGTGGTATCACATTTACCGCTTTGGAGGTTGGAAATCTCATCGTTGAGGATGCGGCTGTTGATTTCTCCTAGCAGGTGATAGGCTAAAGCCAATTTCTTGGTCTTAGGATTGCTGATACATTCCTTGATGACAGCAACGGCTTCATTGTAGTTCTTCTCTTCCATCAGACTCTCGGCTTTGAATATCTTCATATCCTGAGCTTGAGTAGTTGCTGTGGCCATGAGGGCCAGTAGCGATAGCAATGTCTTTTTCATATGACCTTGGGAATTGATTGTTGAAAAGTAATTATAATTCGGTTTTATTCAGTTCTGACTGCAAATATACATTCTTATTGTTGTACTTAATCATCTTGTGGGGTGATTTCTTCTGCAGCAGTTGTATTTTCTTGCGTATCAGTCATTGCAGGGATTTCTTCTTGCAAATTTTCCCCTATTCCATCAGCCACTTTGTCCTCGTTCTGTTCTGCGATGACACTGCATACACTGCTGATTTCATCGTTGCGCTTCATGATGTCAATGAGTTTTACTCCTTGAGTAGCTCGTCCCATGATACGTATGTCAGCAATGGCTGTACGGATGGCAGTACCGCTCTTGTTAATAATCATCAAGTCACGTTCGTCGATGGCATTGATGATGGCAACGAGCTTTCCTGTTTTTTCTGTGATGCTTAGGGTCTTGACACCTTTTCCTCCACGGTTGGTGATGCGGTAGTCCTCTACAGCACTACGTTTTCCATAACCTTTTTCGCTGACTACCAGTACAGTGTCCTTCTCCAGGTTGTAAA
This sequence comes from Prevotellaceae bacterium, assembly GCA_022763905.1. Lineage (GTDB taxonomy): Bacteria > Bacteroidota > Bacteroidia > Bacteroidales > Bacteroidaceae > UBA6382. The sequence goes on along the minus strand of JALERS010000004.1, from coordinate 5,777 downwards.
CGCATACCATTCCTACTACTTCATCATCTTCTTCGTCCAAGGTGATGCCTCTTACACCAGTAGCTGTTCTGCCCATTGTTCTGATATGGGACTCATTGAAACGGATGGCCCTTCCGTTTCGGTTGGCTAGAATCAGTTCGTTTCTGCCATTTGTCAGAACTACGTCTACTACTTCATCGTCTTCACGGATGGAGATGGCAATGACTCCATTGGTTCGTGGGCGAGAGTATTCTGAGAGGCAGGTCTTTTTGACAATACCCTTGCGGGTACAGAACACTACATTGTGTGAGTTGCAGAATTCAGGGTCACCCAATTTGCGGATGTTCAGACATACACTTACTGAGTCATCTGCATCCAAGTTGAGAACATTTTGGATGGCTCTTCCCTTGGTACTGCGAGCTCCTTCAGGTATGTCATATACTTTCAGCCAGTAGCATCGTCCCTTCTTGGTGAAGAAGAGCATGGTGTTGTGCATATGGGCGGGATAGATGTTCTCTATGAAGTCAGAATCACGTGTACTACTCAGTTTGCTACCAACTCCTCCACGCCCTTGAGCATGGAAATCTGCTAGAGGAGTACGTTTGATATATCCCAAATGGCTGAGTGTAATGACAACGGGGTCATTGGCATAGAAGTCTTCAGGATTGAAGTCGTTGCCTCCGCCGGGAACAATCTCACTCTTGCGTTCATCTCCCCACTTTTCTTTGACTTCTGTCAGTTCGTCACTGATGATTTGCTTACAGAATTCTTCATCGTTCAGTATGCGGTTGAAATATTCTATTTTGCGTTCCAATTCATCATATTCTGCATGTAGTTTTTCCTGCATCAGACCTGTTAGTTGGGCAAGACGCATATCTACAATAGCTTTAGCTTGAATTTCATCAAAGCCAAAGCGTTGCATAAGGCTAGTGATAGCAACTTGAGGAGATTTAGACTGGCGAATAATGCGTACTACTTCGTCTATATTATCACTGGCAATAATCAAAGCTTGGATTATATGTTGGCGGTCTTGTGCCTTTTTGAGGTCAAACTGGGTGCGTCTGATGACTACCTCATGTCTGTGCTCGATGAAGTTGGCAATACAATCCTTCAGAGAGAGAAGTTGGGGACGTCCGTGAACCAGAGCAATGCAGTTGACGCTGAAACTTGTTTGCAGCGCAGTCATCTTGAAAAGTTTGTTCAGCACTACGTTGGCATTGGCATCACGCTTGATGTCTATGACAATACGCATTCCGTCGCGGTCACTTTCGTCATTGATATTGCTGATACCTTCCAAGCGTTTCTCTGTTACCAAACGGGCAATATCCTTGATGAGTTCCGACTTGTTGACGCCATAGGGGATTTCTGAAACTACAATGGTTTGGTGGCCGTTGGCATTTTCTTCTATTTCGGTACGTGACCTCATTATTATACGTCCGCGTCCCGTTTCATAGGCTTCTTTAACACCACCTAATCCATAGATGAATGCTCCTGTGGGGAAATCGGGTGCCTTGACATATTTCATCAGTCCGTCGGTGTCGATGTCTGGATTATGAAGATAAGCCACACAAGCTTCAATGACTTCTCCAAGATTATGGGTGGGGATATTAGTAGCCATACCTACAGCAATACCGCTACTTCCGTTCACTAGCAGATTGGGGATACGCGCAGGTAGAACAGCTGGTTCTGTTTCGTCATTGGAAAAGTTAGGCACCATGTCAACTGTGTTCTTTTCAATGTCTTGCATCATGCTTTCACCCAGTATAGTGAGGCGTGCCTCTGTGTAACGCATGGCAGCAGGAGAGTCACCATCTACACTTCCGAAGTTTCCCTGGCCGTCCACCAAAGTATAACGCATGGACCATTCCTGTGCCATACGCACCAATGCACCATAGATGGAAGAGTCACCATGAGGATGGTATTTACCCATTACTTCACCCACAATACGGGCACATTTTTTATAAGGTTGGGCATGAACATTGTTGAGTTTCATCATGCCATAAAGAATGCGGCGATGCACTGGCTTGAAGCCGTCACGCACATCAGGAAGAGCGCGTGCTACAATAACGGACATGGAGTAGTCGATATACGACTTTTTCATCTCTTCTCCAAGGTCCACTTTTTTGATGGTTTCGTCAAATATCATAATGAATTTGTGTTGGATGCAATAATTATTCAAAAGTACACATTTTTGAGGAAACAGGAGGTGTTTTTTGAGCGGTTTTTTCTCCTGCTTTCTTGTTTTTGCCCATTTTTAGTTGATTTCCTGCGTTGTGTTACTCTTTTCGAGGGAGTGTCGGTAGCATATGCGTGGCTTCTTAAACGGTAAATATTGTGGGTTGTCCGCCAATGAAGTCAAGGAAGCGTGTATGCGCTGTTTATTGCGGCGAATTTTATATTTTTTTGCTATCCTTGATTTCCAAACAAATGAAGGATAATATGTGATGGGATGCAATTGTCTGTCTTACATGGGGAATAACGGAAGAAAAGGGGTTGTTGGTATTAATTGTTAGGGCAAATATTTCTAACTTTGCAGTAAAATTGCGGGGTGACATCTCGTAATGGGGAATGTTTTCCTGTTTTTATCAAGAATAAGACTAATACCTTAATATATATTATACTAATGACGATGAACATTAAAACCAGCTATGCTAATGTGCCGCAGTGGAAATCTGTTACTGTGAAATCCAAGATGCCTAAGGCGTTGCAGAAACTAGACGAATTAGCCAACAACATGTGGTGGACATGGAATTCAGATGCTTATAGCCTATTCCATGATATCAATGACAAAGCATTCAGGAAATCCAGCAAGAATGTGGTAGATATGTTGTCCATGCTCAGCTATGAAGAACTGAATGCCCTATCTTCCAATCAGGAATTTTTGTCCCGTATGGATGCGGTATATGATCATTTCCGTCAATATATGGATGTTAAGCCAGATAGCAATCGTCCTTCGGTAGCCTATTTCTGTATGGAGTATGGTTTATATCATTTTATGAAAATCTATTCCGGAGGTTTGGGAATTCTGGCTGGCGACTATTTGAAGCAGGCTTCTGATAGCAATGTAGATATGGTAGCAGTTGGCTTGTTGTATCGTTATGGCTATTTTACACAAGAGTTGGCCATGGACGGTTCGCAGATAGCCAAATACGAGGCTCAGGACTTCGACCGTCTGCCTCTCCATAAGGTCTATGATGAAGAAGGCAAGCAGATGATTATTGATTTGCCTTTCCCTGGCTATACTCTTTATGCCCGTGTATGGCGCATTGATGTGGGACGTATTAAACTCTTCCTTTTGGATACAGATTTTGAGATGAATTCCGAGTTCGACCGTCAGATAACTCATACCTTGTATGGAGGTGACTGGGAAAACCGTCTGAAGCAGGAATTCCTTTTGGGTATCGGTGGTATGGCAGTTCTGGAGCGTCTTGGTATCAAGCGTGACATTTATCATTGCAATGAGGGACATGCAGCCCTGTGTAATGTACAGCGTTTGGTAGACTATATCAAGCAGGGACTACAGTTTGATGAAGCCCTTGAATTGGTGCGTGCTTCGTCTCTGTATACTGTCCACACTCCTGTACCTGCAGGTCATGACTATTTTGATGAGGGCTTGTTTGGTAAGTATATGGGAGCCTATCCTGCTCAGCTAGGTATCAGTTGGGAAGAATTTATGGGTTTAGGACGTATGAATCCTGAAGACAAGAATGAACGTTTCTGCATGTCCTTGTTCTTGTGTAATACCTGTCAGGAAGTCAATGGTGTGAGCTGGTTGCATGGAAAGGTTAGCCAGAAGATGTTTAATGGCGTATGGAAAGGTTATTTCCCCGAAGAGAATCATGTGGGTTATGTTACTAATGGTGTCCATTTACCTACATGGGCCGCTCGTGAATGGAAGACTTTCTATGAGAAAACATTTGGAAAGGATTTCTATCAGGATATGTCCAATCCTACGATATGGGAGAAGATTTACGAAGTTCCCGATGAGGAAATATGGAATCTGCGTATTGCACTCAAGCAGAAGCTTGTCAACTATATCCGTGAACGTTTCCGTGAGAGTTGGCTGAAGAACCAAGGTGATCCTTCTAGGGTAGTTTCCCTTTTGGATAAGATTAATCCCAATGCTCTGTTGATTGGTTTCGGACGTCGTTTCGCTACTTATAAGCGTGCTCATCTGCTCTTTACTGATTTGGAGCGTCTCAAGAAGATTGTCAACAACGTTGACTATCCTGTTCAGTTTATCTTTGCAGGTAAGGCCCATCCTCACGATGGAGCAGGTCAAGGGCTTATCAAGCGTATCTATGAAATCTCCCGTATGCCAGAGTTCCTAGGTAAGGTGCTTATTCTTGAAAACTATGATATGGAGTTGGGACGCCGTCTCATTTCCGGTGTTGATATTTGGATGAATACACCTACTCGTCCTCAGGAGGCATCAGGTACATCTGGTGAAAAAGCATTGATGAACGGACTTCTCAATCTGTCTGTACTGGATGGATGGTGGTTGGAAGGCTATCGTGAAGGTGCAGGATGGGCGTTGACTGAGAAACGCACCTATGACAACCAAAGTTTTCAGGATCAGCTTGACGCGTCTACTATTTATAATCTGTTGGAGCGTGAAATCATTCCTTTGTACTATCAGCGAAATTCCAATGGTATCTCTTCTGGTTGGATTCGTGCTATAAAGAATTCCATTGCCCAGATTGCTCCTCATTACACGATGAAGAGGCAGTTGGATGACTATTATGACAAGTTCTACTGTAAGGAAGCCAAGCGTTTCCATCTGCTTTCTGCTGACAATAATGCCAAGGCCAAGGAACTGACAGCCTGGAAGCAAGAAGTGGTAAGGGTATGGAATGATATTAAGGTGACTAGTTTTGAGATACTTGATGAAATCACCCATGGTCCTGTTACTAGTGGAAAAGACTATGACATAACGGTTAAGATTGACGAGCAGGGACTTGATGATGCCATTGGAGTTGAATTGGTTGTACTTACCTCCAATGAAAAGGGTGAAGACGTGCTTTATAAGGTATTCCCATTCAAAGTAGTAGGAAGAGAAGGCAATGTCTTTACATTCAAGTTCAATGACAGTATTGATGATGCTGGAAGTTTCAAGGTAGCCTATCGCTTCTTCCCCAAGCATCAGTTGCTTGCACATAGGCAGGACTTCTGCTATGTGACATGGTTTAACAGGTCTCTTTAATATATTCGTAGGGTGTGTGCTGACACACCAACTACTTGCAACTTACTGCCTATCCTAAAATCATTAGGGTAGGCAGTTTTTGAACATAAGCGTAGTATGAATATCGTCTTATGGGTTTATTCTGGCTCAGTAGAAAATCAGTGAGGATTAAGTTAGAAGTTGAGGGGAAAACGAGTTTTGTTTTATGGCAAAAAAATATATCAAAGCAATAGCAAGTGCAGTATTACCGACACAAATATTAGATTAGGGATTGTCGTTTAATGTTTTCTATTTGACCGAAGCAGCCGACTGGTCCCATCCGTTTCTGCTTTCGGCTCATCAAATCTACGTTTTTTTATCTCATTCCGTTCGTTTCGGCCGGAGTATTTGTCGATTCTCTTTGACAGAGGCATAGTTCCCCTGTGAAAGCACGTATCCATGCGCATGTTTTCGGTTCAGGATGCCGCCAACTGTGGGGTCAGTAGAAATTTAGTGGGGATAGGCGTATAATTTGGAAATACGGAAGAGGAAGAATTTCTTGTCAGCAACCCCTCTAAGATTAGCTCGGAAGAGTTTGATTTTGGCATTGAAAGATTCTGCAAGCGCATTGGATGAA
>JALERS010000140.1 GCA_022763905.1 Prevotellaceae bacterium | reverse complement strand
GTGATGATGAATGCCCCCAAGGATAAGATAAAAGCTATTTTGGATATACTGCCCGAATGTGCCAAAAGCCCTACCATCATTCCCCTTGCAGATGACCAATGGTGTAGTATCCATACTGTATTGGAAGAAAAGCAGTTTTGGGATATAGTGAGTGATTTGAAGAAGGAAGGAGCCCAAGGTATTTTGGTGATGAATATAGAAAAGATGGTACTTTGATGCCATGTTTTAATCTCATACGTAACAAATGAATATATACAGATACCCTTCGCAAACGGAATTGTCTGCATTGCTGGAACGTCCGGCAATGGACATTACTTCACTATTTGATGTTGTAGGAGATATCCTGAAAACAGTAAGACAAGAGGGAGATGCCTCTTTGAGACAATACGAAGAACGTTTTGACCATGCCATACTGAGCAATTTGTCGGTGACGGAAGAAGAGATGGTTGCGGCAGAGCATTCTGTTGATGAAGATTTGAAGGTGGCCCTGCAACAAGCCCATTCCAATATTGCAACTTTCCATGAAGCACAGCGCTTCCAACCCATCAAGGTTACTACATGCCAAGGGGTTACTTGCCGTCAGAAATCTGTAGCCATAGAGAAGGTGGGTTTGTATATTCCAGGAGGTTCTGCACCTCTTTTCTCTACCGTTTTGATGTTGGCAACGCCTGCCCGGATTGCCGGATGTAGTCAAATAGTACTATGTACTCCTCCGAGACCCGACGGAAGCATCCATCCTGCCATACTTTATGCAGCCCGCCTCTGCGGTGTTACCCATATCTTCAAGGTAGGTGGTGCACAGGCTATAGCAGCCATGACGTTTGGAACAGAAAGTATACCCAAGGTGGACAAGATATTTGGTCCTGGCAATCAGTATGTCATGGCTGCCAAGCAAATGGCCACCCTCTATGATGTGGCAATAGATATGCCTGCAGGTCCCAGTGAGGTGGCGGTTATCGCCGACCATACTGCTGACCCTTCGTTTGTAGCTGCTGATCTCTTGAGTCAGGCTGAACATGGTCCCGACAGTCAGGTGATTCTCATTTCCGATAGTGAAGACCTTATCTTGGCTGTCAATGAAGAAATAAGTCGTCAGATACAGAATCTGCCACGTCGGTCCATTGCAGAGAAGGCATTGTCTCATAGTGTAGCTATTCTTGCTCATCATCTTGAAGAGGCCGTGGCAATATCCAATCAGTATGCTCCTGAACATCTTATACTTTCAGTAGCAGATTATCCTGTTTGGTCAGAGCGCATCACATGTGCTGGTAGTGTATTTGAAGGCAGATGGAGTTGTGAAAGTGCAGGCGACTATGCATCAGGTACCAATCATACTTTGCCTACCAAAGGCTATGCTAGGTCGTTTGGTGGTCTGTGCTTGGATAGTTTTATGAGGAAGATGACCTTCCAGGAATTGTCAGAGGAAGGTATTCTGACTATCGGCAAGACTGTAATGGCGATGGCAGGTCAAGAAGGTCTGGAAGCGCACCGAAATGCTATGCAGGTAAGATACGATAAAATTAAACAAATCAAGGAATGAAACCTCTCAACCAATTGGTAAGGTCCAATATCTGGAACTTGGCTCCTTATAGTTGTGCACGCAATGAATACTCTGGAGCAGATGCTACTGTCTTTTTGGATGCCAATGAGAATCCCTTTAACTCGTCATTGAACCGATATCCTGATCCGTTACAACGCCAACTGAAACAACAGGTATCGACAGTTAAAAATATTCCTGAGGCCAATATTTTCTTGGGTAATGGCAGTGATGAGGCCATTGACTTGGTATATAGAATCTTCTGTCAGCCTGGCAAGGACAATGCGGTGGCTATCTCTCCTACATATGGCATGTACAAGACTTGTGCGGATATCAATGATGTAGAGTATAGACCCGTATTGTTAGACCCTGGCTTCTGTCTGAATGCCGACAGATTGCTGGCAGCGGTGGATGCCAATACAAAACTGATTTTCATCTGCTCTCCCAATAATCCTACAGGCAATAGTCTCCAGCAGTCGGAGATGGAAAAGGTGCTTAGGTCTTTTGAGGGTCTTGTTGTCATAGATGAGGCTTACAGTGACTTTTCCCAACAACCCTTGTTTAGAAATCGATTGGATGAATTCCCCAATCTGATTGTTCTCAACACTATGTCCAAAGCTTGGGCATCGGCTGGCATCCGACTGGGTATGGCTTTCTCTTCAGAAGCAATCATTCATCTGTTCAATAATGTGAAATATCCGTACAATGTCAATGTCTTGGCCCAACAGAAGGCAATGGATATGTTGCAACGTCCCCAAACGATTCAAAGATGGTTGAAAATAATTCTTCAGGAACGGGAAACGCTCATGGATGCTGTTCAGATGCTGCCCTATTGTAAAAAGGTATATCCTACTGATGCTAATTTCTTCTTGGCGCAGATGGATGGGGCAGACTCTATTTACCAGTATCTTGTTAATAAGGGTATCATCGTCAGAAATAGGTCCCGTCAACCGATGTGTGAAGATTGCCTTCGTATTACAGTGGGTTCTCCTGATGAAAATACGACATTGTTGTCAGCATTGAGAAAATTCTGAACAGATATGAAGAAAGCATTATTTATTGATAGAGATGGTACTTTGGTCAGAGAGCCTGCCGATGAGCAGGTGGATAGTTTTGATAAACTGTCATTTCTTCCCCATGTCTTCAGAAGTCTGTCTCTGATAAAGGAGAAAACCGATTTTGAATTGGTAATGGTAACCAATCAGGATGGATTGGGCACTGCCTCTTTCCCGGAAGAAACATTTTGGCCGGTCCATAATTTTATCCTTGATACATTGCGTGGAGAAGGAATCGTATTTGATGACATACTCATAGACAGGACTTTCCCTTCCGATAATGCTCCGACACGCAAGCCAGGAACAGGTATGTTGGGAAAGTATCTTGGTGGAGAATACGATCTCAGCAACAGTTATGTCATCGGTGACCGTGAAACTGATGTCCAGTTGGCAGCCAATCTGGGTTGTAAAGCCATCCGGCTGACTGACTCATGTGGATGGGACCAGGTTGTCGATGAGATTATAGGTGGTGAAAGAAAAGCCAGTGTTCACAGAAAGACCAAGGAAACGGATATTTCTATCAGTATGGATCTCAATGGAGATGGTCAGTGTCGCATAAATACAGGCATAGGCTTCTTTGACCATATGCTGGAACAGATAGGACGTCATGGAGGCATCGACCTCTGCATAGAAGTACATGGAGACCTTCATGTGGATGAACATCATACCATAGAAGATACAGGCATCGTCCTGGGAGAATGTCTACGGAAGGCCATTGCAGACAAACGAGGTATTCAGCGTTATGGATTCTGTTTGCCTATGGATGATTGTCTTTGTCAAGTAGCTTTGGATTTCGGAGGAAGACCTTGGCTGGTATGGGAAGCAGATTTCAAGAGAGAGAAAATTGGTGATATGCCGACAGAAATGTTCTTCCATTTCTTCAAGAGTCTCAGTGATAATGCCGCTATGAATCTCAACGTCAAGGCAGAAGGTACCAATGAACATCATAAAATAGAAGGTATCTTCAAGGCATTTGCCAAGGCTCTCAAGAGTGCTGTCAAGAGAGATGTTTGCCATATGCAACTGCCTTCCAGCAAAGGTGCTTTGTAAATAGAGTTGTTTTTAGTTGAATAAAGAGTCGCTTCTGGACAGAATGGCATTGCCTTCTCCCGAGAAGCGGTTTTTCTTGTGGGCCTTGTGGGGAATGACATTGATAAGGTCATCTGCTTGGGGCAGGGGAGAAGGTGTATGTCTGCCCGTGACATATGCATTCCATTTCTGTAGGATGCGGTTGACATAATTGAATGTCTCCTGTCCAATCATATAGCCGTTTTTTACAACAGGATGACGATAAAACCTGGGTTCACTCAAATGTAGTACATAGTAGCTCACGACATTCCAGGAATAGGGATTGCGCTTGTCATGTCGTGCCAGGTTCATAGCATCCCTTATATGGTTGTATCCGCCATTGTAGGCAGCCAGAACAAATTTGCGTCGCTCTACAGGATGTCTGACATCGGAAAATTTCTTTTCTAATTGGCTGATATACTTGACGGCAGTCATGATGTTGGTTTCAGGGTGAAACAATTCACTGCTCTGCACTCCCAGAAGGTTGGCAGTTTGAGGCATGATCTGCATAAGTCCTCTTGCTCCTGCCCAAGATACGGCTTTGCAGTCAAAGGCAGACTCCTGACTGCATTGGGCTGCCAGTAGCCGCCAGTCCCATTGAATAGTACGGGCATATTTGATAAACAGTCCGTCATAGGCAGATATGGCACCTTTGCGGACAGACATTACCGGTACATTAGAATGCTGAATACGAGGCATTGTCATCAGTCTGTTCATTACCTGTCTCAGACTGTCTGTCAAATGAGGCCGAAACCAAGCCTTGAGATTTTCCGAAAGTTGGGGAGATGATTTCCTTACTGACCATGATGTGTGAAGACTGTCCACAAAGGCGCCAGCTGCAGTCAGGCCGTTGGCTTCCAGTAACGAATCGGGCAACTGGCAGGCAATGAGGTCAGCTTTGCATTGACGGAGCATGTCCAGCAGGGCAGCGGTATCTTGCACCTGTTCCATACGGATGCGCACTCCAATATTTCCCGCAAACTGCTCAGCCAACAAGTATTGGAGTCCCAAATCTACGCCATGATATTGAAAATGATTCTCAGGTCCGCTTAGCGTCACGGCAATGAGTTCACCCGCTTCTTCAATGTTTTCCAAATCAAAAATTATCGTGTCTGAGTCGGTCGAAGCAGAAGAGGATGTCTGTGTGGCTTTCTGTCGGCATGAAACCAGTACCAGCAACAGACTGCCCAACAAGGGAATCAAAAGAGAAAAACGGAATATCATATGATAATTGTCACGTTCCTTACTTGCTCATGCAAACGGGATTTCGTATTTTCGCTGCAAAATTATAAATATTATTCCAAGTGTATGTATAGGCATATTGTACTTTTCAAGATCAGAGAAGATATCCTTCCTGAAACCAAGGAAGAAGTCATGAACACGTTTCGTCAAGATATACTGGCACTGAAGTCTGTTATTCCCTGCCTGAAAGATGTCATGGTGTCATTCAATATCAATACTGCAGAGCAATGGGACATTTGTCTGGACAGTACTTTCGGTCGTTTTGAGGATATTGCCGTGTATAGTGGGCATCCTGCTCATGTGGCTGCTGCAGGGAAACTCAAGCCTTATCTTTCCGGAAGAGCATGCACGGACTTTGAAATATGATGCCTGTTTCAGGAAAAATGATTAATTTTGCACTATCAATCATTCATTTATAAGATACATTACATGAAAGCATTTGTATTTCCCGGTCAGGGAGCGCAGTTTTCCGGTATGGGAAAAGATTTGTATGAAAAGTTTCCTCAAGCCAAAGAACTATTTGATAAAGCAGATGAAATTCTGGGTTTCAAGATTACCGATATCATGTTCAACGGAACAGATGAAGAATTGAAACAGACCAAGGTGACACAGCCTGCAGTATTCCTCCATTCTGTTATCAGTGCCGTTTGTGCTGGAGAGAAAGCCGAATTTGATATGGTAGGAGGTCATTCTCTTGGTGAATTTTCAGCCTTGGTAGCTGCAGGCGCCCTCAGTTTCGAAGATGGTTTGAAACTGGTGGCAGCAAGAGCTATGGCCATGCAGAAGGCATGTGAGGCCAAGCCCTCTACTATGGCTGCAGTAATCGGTCTGCCGGATGAAACTATAGAGAAAATATGTGAAGAGTCCAGTTCAGAGGCTGAGATTGTTGTTCCAGCCAATTATAATAATCCTGGTCAACTTGTTATCAGCGGAGACATCAATGCCGTCAATACAGCATGTGAAAAGTTGAAGGAGGCTGGTGCCAAACGTGCACTTGTTCTCAAGGTAGGCGGTGCATTCCATTCTCCCTTGATGCAGCCCGCCAAGGATGAGTTGGAATCCGCTATCAGTAATACAACCTTCCATACTCCGAAGGTTCCCGTCTATCAGAATGTAGATGCCAAAGCCCATACCAATCCTGATGAAATTAAAGCCAACCTCATTGCCCAGTTGACAGCTCCTGTACGATGGACCGAGGAAGTTACCAATATGGTCAATGCTGGTGCTGTAGATTTCACCGAGTGTGGACCTGGCAAGGCACTTCAAGGCATGATTGCCAAGATATGCAAGGGTAATGACGCTGTTTCTTACCATGGACTCGAATTGTAATTAATTAAATGATAGTAGCCCCGAAAGTTTTGGAAATTGACTTTCGGGGTTTTCTTTATCCCCCTTTAATCCTTTGTCAGCATTGAAACCGATTATTTACCAGCTCCTGCCAAGGCTATTTTCCAATACCTGCCAGTCTTGTACCCCCAATGGTGATATCCTACAGAATGGGTGTGGCAAAATGAACGACATTACATTGCAAGTCATTAGGGAAATTAAGAAATTGGGAGTGACCCATATTTGGTATACCGGACTTCTTGAACATGCTACCCAAACAGATTATTCTGCCTATCACATTCCTTCTGACCATCCTGCAATGGTCAAGGGAAAAGCAGGTTCTCCTTATGCGGTAAAGGACTATTATGATATCGATCCCGACCTTGCTTCCCATCCCGACCTTCGCTTTCAGGAATTCCTTGATTTGCTACAGCGTACACATCAGGAAGGATTGAAGGTAATCATGGACTTCATTCCTAATCATGTGGCTCGACAGTATCGGTCCGATTGTACTCCCAAAGGCATTAGTCAATTGGGTGAAAATGATAGTCCGGATGCCACTTTCAGTCCTGACAATAACTTTTATTACCTTTCACAACCGCTACGTTGTCAGTTTGATATGCAGGGCGAAGCCCCTTCTCCCTATCAGGAGAATCCAGCCAAGGCTACAGGAAATGACTGTTTCAGTCCCAGCCCCACAAGGAATGACTGGTATGAAACGGTAAAACTCAATTACGGTGTTGATTATACAGACGGAGGCAGGCAATATTTCGATCCTATTCCGGATACATGGCATAAGATGCTCCATATTCTGCTGTTTTGGGCATCCCAAGGAATAGACGGTTTCCGGTGTGATATGGCAGAGATGGTACCTGTTGCTTTTTGGCAATGGGCTGTCAACAAGGTTAAATATGCCTATCCAAATATCATTTTCATTGGTGAGGTATACAATCCTTCTCTCTATCGCACGTTTGTCCATGCCTGTCGTTTTGACTGGTTGTATGATAAGGTAGGATTATACGATACCCTCAGGGGCGTTACATGTGGCTATCAGCCAGCTTTAGACATCACCCGTTGTTGGCAGAACTTGGAAGATATCAGTGACCACATGTTGAATTTCCTGGAAAATCATGACGAACAGCGTCTGGCTTCTGACTTTTTCATAGGAGACGGACGTAAAGGGAAAGCCGCAGTGTTGGTAAGCAGTTGTTTGGGCAGGCAACCGTTTATGCTTTATCATGGTCAGGAGTTTGGCGAAAGGGGAATGGATGTGGAAGGCTTCAGTGGAAGGGACGGACGCACCACCATATTCGACTATTGGTCAGTGCCTGCATTAAGGCGTTGGATGCAGGGTAACAATTTTGATGGCAGTCTTCTAACGGAAGAAGAATCAGATATATATGAATTCTATAAGAAAATTATGAATATTGCTGTCAATGAGCCTGCTATATCCGACGGTGATTTTTTTGATTTGATGTATGCCAATACCTGTCAACAGACTTTTGACAGTCAGCATACATTTGCGTTTCTTCGTTCCCATGACCATGCACAGATATTGGTTGTTGCCAATTTCAGTGACCACGATGTAGAGCAGAAAGTCATCATTCC
>JALERS010000113.1 GCA_022763905.1 Prevotellaceae bacterium | reverse complement strand
CTGTCTTTTCCCGCTTTTGAATCTGCTGCAGTCTTGTAATGATTGCCATAGTCATGTTCTGTTGCCTTGACGGACTGGAGGAATTTTTCTACGTCCTCATTATTGGATGAGGTTGTAATAGTCTTGTCATTTTTCCTGTTTCCCAAGTACCAGCCTCCTGTCAACAGAATGAGGATGACGACAGCTAGAATGCATAGGTATCGGCGCTCGCTACGCGAAAAGTAGAAATAAGGCTTCACAATTGATTATGCATACAAGGAATCACAGACTAGGGGTGAAGTAAGAGGCGGACTGACAAAACTTGTCATCTCGTTAGATGTCAAGGCTGGGAGAGAGGAGACATGCTCCTCATGGAAAGCCTATGTCATGAGAGAATAAGAATCCATTATAAATAGGATGCTCTTTTCTATTTCTTTTGGGTGGTTTGCAAAGCGTCCATTTCAAGCATTCGTAGGATGCCGGAGAGAAAACAGTTGTACCATACAGACACCTCATTGGTGCGTGAGAAAGAGCAATCCCATGTAGTAGGCATAAAACCATTTTTCGCATTCTGCATGATTGTAAAATTATCTATCAAAGCCTTGGCCTTAGCATATGCCAAGGGATCACCTGTTTCCTTGTAATATTCAAGGAATCCCCCTGATACATTGGCTGCACTATTGTCTACGGGAGTCTTGTAGCGATATTGTTCTATGACGCAAGGTGTGTTGTATCTTCTGAATCCCCATTCGTTGTACAGGTGGTCCCAATAAGTGAACTGGTCCTCGCTGAGTCGCAGTAGGTCTTTGGCATCTGCTATTTCTTCTTGAGTGGGATGAGGTTTGCCTAATAGGTATTTGGCATAAGGAGCAGCGGTACAATTGGTAAGGTTCTCATAAGGACGAACGCCATTGACACTTACGTCTTCAAACTGCCCCGTCATATCAAATGAACGAATAGCTACATCGTGCATCCACTTTTCAGCCTTTTGTTTCATGTCTTCAAACTCTGTCGTTTGGTATTGGGTAAGCATGCGCTGGCAGGTTACGCAAATGGAATGGAGCATGGCATTTCTTTCGTTGGTAGGTTGGCCGTTGTGAAGATATATCTTGATGGGAAACGAACCGTCAGGACGTTGTAATTTCTTATAGGTACGAAGAATATTAGTAGCTTGTTCGTAGTATTTCTTTTTACCACAGACATCGTACAGGTCAAGGAAAGCATGGATAGCATAGTTGGCATCCATTGTGATGGCAGTCCCTTGGTTTTCTGCACGTTTGGAAGCAATGAGGTTCTTGTAGTATGTGGGTGGGAAATAGGCCATGGGAGTTCCTGCAGGCTGACTAAGAGAAATGAGGAAATTAGCAGCGCTTTCAGCAATTTGAATGGCAGTTTTGCGTTCTTGGGGAACGTAGCGGGCTACCAATGATTCGTTGCGGATGACGGCACTGATGATTTTGGCGGCATATGTATAATGGGAGTAATCCATGTTGGGCACACTGCTATCTAACCAATTTTTGACTTCTTTTGTGTGATGTAAGCAGAGCATCGCCTTGATGGCAGCTTCGCGATAGGGGCGTACTGCATTGTTGTAAGGACCGCAGAAACCGAAATCCCGTAGGAATTTTCTTTTTCCTGCTTCTCCGATTACCTTCCCGTTTTTATCCAGTCCTTCTACTGTCAGCACTACATGGGCCGCTGGTATCTTGTTCCATATGGGTGACAAGGAAGAGTTGGGATGATCTGCTACAAAACTCACAGGGGCAAAACTGGGATTCTTGATAGTAACAGCTTTTTTACTGATTTTTTCTTTAACTTCTGTGTCAGGAACTAGGGTGTAGCGGTATTTTACAGCTCCTGGTATTTTTTTGAAGTCAAAGGCTGGAGCATAGATGAATTTGAATGCATAGGTGTTCCAATAAGTGTCATGATGCTCGTAGCCCGGGCGTATAGGTTGAAGGTATTCACGAACGGCTTGCTTGTTGATTCGTGAATAATTGACAGAAGTAGGAGCCTTGTCATATTTTGACCAACTGAGGGTTGTAGTAAGGGCTGCCAACAATGTGAGGAATAGGCGTCGAGTTATCATTTTCATATGGATTGTATTGAATGAATTTTTACAATATATGTCTTTTAGAAGAGGGAAAATCTGTGATTGTTACACTTGGGAAAAGTGTGTGAAATGTCAATGCAAATATACAAAATGAATCTTACAAAAGTGTATCATCAAAAACTATTTCTTTCCGAATTGTTTCTATAGATAAGAATGTATGTGATTTTGAAATAACTATGATTTGTCAATGTATAGGAAGTATCATTCTGATTAATCCCGCTATTGAAACAGCTTTCCTGGCTCTGTAGAAATTGACTGGGGATGGTATAGAATGACTCTATCCATACATTGTGGCAATTGGGGTATATCGGAAAGCCCCCTTTCCTTGGCATAGATGGCTCAAAGAACTACAGAAACCCTCATAAAGGTATTGACTCTCATCGGAATAACAAACTTCTTTTCGGAATCCTCCCATCTCTATGGTATTGCTCCAGATGAATCCTCAGAGACAGGGAAGGCAACAGAGAGAAAACTTCACGAAACCCAAGTGGAAAAACTATGATTTTACTATGTTTTGGTCCCGTATTACTACCTCCCACGGCATAGCAGTTAAGTGATATCTGAGAGTATATTGGCTGCTTCCTCTTAGCATCGTCGCTTCTTTTGGAAAGCACCGACGACTCTTTTGCTGAGCACCATGAATACTTGGGCCAGTCAATCAACTTCATTTCCAAAAGGAGTCATTTCATGCTTTCACCAAACTCTTTTTCTCTTCATCAACTGAAATTGTAGACAGTTTACTAAAACAACAGACACCTGCCACAAGACCTTCCT
>JALERS010000003.1 GCA_022763905.1 Prevotellaceae bacterium | reverse complement strand
TTCCCGGTTATTGTGGAACGTATAGACAAAGTACTCAATCGTTTTGGAAAAATCCGTGATGACGCCTCTCCTGAATTGTTGCGCATACGCCGTAGCCTGGCAGATACCAAACGACAGATATCTGTCAGTTTGAGAGGTATTCTTCATCATGCTCAGACTAGTGGATATGCACCAGAGGAAGCATCACCAACTTATAGGGATGGGCGTTTGGTCATTCCCGTCTTTCCTGCATATAAGAAGAAGATTCATGGTATTGTACATGATGAGTCTGCCACGGGGAAGACGGTATATATGGAGCCTGAAGAGGTGGTGGAGGCCAACAATGCAGTTCGCTCACTGGAGGCGCAAGAACAACGGGCCATAATAGCTATTCTTCAGGAGATATCGGACTTTGTGCGTCCTGATATCCCCTCGGTGCTGGAATCCTATGTGTTTTTAGGTAAAGTGGATTTTATCCGTGCCAAGGCTTTGTGGGCCAATCATATTGGAGGTATAGAGCCTCAGGTACTACCACATCCCATGCTTTGCTGGCTACAGGCATGTCATCCCTTTCTTGTTGAGTCGTTGCGTAAACGCAATAAGCAGATGGTGCCATTGGATATATGCTTGGAAGGAACTGATCGTATCCTATTGATATCAGGTCCCAATGCTGGCGGAAAGTCAGTGACGCTGACAACGGTGGGGCTATTGCAGTACATGGTGCAGTGTGGAATATCTGTGCCGGTAGGTGAACATTCTAAGATAGGAATATTCCAGAACATATTCCTTGATATTGGTGATGGACAGAGTATTGAAGATGAATTGAGTACTTATTCCGGTCATCTGTATAATATGAAGGCCATGATGAAGAGGGCCGATTCTTCCAGTCTTGTTCTGGTGGATGAAATGGGGGGAGGTACAGAACCTCAGATAGGAGCTGCTATTGCTCAGGCCATTCTTCATAAATTTCTAGATAATAATGTTTGGGGTATTGTGACTACCCATTACCAAAATCTCAAATATTATGCACAGGAAAATGCAGGTATTGTCAATGGTGCCATGCTTTATGACCGTGCTGGTATGTGTCCGTTGTTCCGTCTGCAGATAGGGATGCCAGGCAGTTCTTTCGCTGTCGAGATTGCCAACAAGATAGGTTTGCCTCAAGATGTTATCAATGAAGCGTCAGCGATAGTGGGTACTGATTATATCCAAAGTGACAGATATCTGCAGGATATTGTGCGAGACAAGCGTTACTGGGAGGGTAAACGGCAGATTATTCGTCAGAAGGAGAAACGCCTTGATGAACTCATTGGTCGTTATGAACAGGATTTGGGTGAATTGTCATCCAAAAGCAAGGCAGTGATGCGTGAAGCACAAGAGAAGGCTGCCTCTTTGATACGCGAGAGTAATGCCCAAATAGAGAATACCATCCGCTCCATCAAGGAAGCACAAGCAGAAAAGTTGGAGACTCGCAAGGCTCGTCAGCAATTGGATGAGTTTAGACAAGACATCGATGGTGAAGGACAAGGGGAAGACGATATCTATGCACGCAAGGCAGAGCAGATTCGTCAGCGCCGATTGCGTCATGAACAACGCAAGCAGGAGAAAGCTTCCAAGGCTGCTTCTCAAGAGAAGTCATTATCTCCATCGATATCGTATGAAAAAGAGCAACGGTCAGTTATGCCGTTGGCTCTTGGCATGTATGTGACAATAGATGGTCAGGAAATGGTGGGGCAGATAGAGAAGATTAAGGGTAAGACTGCTGTTGTTGTGGCTGGCAGTGTGAGATTGACAGTCGATATTCATCGTCTGACCATAGCTGAACGTCCTGTGGCTGAGCGTCCTTCTCGTTCCTTCTTGACACGTAGTACTCAGGAACGCATTTCGGAAAAGGCACTCAATTTTAAGCCTAGCATTGATGTAAGAGGAATGAATGGTCAGGAGGCGCTTACGGCTGTGACCTATTTTGTGGAAGATGCCTTGTTGCTCAATGTATCCCCATTGCGTATTCTGCACGGAACAGGTTCTGGCTATTTGCGGGATACTATCCGTCAATACCTGCGGAGTGTGCCAGGAGTACGAAAATATCACGATGAACATGTGCAGATGGGCGGATCGGGTATTACCATCGTGGAGTTCTGAAGAAGCTTGTAGGGTATACCTTGTTTTGATATACCTTCCTAAGGGAGGACCTCTTTGGGAATCATCTGGAATCCTGTCCGATAGAGGAGGCATGGCTCATTGTTGACTTAAAATATCAACAAGGGAAGTGGTGGGTGTCATTGAATTTCATTACCTTTGCAAAACGAAATATACACATCTTATTATATATACAAGAAAATATGGCACAAGAAGACATTTTCAAGAAAGTGGTCAGCCACTGCAAGGAATACGGTTTTGTATTTCCATCATCAGAGATTTATGACGGTTTGGGCGCCGTATACGATTATGGGCAGAATGGCGTTGAACTGAAAAACAATATTAAGCAATACTGGTGGCAGAGTATGGTATTGCTTCATGATAACATCGTCGGCATAGATTCTTGTATTTTTATGCATCCCACCATCTGGAAGGCCAGTGGTCACGTGGATGCTTTCAATGATCCTCTTATTGACAACAGAGACAGCAAGAAGCGTTATCGTGCGGATGTGCTTATCGAGGACCAGATTGCCAAATATGATGAGAAGATTGAAAAGGAGGTGGCAAAGGCTCGCAAGCGTTTTGGTGATGCGTTCGATGAAGCTCAGTATCGTTCCACATCTCCCAAAGTAAAGGAAGATCAGGAAAAACGTGATGCTCTGCATGAGCGTTACTCCAAAGCAATGAATGCAATGGACCTTGATGAATTGCGGCAGATTATTCTTGACGAAGAAATAGTATGCCCCATCAGTGGTACACGTAATTGGACGGAAGTACGTCAATTCAACTTGATGTTTAAGACTGAGGTGGGTTCTACAGCAGATGGTGCCAGTACCATTTATCTGCGTCCTGAGACTGCTCAAGGTATATTTGTGAATTACCTCAACGTGCAAAAGACGGGCCGTATGAAGATACCTTTTGGTATTGCCCAAATTGGCAAGGCCTTCCGTAATGAGATTGTAGCCCGTCAGTTTATTTTTCGTATGCGTGAGTTTGAACAGATGGAAATGCAGTTTTTCATCAAGCCAGGAACGGAACTCGATTGGTTTCGCAAATGGAAAGAAACTCGTATGGCATGGCATCAGAACTTAGGTTTTGGAGCTGAGAATTATCGCTTCCATGACCATGAGAAACTGGCTCATTATGCCAATGCTGCAGCTGACATCGAATTCAAGATGCCTTTTGGTTTCAAGGAAGTGGAAGGCATTCATTCCCGTACCAACTTCGACCTTAGCCAACATGCTAAGTTCTCTGGAAAGAAGATTGAGTATTTTGATCCTGAAATCAATGAAAGTTACACTCCTTATGTCATTGAGACCAGTATCGGTGTTGACCGTATGTTCCTGTCAGTGATGTGTCATAGTTATTGCGAGGAGACACTGGAAGATGGTCAAAGTCGTGTGGTTCTACGCTTGCCTGCTGCATTGGCGCCAGTTAAATTGGCCGTGTTCCCATTGACCAAGAAAGATGGTCTGCCTGAAAAGGCTCATGCAATTATTGATGACTTGAAATTCCATTTCAATTGCAAGTATGAAGAGAAGGACCAGATAGGCAAACGCTATCGTCGTCAGGATGCCATTGGTACGCCGTTTTGTGTGACTGTAGACAATCAGACTTTAGAGGATGACACTGTAACTTTGCGTTATCGTGACACCATGGAACAGAAACGTATCCCCATATCAGAAATTAGAAACATTGTGGAGGACCAAGTGACGATCACTAGCTTGTTGAAGCGTTTGAAGTGAGGTGTGGTTTTAAGACCCGCTACTTTTGCCGTGTGACATACACAAGTCCCCCCCCCTTCGACAATACTTTAGAAAATGAGAAGATTCCATTCATTCCTTACATTGGTTTTTGTGGCAATGCTGCCAGTTTTGTTTGCTTCCTGCAGCGATGACAATGAGGAACCTGATGAATATGAAAATTGGGAGGTTCGCAATGATGCTTACTTCAATCACATACGCCAGTTGGCTCAAGACTCCATCCGTCAGGCTAAGAATGCTTATGGTGATAGATGGAGAGACTATTCGAATTGGATGGCTTTCCTAAGTTATAGTCTGGATAGTACCATTGTCAATGAATCCACAGATTCCATCTATGTGCAGGTGTTGAAGCGGGGAAGTGGCCCTGGTTGTCCTTTGAGCTCGGATTCTTGTCGTATTTTTTACCGCGGGCGTCTTATTCCCTCTGAGAGTTATCCTGAAGGGTATGTGTTTGCCCATAGCGGTCAGTCGTCGAAGTTTGAGGAAATATTCAATGCCAATACATCTGTTCCTACGATTATGCGTCCTTCTACCGCTGTCAAGGGATTTGGTACGGCTATGCAGAATATGCATGTGGGTGATCGTTGGCGGGTCTATATTCCAGCAGAATTGGCTTATGGTAGTACTTCAACCTCTGCTATTCCGGCTCACTCCACATTGATATTCGAATTGGAACTTCTAGCTTATTACCGCAAAGGTACTGGAGTCCCGTCATGGAATTGAATCCTCTGTCCTTGTTCATTGTCTGACACTCCTATATTTTCTCTATGTCTCCCGCCGCATTCTCTCTCAATCTGCATGGTCGGCTATTCAGCTTGTCTGAACCAGTTGTGATGGGCATTATCAATCTCACTCCCGATTCTTTTTATGCTGCCAGTCGCTCCAATGGAGAAGCCCAACTTACAGAAAGAGTGCTGCAGATAGTCAGTGAGGGAGGCAAACTGATAGATGTAGGGGCTTATTCTTCTCGTCCTGGAGCTTCTGATGTATCTGTGGACGAAGAGATGAGGCGTCTGCGTCAAGGATTGAAGATTATTCGGGCAGCTTGTCCAGATATTCCTGTTTCAGTCGATACATTTAGGGCTGACGTGGCCAAGATGTGTGTGGAGGAACTGGGCGTAGAGATTGTTAATGATATTTCTGCGGGAGAATTGGATAAGGAGATGTTTCCGACCATAGCCCGTCTGAAAGTGCCTTATATCATGATGCACATGAAAGGAAATCCTCGCACTATGCAGGACCACCCTCATTATGATGACTTGATGGGGGAAATATTTCTGTATTTCTCCCATAAGATTAATCGCCTTCGTGAGATAGGGGTGAGCGATATTATCCTAGATCCAGGTTTCGGCTTTGCCAAGACCCTTGAGCACAATTACCAGTTGCTCTCTCATCTGGAGGATTTCCATGAATTTCAATTGCCTCTGTTGGTTGGAATTTCCAGAAAATCTATGATTTTTAGATTATTGGGAGGTACGCCAGAGTCTTCACTTAATGGAACTACAGTGCTAAATGTCATCTCTCTATTGAAGGGAGCGCACATACTGCGGGTACATGATGTGAAAGCTTGTGTGGAAGCAGTGACGATCGTAAAGAAGATGAAAGAAGAAGGGAGGCGCCTATGATACAGTTTGGCATCAAGGACATGATAGATATCTTGTTGGTAGCGTTTATGCTGTATTATATGTACAAGTTGATGAAACGCTCCAGTGCAGTCAATATCTTCTCTGGCATTATTGTCTTCCTGATTGTGTGGATAATATTCTCCCAGATTTTTAATCTAAAGCTTATGGGCACCATGCTCAATTATGTGGTGAATATTGGTGCCCTGGCATTAGTGGTGCTTTTTCAGGAAGAGATACGCCGTTTCCTTTCTTCTATCGGAACCAGTGGAAGGAAACACGTGCTCTTGGACTTTTTACATATTAGAAAACAAGACAAGAAAACTACTCACGAAGACATCATGCCCATTATTCTTGCTTGTATCAATATGAGTCGTCAGAGGACTGGTGCTCTCATTGTCATTCAGCGCAATGAAGCCCTCACCGAGTATATCAATTCAGGAGATGTCATTGATGCCAATATAAGCCAGCGTCTGATAGAGAACATCTTTTTCAAGAATAGTCCCCTGCATGATGGAGCTATGATAGTCAGAAACAAACGGATTGCGGCAGCAGGTTGCATTCTGCCAGTATCTCACAATGTAGATATTCCCCGGTCCTTCGGCTTGCGCCATCGTTCTGCACTAGGTATAGCTGAAAAATCTGATGCCTTGGCCATCGTTGTCTCAGAAGAGACAGGAGCTATCTCGGTGGCCAACGAGGGAGTGCTTTATTCTGATGTCTCTACTGACAAGTTGGAGGTCATGCTCTCTCAGGTCTGAATGGCAGGAATTGTCACAATATAAGATTCCCCTATAGTAACACATTTTACACAATAGCAATCATTTCTCCCATATAACATCCTTTCCTCTTTTTAATCATGAACGAAGAAGACCAAGACCTCGGCCCATTCCCTTCTGAAGAATCATCGGCTTATACACCAGTTCCCCAGCGTGACGGAGTTGTCCAGCGCTTGTCTGGTATGTATCAGAACTGGTTTCTGGAATATGCCTCCTATGTTATTTTGGATAGAGCAGTTCCTTACATAGGCGACGGACTCAAACCTGTGCAACGTCGTATTCTGTACTCTATGAAACGGATGGATGACGGACGTTTCAGCAAGGTGGCTAATATTGTAGGTCATACCATGCAGTTTCATCCCCATGGAGATGCTTCTATTTATGGTGCACTTGTTCAGATGGGGCAGAAGGATTTGCTTGTAGATTGTCAAGGAAACTGGGGTAACATTCTTACGGGAGATATGGCAGCTGCGCCGCGATATATTGAAGCCCGTCTGTCCAAGTTTGCTCTCGATATCCTCTTCAATGCAAAGACCACAGAGTGGAAACTCTCTTATGATGGACGCAATCGTGAACCCGTAGTATTGCCTGTCAAGTTTCCTCTGTTGTTGGCGCAAGGTGCAGAGGGTATAGCAGTAGGTTTGTCATCTCGCATACTGCCTCATAATTTAGGCGAGCTCTGTGATGCTGCCATCCATTACCTGAAGGATGAGCCATTTGTGCTTTATCCCGATTTTCAGACAGGTGGCAGTATTGATGTCTCCAAGTACAATGACGGTCGTCGTGGTGGGACTGTTCGTATCAGAGCCAAGATAGAGAAACTCGACAATAAGACGTTGGTCATTCGTGAGATACCTTTTGGGAAGACTACTTCAAGTGTCATAGAGTCAATCGTCAAGGCTATTGATAAAGGAAAGATTAAGGTGAAGAAGGTAGATGACAATACCTCCGGCAATGTGGAGATAGTTATCAGTCTGGCGCCAGGTACCAGTTCTGACAAGACCATTGATGCTTTGTATGCCTTTACTGATTGTGAGACCAGTATTTCACCCAATTGCTGTGTCATTGACGAGGGCAATCCTTGTTTTCTTAGCGTGACAGAGGTTCTGCAACGCTCGGTAGACTCTACTCTTCGCCTTTTACAGCGAGAACTGGAAATACGGCGTGATGAGATTATGGAGCAGTTGCATTATGCTTCTCTAGAACAGATATTCATTGAACAGCGTATCTATAAGGATAAAGACTTTGAAAATGCTGCTTCTACTGAAATGGCTTGTACCCATATCCGCAAGCGGTTGGAACCATTTGCCAGTACTTTCATTCGTCCTCTTGTCCCTGATGATATACTCCGATTGTTGGAGATTAAGATGGCCCGCATTCTAAAGTTCAATAAGGAAAAGGCAGAGGCTGCTATTGCTCAGATGAAAGAGGAGATTGACCGTATCACCAAGGACTTGGGTAATATGACTGAGGTTACCTGCAACTGGTTCCATCTTATCAAGGAACGTTATGCTTCTCTTCGACCGAGACGTACCGTCATTGCCTCATTTGATACCATAGAAGCTAGCAAGGTAGCAGAGGCCAATCAGAAACTCTATGTAAATAGAGAGGAAGGTTTTATAGGCACTTCCTTAAAGAAGGACGAGTTCGTGTCAGCCTGCTCTGATCTTGACGATATTATCCTTTTCTACAAGGATGGTACCTACAAGGTGGTGCATGTGGCTGAGAAACTCTTTGTGGGAGAGACAGAAAAGAGTAGGGCAGAAGGTCGCAAGGCAGAAATACTTCATGTGGCGGTATACAAGCGAGGAGATTTGCGTACTACCTACAATGTTATCTACCGTGATGGCAAGAAAGGTTCCTATTTTATGAAGCGTTTCCATGTCAATGGTATTATTCTTGACCGTGAGTATGATATGACGGCAGGTACTGTTGGCAGCCGTGTCTGCTGGTTTTCCGCCAATGCCAATGGTGAGGCAGAGACGGTGAAGGTCCAACTCAAGCCCGCTGCCCGCATCAAGAAGATGTCTTTTGATATTTCGTTTGCAGATTTAGCTATCAAGGGTCGTAAGAGTAAAGGCAATCTTGTTACCCATAATGCCATTTATCGCATTTTGCTCAAATCCAAAGGTTCATCTACCTTGGGTGGACGTCAGGTGTGGTATGATGCAGATGTCTGTCGTATCAATTATGAGGGTAGGGGTACAGCATTGGGTGAGTTCTCTGACGATGATCGTATCTTGGTTATTCTACCCGACGGTACCTTCTATTTCACCGATACGGACGCCAGCAATCATTATGAGACCAATCTCATCGTTATCTGTAAGTTTGACTCCCATACTGTGTGGACAGCGGTGTTCTCCGATGCTTCTCGTGGACACGTTCCTTACATCAAGCGTTTCCAATTGGAATATTCAGGAAAGCGACAGAATCTGGCCGGTGAAGAACCAGGCAATCGTCTTATGTTACTCACATCTACTCCTTTCCCGTTGCTTCAGATTCAATATGGCGGTAAGGACCATTTCCGCCAGCCAGACCAAATTGATGCTGAACAATTTGCTTTGAAAAAAGGATGGAAGGCTCATGGTAAGCGACTTTCCCCTTATGAAGTAGAATCTTTGGAAGAACTTCCACCCCTCCGTCTGCCTGAGCCATCGGTTGAGGAAGAGCATCCCTCACCATCTGAGGATATTTCGAATGATTCTGATGATGAGAATCCGTTGTTGGATAAGACCGATGATGAGCTACGTGACGAGCAGACAGGTCAGTTGCGTTTATTCTAGAACGGGTTTTACGATATGTTCCGCCGATTGTTGTCAGTGTGTTTGATGTTTTTTCGGACAGACAGGAAGCAGTCTTTCTGTAGAAGGCTTTTTTTGTCCGTTCTGCTTCTCTTGGGACTGATGGTGTCATTGTCAGCTGCTGGTAGGAGAGATAGTCTTCGCATTCATGCCACTCTCGTCGGAGTAGGTGCAATCAATCAGTTGGACACATATATGTCGCCTTTAGAATACACTGGTACCAGCTTGCATTTTCTTCAAGACAATAGTCGTCGGGCATCTCTGCTGCATCGTAGGTTGACTTTGCATCATCAAGTACAGGCTACATTCTCTAAAACCAGTTCACCTGGCGACCATGCTCACTATTGGGGAGCCATGGCTCACTGGACGGTAGCTGCCCGTTGGCGTTCTGTTGTCAGTAGTCGTTTCTATTGGGAGGCAGGTCCTCAGTGGGGACTCCATACAGGATGTCTCTATCATACGCGTGGTGGTAACAATCTTGCTCAGGGGCGTCTCTCTACTGACCTTAGACTGTCTTCTTTGGCCAGTTGGTCCTTTCCTCTTTCCCGCCGTACGGCTACCTTATGTTTTCAGACCGATGTACAGTTAATAGGTCTACAATTCTCTCCCCGCTATGGTGAGTCCTATTATGAAATGTTTGAACTCGGTCATGGCGGTTTTCATAATGTGTGTGTCACATCACCTTTCTCGGCAATCTCCTCATGGCATCTCCTTTCTCTGGAGATTCCGTTCCGCACGGTCAGTTGGCGGGTTGGAGTAGCTGCAGGTGTGACCCAAAGTCATGTCAATCATCTTAAAACCCACGATTGGACTACAACCTTTCTGATTGGTTGTGTGCGCCGGTTTGCCCTTATTCCTTCTCGCTTATGAATAGGAAGCAGTATCTTCATTGGTATAGCCCTGTTCGGCTATTGTTCCTCCTCTTTTTTACTGTGATGCTCTCTGCCTGCGTTACAGAGGAAACAGGGTCTGATACCCCTTACGGCAATTGGAAAACACTTTGGAATATCTTGGACACTCACTACTGTTTTTTTGCTGACAAACAACAAACGTATGGTCTTGATTGGGATGAAGTGGGATCCCGCTATGGTTCTCGTATCACACCGTCTATGTCCTCTGATCAGCTTTTTCAGGTATGTGGAGAAATGCTCCGTGAGTTGCGTGACGGCCATGTCAACCTCACTTCTCCTGGCAATACTGCACGATATTGGGATTGGTTTGAGAACTATCCTGCCAATTTTTCTGACAGCCTTCAACGCATAGTTCTCGGCAAGGACTATCGTCTTACGCAAGGACTCAAGTATCGTATCTTGGAAGACAACATCGGTTATCTCTATTGTCCTTCATTTGATGTGTCGTTCGGATCAGGTAATCTTAGTGCCGTCTTTTCCTATTTAGCTCCCTGCAATGGACTGATTGTTGATGTACGCAATAATTCCGGCGGACTACTTACTTCTGCTCAAGCGCTGGCTGGCTGTTTCATTGACAGTCCGGTCACTGGAGGATATATCTGTCACAAGAAAGGACCTGCCCATGACGATTTTTCTTCTCCTAAGCCTATCCAACTTGAGCCGGCTAAGGGAGTAAGGTGGCAGAAGCCTGTGGTAGTACTCATCAATAGACGCTGTTACAGTGCAGCCAATGCCTTTGTGATGTTTATGCAGTCATGCACATCAGCTGTTCTTATGGGAAATCGTACAGGAGGAGGTTGTGGAATGCCTTTTGTGAGTGAGTTGCCCAATGGATGGGGAGTGAGGTTTTCTGCTTGTCCCATGTATGACACTCAAATGCAATTGACGGAGCAGGGTATAGAGCCACATATACACCTAGATATCAGTTCTTTCGACTGGTCAGAAGGCCGTGATACTTATATTGAGAGAGCCAGGGAATGGCTGAATGGGCAGCATTGAAGTCAAGTTGATGTCAGAAGCAGGAGAGGTTGATGACTGTATTTTTTCAAGGTATAAGGTGGTAGCATATTCCAAGAAATGTGTATCTTTGCATTTGAAAAGGTATGGGACTTGGCAAGGTGTTGCAGTTTTTTATACCTAAAGAAGCGCCTGTGGCGGAATTGGTAGACGCGCCAGACTTAGGATCTGGTGTTTCACGACGTGCAGGTTCGAGTCCTGTCAGGCGCACATATATCAGCCCAAATATTAGATGATAGGCTGCAATGGAATGAAAACCAGTTGGTTTTGTCTCAACTCCTGCCATAGGAATGGATAAACCGACTGGTTTTTTCTTGCACAATAGCAAATATCCTTGAGTCTAAATGCGGGTCAGTAGATTTTTTAGTGAGGCAGAAAGTGAGGGTCAGTAGAAATTTAGTGGGGATAGGCGTATAATTTGGAAATACGGAAGAGGAAGAACTTTTTGTCAGCAACCCCTCTAAGGTTGGTACGGAAGAGTTTGATTTTGGCATTGAAAGATTCTGCAAGCGCATTGGATGAACGGTTATTGTAGAAGTTCAGTATCTCGTCATAATGTTCGTAGAAGGTAGCTGCGATGACG
>JALERS010000100.1 GCA_022763905.1 Prevotellaceae bacterium | reverse complement strand
AACCAACAGACAGACACTTGTGAAATAGGTATCTGTCTGTTGGATAAAGCGTTTCCAATAGAGGAAATATGTACTTGGGATATCGGAATTGCCAGAGGTGATAGTAAGAAAGGAAATCTGTCCTTACTTTATATACAGTTTGACACTCTCACCTTCTCGGCTGACAATGTAAATGCCATGACCTTTGATGGGGAATAGATTGTCGCCTTCCACTAGTTTGACCGTACGTGACATGCCTTCTGTATTGGCAATAACAGCTGTACCTCCCTTTTTGACGTGAATCTTGATATTATTGCCCTGTATATAGGCATGGAAGTCTTTGTTGGTTGTCAGATGTGACTCCATGCCAGTGAGTACAGCTTCCTCACCTCCAGTCTTCAGACCTTCTACTGTGCAAGGAATGGGTCGTGTGGCTGTCTTGGTATAAGTATTTCCGAAAGGATCGGTCAATTTGACAGTGATACTGCTGGTAGCACTGCTGGCAATAGCCTTAAAGGTGTGCAGATTCATATTGGTTGCATTGTCAGTAGAGTATTGTCCCGCCTGGCCTTTGTTGACATAGTATTCAAAGCGGGGTATGTCGTAGGTCAATGTATGGAAGGGATCCTCACATCTCCAACGGGTAGCAGTAAGTTGGCGGTTGCCTTCGTATATTTCCACTTTCCAGTCAGTATCGTAGTTGAATACATTGACCAATACGGCATTGTTTTCTAGAGTGGAGAAGTCTTGACGTGAATAGGTTTTTCTGATAGCCTTGTAAGTTTCGTTGGTATTGAAGAATGTTTTCAAGGTATTGCCATCAATGATACGCATCTGTGCATTACCATTTTTCTCTAGGCTATGTAACTGCCATTTGATGTCTTTGCCATTAATATAGAAGACCTGCCATCCTCCCGGTGTACCATCGTTGCAGTTATTATAGGTAGAATAAAATCCGGCCCACCACAGGTTGCCGCCAACTGCTCCTATGCTATGTTCCCGAATGTTAGGGAATCCGTAGTTGCTAGGTGTGATGTTATAGGTGTTATGACGATGTCCGGAACAGAAATGGACGGTCTTGTAGTTCTTCAACAGATTGCTTACTTTGGAAGTGGAAAGGCCATCGCGTTGGTAGTAATTGGCCTGAAAGCTGGAATTGAGTCCCCAAAAGGGTGCATGGACACAGACGAAGACGGGAGTGTCATAGTCTACAAACGACAAATCTTTTTCCAGCCAGTCAAGTTGTTCCTGGGTGACGGAAGTGGAATAGTCACGGTCACCTACTATACCTTTGGCATAAGAGGTACCAGGAGTTACATTATTAAGATAGATGATATCATCAAGTACTACGTAATGAATCTTGCCAAGGTTATAGGAATAGTAGTTGGGCCCCATGGAATATCTGAACTTTCCGGCGGCCATAAAGTCGGTACTGTCTGTATGATGGGTGGCTCCATCATGGTCATGATTGCCGATGACATGGAAATGTTTCAACTTATAGAGGTTGGACTGGTTGATGATTTCCGACTTGTAATTGGCTATGCTGTAACTTTTGGAATACCAGTAGTAGTCCCATGACAGGTCACCTAGTACTGTGGTATAAATAGGGGTGCTTCCTGCTGCCAGGTATTCCTCCTTCATACGTGGGAAGAACTGGTTTTTATATTGATTGAGGTCATTGGTTTCACGATTGGCTACTTGAGGGTCAGCAGCAAATATCATGATATGACTCTCGTTGTTTTCTACCTTTAATTTGAAATCGTGGACTTCCACCTTCTCCTTGCGGGAGGGGAAATCCAAAGCCTGCCAAAAGGGTACAAAAATCTTCTCACTAGTAGGGGCATAGCTTTTAACATAGGGCATATATCCAGATGGAAGAGTATAGAAGACATACCCGTTTTTCTTCTCAGAATAAAAGGCATATTTTCCTTCTGCATCTGTTTGGGTGAGTACATAACCATCGGATACGATGACTCCTTCAACTCCTACTCCAGAGCAGGTTATTGTACCTGTTATGTTGGGTTCTTGAGCTTGAAGAAGGATTGAACATACCCAAAGGGGCAATGAGAGTAATAGCTTTTTCATATGCATAGAAGGATTGGAAGGTTGAAATAATAGGTATACAGAATGAAGATTCTACAATTATTTGCGAAGGTAATCATTTTTACCGAAATAATTAAACAGGAAGAATCAACAAGGAATTATTTTCCTGCAGAATTTTGAAGGAAAAATATTTCCTAACCTTCGATAGAAACAGGTAGCAAGGAATTTCAGTCAATACTGGATATCCGGACATCTTCAAATGTTTGCAGACAGTCAGCAAGAAGATGGTCACGCAAACTGCGTTTTACTCTTATCTCCAACGTAACTTCATAACTTTCGTTAGGTAGACTGCGGTGAGTATTGAGACTGTAGGAGATGATTTCTACACAATGGGAACGTATGAAGTCTACTGTTTCCATAGCTTTCTCACGAGATGCACTGGAGAAGGAAAGGGCCATGGTAGAAGTTTCCATCTTGATGAGAAATATATGGAGAACCTCCAATCCTACAAGTACCATGAAGGTGGTGGCTATTGCTGCTGCATACATGCCTGTGCCACATGCCAGACCAATGGCTGCTGTTACCCATAGACCAGCGGCGGTGGTAAGTCCTCTGACTACATTCTTATGGAATATGATAGTGCCCGCTCCCAAAAATCCGATACCTGACACTACTTGCGCAGCCACACGGGAGGAGTCCTTTAGGTCCATGCCGAATCCATATTGGGAAACTACGCAGAACAAAGCACTTCCTAATGCTACTAGAAAGTGGGTACGTACCCCAGCCACCTTGGCTCGGTATTCCCGTTCCAAACCAATGAGGGCACCTAATACAAGTGCTGTTAGCAGACGGATGGAAATGATATAGAGAGGAGTTTCCATAAAAAAAGAACAAGGAAGGGGGAAAAGATTACTTCCTAAATAAAAAAGAGCGCTATTCCTATGCGCTCTCCATTGGTTGGGATACCCGGACTCGAACCAGGAAAGGCAGGACCAGAATCTGCAGTGTTACCATTACACCATATCCCAATCGGTTTTCGATGCAAAAGTACAATATTTTCTGGATTCCCACCAACTCTTTCTGATTTTTTTTATTGTCGGAGTGATTTTTTTCTGCAGTATAACATGAATTTGCTCAGAAATTGAAACCCATGCTGACAAAACCTGTTAAGCGATTGCCGTGGCCAGTATAGGCAACATGAACTTTCAAAGGTCCCACCTTGCTGTCATATCCATACTGGAGAGCAGTGCAGTAGAGGAAACGGCTTTGGGACAATTGTCTGATTTTGTCAGACGACAATGCGAACTGTGTGTACAGAGAGATATAATGGAGATTGTGTATTTGCTGCTGAAGATGGATATGTCCAGTCACTAAGGTATTGCCCATGGGTTCTATATTGGTCATACCTATGAAGGATATTTGTTGGGGAAGATATTTCCCGTCATAGTCGCTTCCGGTCACATTACTATAAATAGGTGGAATCTGTTTGCCTAGCAGGACACGTCCACCTGCTCCAGGACATAGTGTCAGTTTGTCGTTTAAGGGAATGGCTGCCATCCAATTTCCATCGATGGCTGACAAGGGCGAGTGCTGCTGTATGGTTAGCATGTCGTCGGTGTGGAGTGTGTATCCTGCATGCATCTTCCATCCACGACTGGGAAAGGCAATGCGATTGAGCGAGTTGTAGTCCAATTGGAAGAAATAATTGATATAGGTGTCAGATTGCATGTTGTAAAAGCGATTGGCAGTATTCCCTGACAGGATATGGGAAAAACGGAAAGATTCCAGAGAGAGACCTGCTTTACAACTGAAGTTGCTTAAAGAGAAATCAGCCAGTTGGATAGTACCTGCATGCTTGCGGAAAACGAGGTTGAGGTCTCGGTTTCCCTTTTTATCAAGATTCATATCATGGCGACTGAATTCGTAGCTGACCTCCAGTTTGCGGTGGAGAAAAGGTTCAAACGAATAGGTGATGCCTCCTACACTCTGTTTGCCTATCTTTCCTATAATAGACAAAGAGGAAGGGAGAGCGGTGTGAAAATAGAGTTCCCCCTTGACGAGGGCAGCAAGCAGTTCTTGGGAATCGAAACGCATGCCGGCTTTGATGCTGTTGGTGCTCTTTTGGGAAGAATAGAGGGTAAGGTCATAGGTGGAATCATTGGCCGATAGCGTGTAAAAAGCATTGGGATAATTGTATTCTTCCTGCA
This sequence comes from Prevotellaceae bacterium, assembly GCA_022763905.1. Classification (GTDB taxonomy): domain Bacteria; phylum Bacteroidota; class Bacteroidia; order Bacteroidales; family Bacteroidaceae; genus UBA6382. The sequence goes on along the minus strand of JALERS010000100.1, from coordinate 17,281 downwards.
GAAGGTGTACAGCTTCTTCTATTCGGCTGATGGTGGTAGATTGTCCGCTTTTAAGAAGGCATTTCCTGCTGAGTGTTTTGATTTCATGATGGTTTTCTATTTGAAAATCCACCTTTCTTAGAAGAATGTCTTCTGCTTTCTTTACAGGAAACCGTTGCTTGTATTCCCGAGAGGGAACAGGGAGTAACTGTTTGATGGAATCCAATTGTTTGCGGTGCATGAGGGTAGCATAATACCCTCTATTGATTATAGTATCAATGGCAGAAGGCTTAAAGTCCATCATCTTGTAGTCAGAGGTGGGAGTATGGATATTTATATCACAATTGGCGATGTTTTCCTTCAGCTTGTTGGCACATGAGATGGACAGAATCTGTGACAGAATGTTTCCCACGCTATTGATTTGAGAAGCAGGAAGTAGTGAACTCTGGACTGTGGACCCAATAACAATATCGGCACCTATCTCTCTGGCAACATCCACGGGATAGTTGTTGGTAAGCCCCCCGTCCACCAATACCATACTGTCTATTCTGACAGGTGAAAAAATGCCAGGGATAGACATACTAGAACGGATAGCCGAATGCAGTTTGCCATGGCGGATGACTATTTCCTTTCCATCAGTGAGATTGGTGGCTACACAAGCGAAAGGGATGGGAAGGCTGTCGAAACTGATGGAATCATGATAGCCTATGGTGAGACGGGATAATAAGGTGGCAAGATTGCGTCCTCTGACCAGTCCGTCAGGGATAGGTTGTTTTCCTTGTTCCAATGAGAAGGTAATGAGATAACGGTTGCTTTCCTCCCTTTCCTGAAGAGTCTGCCGCTTTCGTGAAGAGAGGTCACTGAGAAGTATTTCCCAGTCTTGTGTCCGAATGAGGGTGTCCAGTTGGCTGGGTGAATAACCGATAGCATATAGTCCACCAATGATGGCTCCCATGCTGGTTCCGACAATATAGTCGACAGGGATACCTTCCTCTTCCAAAGCCTTGAGTACTCCGATATGAGCCGCTCCTTTAGCTCCACCTCCACTGAGCACCACTCCTACTTTCTGACGTGAAGAAGCTCCTGACGTAATGACAGTCAGAAGATACAGGATACCTGTCAATAGATAGGGTAGGAGGTTTTGTTTTCTATTGATCATAGAGAGCAAATGATTGTTTGGGAGGAGGGGAAATCTGCCATTATTGATAGTCTTCTCCCGTAGGAGGACCATATCGGTTGGGATTGGGATCGCTTTCCTGACAGAGGAAATAGACTAATAGTACATGGTAAGCTAAAATGAGTAGTCGAAATATCAATACTAATATGTATAGCACAGAAGTTGATCCTATCCAAAGGAAAGGTTCTTCTAAAAGAAAACTGTATGCATCCAAATAACTGAATGAAAAAAGAGATAAGACCCCCAATAGCAACACAAACAATTGGATGGGGATCGTAATCAAACTGATAGCCAGCCACCATCCGCTTCTTCCCGTGTCGTGGAGACGGCGTATACCCAATGGTATCAGAAACAGATACCCAATAAAGGAAAGGAGCGGGATGAAGAAGGATACCACTATGACAGTAATCAACGAATACCAAAATTCTGAACGGTCAGAACGCCCATGGAACTCTACAGCTCTATGGAATGCTTTTTTCATGACAATACCATAAGTGGAGATAAAAGAATCAATATTATTCATGAGAGAATCATTTAGAAGTGATGAATAAAGGAAAAATTGAATTTGACAGGCTCCTTTAGAATGCACTGCAGGTGAAAGGTGAATGAATGTCTGTCAACTTTGTAGAAGACGGACGAATATTATTTGACGAGTTGCCAGTTGTAAGGCGGAATAATGGTCTGCTGATAGGTGTAAGGTAATGATGTGTAATTGACGGCAATCTGATGGCCATTGGAAAAACTAGTAACAGTGATGCCTGGAGCCACTTCTTCATGATGGTCCATTGTTTCGTACTGCAGATAGGCATATTTTTGGTATTCATCATATCCTTCCTTAATGGCCTGTACTGCCTGGTGAAGTTCCTTTCCGTCGGCACAATGTAAATCCTGTTCGCCCATCCAGTTGGCTCCCTTGTTGCGATAGGCTGAGTAGAAATAGAAGATGGGGCGAGAGCAGAACTCCAGCATCTTCAGACGTTCGTGAGAGGGCTTGATAGTGTAATTGACAGCCTGAGAACCCGGTGTACTGAGGATGCTGCCATGGTACACAATGTTCCATACGGGCAGAAAGGCATCAGCTAAGGGCTGAGATCTCTTTTTCCCAGTCTTGTCCATCTTGTAGGGATAGTCCATGTTCATGGATGTATAAAGTGCGTAGTCAAGACAAGGGGACGTGAAGTCGATGGCTCCTTCGCTTTGAATGCCTCCAAATAATTGACTGGCTTCCTGAAGCATACGAAGAGCATATTGTTCTGCTTCTCTCTTGTTGACAGGATGGGTTGGGTCATAGCAATCATGAGGGTTAACTATGGAGAGTACGTCAATGAACTCTACACCTTTAAAACCCAACTGACGTATTTTGGGCTCATCTCTTTTGAAATACTTTTCATAGGCAATCTTATAGCATAAGTCATACATTTGGCCGCCGGAAATTTTCCATTTCTTGATGAGTTTCCCTTGGGCATTCTTAGAATAATCACTATAATCATCACCTGAAGCGATGTGGAAGATATCTGTACGGTTAGAATGTCCAACTATTTGGTAACCTTTAGACTGGGCATAGGTAATACATTCACGCAGTTTCTCTTCACCTCCCAATTGGGGTTCTACAGGGAAGACTTCAGGAAAACGTCCGTCATGACCTTTGACATTCCATCCTACTAAGCACAATTGAGCACGTTTTACTCCTGCGGCATACAGACTGTCTACAATATCCTTGACCCGATCGAATGTGACGGCAGTAATCATTGCCGGTTCGTTTTCCAATGTCTGCTCCAGTACTGGAGTCGGTACAGGTTTCCATCCCATACGGATTCTGATTTCCGGTGCATCTACAATGTATTTGAGACAGGTTCTTTCCTGAGTTTTTTCACGTAGCGGACGGAGGGCTCCTTCTTGTATGCGCAGATGCCTGTACTTGCGGGCTGCAGCACTGTAATTGGCTTCTTTGCCTTTGAGTAGGTAATAGTCGATGGTAAGTGGTTCGTAAGCATCAATATCTTTGAGGTCATAGATAGTGGAAAAGTCATAGTTGCCTTTGGTATAGGTAACACGCTGCCTGCATTCCCACTTCATACCTTTATTGATTCCCATTAGGAGTTGGTTGCCTGTCTTGGTCATAGATAAAGGAAGGGGAAATTCTACAGCATTCAGATGACTATCATATTCACGAGGCAAAAATTTTACCTGCATGGAACTGCCAGTAACATAGTAACCTTCTTTGCCTGCTTTGACATGACCTCTCACAGGGCTTACCTTTACTTCTTTCATCTCTTTCAGACGGAGGGTGTCAATGACTAGTTGGGCATGACCTCCTTTCATGTGAAGACGTTCTGTGTAGGTGGTGTCGTGCCCGTCTTTATATTTGATGGACAATTGTATCTGTTCTGCAGAGGCACATGAAGTGGCCAAGAGGCAGATAGTAACTGCTATGATAGAAAAAGAAATAGCTATTTTCATAAGTGAAAGCTATAGGTTTTTGCAAAGATATAAAATAATTCGAACAAGGATAGTATAATCGGAGAATCTATACTATTGTGCGTAAAGAACAGGGGAAGGGTGTTTCTGACATAGAATAGTCAGATGGGAAATAAGACAAGACCTAAATGTACTTTGGGGAGATTTTTACATGGGGATGGGGGAAGAAAAGTATTTTAATTGTATCTTTGTCTGGATTACTAGCCTCATAAAGACGGATATTGATGAAAAGACCTCTTCTGCTGATAGCGAATGATGATGGCTATCTTGCTATAGGAATACGTTTCCTGATTGACCAACTGAAGGATATGGCAGATATTGTTGCTATAGCACCTGATCGCCCACGTTCGGCTGCTGGGTCTAGCATTACAACTCAATTGCCAGTTTCTGCCAAGAAGGTGATGGAGGAAGAAGGGGTGACTCTCTACTCTTGTACAGGTACTCCTGTGGATTGTCTGAAATTGGGAATCAACCAATATGTAGACCGTCAGCCTGATTTGGTGGTAAGCGGTATTAACCATGGTACCAATGCAACTATCAACGAGCACTATTCTGGAACAGTGGCTGTAGCGAAGGAGGGGGCATTGCAGGGCATCCCATCTGTGGCATTCTCTTTGGATGACTTCAGTGAGAATGCTGACTTCTCTCCGTTGGCAAAGGGAATCAGAAGTATTGTAAAATATGTATTGGAAAAAGGTCTGCCTTCGGGAACCTTGCTTAATGTGAATTTCCCCAAATGTCCTTCCTATCGTGGTATTCGTCTGTGCCGTATGGCAATGGGAAAATGGGAAGATGAATTCAAACGTCATGAGGTCTACTTCGGTACGGATTATTACTGGATAGGAGGTGTCCAGACAGATGCTTCTGCGGATGAAAGTACTGATAGTTGGGCAATGGCGCATGGATATGTGGCTGTTACTCCACTGAAGATAGATGAAACTGATTATGCTGCACTGGACAGATTGACAACCGATTGGCCGATATGAAATATTTTCTTATTGCAGGCGAGGCGAGTGGAGACCTCCATGCTGCCAACTTGATGATGGTATTGAAGAGACTGGATGTAAATGCCTGTTTCTGTTTCTATGGCGGTGACCGTATGAAGGCAGTGGGAGGAAACTGCCTATGTCATTATAAGGATATAGCCTATATGGGCTTCATACCTGTACTGATGCACTTGCCTACTATCCTTCATGCTTTGAAAAGATGTAAGGAGGATATTCTCAGAGAGCAACCTGATGCAGTCATTTTGGTGGATTATCCGGGTTTTAATCTTAAGATGGCACAGTTTGTCAAGACGCATACTTCGATACCGGTGTTTTATTATATCCTTCCCAAAGTGTGGGCTTGGAAAGAGCGTAGAATAAAAGCTATCCGTTCTTTTTCGGATGGCCGTTTATCGATTCTTCCTTTTGAAGTGGATTTCTTTGAAAAGAAACACCATTGTCCTATCACATATGTAGGTAATCCTTCTGTGGATGAAGTGACAGCGTACTGCCACCAGCATCCTGCTGACAGATATAAGTTCCTAAATCAGCATGGTTTGAAGGACTATCCTATTATTGCCTTATTGCCAGGTAGTCGTCGTCAGGAGATTAAAGACAATCTCAGGAGGATGGTGAAGGCGGTAGAACCTTATTGTAAGAAAGGTTATCAAGTGGTTGTGGCGGGAACATCCGATATCAGTGATGAGATGTATGCTGATGCATACGAGAGACGGGAATGTGTTCATCTGCTTCGCAATTGTACTTATGATATACTCCAACATGCTGAAGCGGCACTGGTGACATCAGGAACTGCAACACTTGAGGCGGCTCTTTTCAGAGTGCCACAGGTGGTATGCTATTATACATCGTTCGGAAAACTGGTAAGGTGGATCAAGCCTTTTGCTTTGAAAGTGAAATATGTCTCTTTGGTGAATCTTATTCTTGACTTACCTCTGGTGCGCGAACTGATAGGGGATGAGATGAATGTCAAGAATTTGCAGTATGAATTATCTTGCATACTTTCGGGTGGAGTCAAGAGAGAACAGATATTGGAAGGTTACGAAACAATGATACAAAGATTGGGTGAAGCTGGAGCACCACAGCATGCAGCATCTCATATCTTGGGTATATTGGAACAATCTAAATAAACACATTGAGAATCATTTTTATCATGATTCTCAATGAGCCATTAATAGGAAAATACCAAAGGATAAGTGGATTGTTCTAGCCAATGGGCCTGTTTTCAGGACACTCCTCCTCTAGAGTTTTCTTCCTTTTTCCCAAATGTCGAGCATATATGCACGGACATCAGCCCATTTGTAATAGGGGGCCATATCGCTTGGGATAGGTAGCTTCTGTTCTCTTTCGTTAAGAAGAATTTTGACAAGGTCAGGACTGCCTGTCTTTCTGAAAAATACAAACTGTATATTGCAGGCCATGGGATAGAGGAGATAGTTGCGCCAATTTTCTGCGATGTCATCACCATCAGTACCTGAATAATCGGTATCACTCAGACGCAGGAGACACATGAAAGGAAGTGCATCAACTTCATGACCAAAACGCAAAGTAAGATGGTTGCGGGAAGAGGCAAGGCAGGTGTCTGCTGTTGTAACGAAATTGTGAAGTAGATGAATTTGGGTATAAGCGGCTTTGAAATCCGTAAGGGGATTGAGTGTGTAGTCAATGTACCACTTGAAATTTTCCCTCTTCCACAGGTTAAAGAGTTCCTCTTCGGTAAAAATATCATAGAAGTCAAGGTCAATGCCTTCATTCTGTACCACATTGGCAAGGGTGAACATGCCTAGCATGAATTCCTTCTTGTTCACATTCTTTTTGATGAATTCCTCGTCGGAAAAGAAGGATTTGATGAATCGTTCAGGCTTGACCATTCTTGCGCTGTATTCTTTGAATGCTTTTTGGCCTTGAGGAGATTTTCTATAGGTGAATGCTTTATGGTCTTGATAGTCCAAATAGGCTACATCTGTTTGAGATGCATTGCTACGTATGACGAGTTGTGGGCAATAGGCCTTCAGAGTCATACATTGATTGAGCATAGAAAGAATGGTGCGCTGTATGGGAGTTGACCGAGCATCAGCCAATACATTGTTGGTGAACAGGGTGGGAAAATGTTCATAAATGCGGCGGGCAATGCCTTGATGTTGCAGAGCGCCAACATCTGTAAGTTCTCCAGTACGGCCATGAGCAAGATTTTCCAAAGAATCAACCATCACCATTGTTCGTTTTCCCAGCGTGGTAAGACATACGTTTTGATAGGCTTTGTGCAGAATGTCTTGCATATCAGAATATTGAGAACGAATAGTCAGATGCCGAGAGCCATGACGTGCATACATGCTGAGATATACGGGCAGATAGCCTTCAGGAGCTGCTGTATAGGCTACAGAAGAATCGGGCTCTTGATAACATAACATGTTGCTGGCGGCCAAACGTGGGTTTTCAGATAATGCTTTTCGGGCACTGCTACGTCCTTGGGAGGACAAAGGCAAGAAAGCCAATGTCAAGAGTATGGCAAGATGTTTCATGGTTGGATGATATTAGGAGTATTGGAATGGTGCAGAATGGAGGCATGATGTCATGCCAGACATCCAGACAGATACAAGTAGACGGTACAGGCAGGTATGGCTAGGAGAGAACTGTCAAATCGGTCAAGTACTCCTCCGTGTCCTGGCAGGAAACGTCCGCTGTCCTTGATACCTATCTGACGTTTTATCATGCTTTCAATGAGGTCTCCGTAGGTGCCGCTGATGGCTGCAGTCAATGCCATGCCCATCCATAGGAGTATGGAATGAGTTTGGGTGATGGAGGCAATGGCTGCTCCTGTGGCCAGACAGATGAGGAATCCTCCAATACTACCTACCCAAGTTTTCTTGGGAGATATGCTGGGAGCCAGTTGGTAGGGAAAGCGTTTGTGGAGAAGACTACCTACTATGTAGGCACCTGTATCATTGACCCAAAGGAAGATGAAAATGGCCAGGGGGAACAGACCAGAGAAACTGCCTTCATTGTCGATTAGCAGGTTGAGCAAAACAAACGGAAATGCAATCTGGACTTGACCTGCCAAAGAATAGGCCATGTTGAGCACTGGATGGGAGGTATTTCTGTGTACTTCGCTGCCTAATATGAAAATCAAAGAAAATACATACGGGATAAAAATACCCGCTGAACTACGTCCAGACAAAAACAGATAAGTAGCCAAAAACAGATAGGAGCCAGCAAGTACGGTAACGGTTCTGTTGGGCGAGGCTGTTCCGCTCTTGCTGACAAGGGAGTTGAATTCATCCAACGCCAACGCTGTGACTATAGTGAAAAGCAGGCAGAATGTAGTGCCGCTGTAAAGAATGCATACTACGAAAACACCTGCAAAAAGCAAACCTGATATGGCTCGAATGATAAAATTATTCATGGCGTGCAGATGTACTATCTGTGGATGATTTTTCTTCAAGGGTATCTTCGTCAGTTTTGGAGGTATCTGGCTGCTGAGTGGAAGCGTCTTCTTCAGTACCAGGAACCAATCCTGCCTGACGTACTTTTTCTTCAGCTTCACGGATGGCATCTGCTACCTCTTGGGCTTCACGTTCTTTTTGCAAGCGTTCATTCTCTGCAATCAGTTCGTCAGAACGGCTCTTCCAAGGACGTTTGCCGAAAATCTGTTCCACATCTTCCGCAAAAATCACTTCACGGTCAATCAACATCTGAGCCAATTGTGCATGTCCTTCTTTGTGCTCTATAAGCAGTGATTTGGCTCGCTGATATTGTTCCTCGATAAGATTTTTTACTTCTGAATCAATTTGCTCAGCCGTTTGTTCTGAATAGGGTTTGCTGAAACTATATTCCTGTTGAGTGTTATAGTAGCATATGTTGCTGAGTTTAGAACTCATACCGAGGTATGCTACCATGCCATAAGCTGATTTGTTGACCCTTTCCAAATCGTTGAGGGCTCCTGATGAGATATGGCCTGTAAAGAGTTCTTCCGCTGCTCTACCGCCGAGAGTGGCACATATCTCGTCCAGCATCTGTTCTTTGGTGGTGATGGTACGTTCTTCCGGGAGATACCATGCAGCACCTAATGCCTGTCCTCTTGGTACAATAGTGACTTTTACCAGTGGATTGGCGAATTCCAGGAACCAAGAAATGGTGGCATGTCCTGCTTCATGAATGGCAATGGTACGTTTCTCGTCGGCTGTCATAACTTTTGTCTTCTTTTCCATACCACCGATGATGCGGTCGATAGCATCAAGAAACTCTTGTTTGGTAATGGCATGAAGATCGCGCCGAGCAGCAATAAGGGCCGCTTCGTTGCATACATTGGCAATGTCTGCACCAGAAAAACCTGGGGTTTGACGTGCTAGCAAATCAACATCTACGGTATCGTCCATTTTCAAAGGTTTCATGTGTACGGCAAAAATTTGCTTGCGTTCTGGCAATCCAGGTAGTTCTACATGAATCTGACGGTCAAATCTTCCTGCACGGAGAAGGGCATGGTCTAAGATGTCAGCCCTATTGGTAGCTGCCAATACAATGATTCCGCTGTTAGGGACAAATCCGTCCATTTCGGTGAGGAGTTGGTTAAGAGTGTTTTCTCTCTCATCATTACCACCCATATTGGGATTCTTCCCTCGGGCACGTCCTACAGCGTCTATTTCATCAATAAATATTATACAAGGGGCTTTTTCTTTAGCTTGGCGGAACAGGTCGCGTACTCGGCTGGCACCAACTCCTACAAACATTTCGACAAAATCAGAACCGGAGATAGAGAAGAAGGGTACATTAGCTTCTCCAGCAACTGCTTTTGCCAGCAATGTTTTTCCAGTTCCTGGAGGGCCTACCAATAAAACACCCTTGGGTATCTTTCCTCCTAGCTCGGTATATTTCCGAGGGGCTTTCAGAAATTTCACTATTTCCTGTACTTCCTGTTTGGCTTCATCCTGGCCGGCAACATCCTTGAAGGTTACATGGACACTGTTTTCCTTGTCGTAAATCTGAGCTTTGCTTTTGCCTACGCTGAAGACACCGCCTCCAGTGCCTCCTCCCCCCATACGACGGAACAGAAGCATCCATATGCCGAAGAACAATAGGATGGGCAATAACATCTGGACAAGGAAGGAATTGAGGATACTGCCTCCTGTCTCATATTTGACTTGTCCTGTGAAATGACCCAATGCCTGCTGTTCTGCAATGAAAGTATCAGCGTTGTCTACACTGGGTATGGTGGCTGTAACATTGGCGTCGGCACCAGCTTGAGCTGCTTTGCCGAATATCTTTCCAGCATGCTCTTTTTTGACATACATGGTCACGATACCCTCACTTTTGTTGATTTCAATCTTGCTGGCATAACCGCTTTCTACATATTTCTTGAATGCAGAATAGGTAACTTCCTTGTGATAGACTCCATAGTCACTGGCATTGCCTTGAAAAAGCAGATAGGACAACGATATGATGACTAGCAGGAAAATCCACATTAAGTTGAAACGTGGCATTTTTATATTGTTCTGTGGTTTCTTGGGACTCATGTTGTGAAGGTTCCTTTTAGGTTAAAGAGATTGAATGTCTGTTGGTTCTTGATTGTCGATGTCAGGTATCCGCTCTATGCACGCATCTGCCCAAAGATGTTCTAAATCGTAGAATGCCCGAGCTTGAGGCTGGAATATGTGTACTAGAATATCTCCATAGTCCATGGCAATCCATTGGGCTACTTGTTCTCCAGCAATGGCATATGGTTTTTCTCCAGTTACTTCTAGCGTGAGTTCTCTTACGTGGTGGGCAATAGCTTCCACTTGAGGACGGGTATTCCCTTGACAGATGATAAAATACTTGCAGACTGTATCTTCTAACTTGCGGAAATCGGCAATGACAATATCTGTTCCTTTTTTGTCCTGGATAGCAGCTACAATGGCTTTAACAACTGCATTTGTGTTATCTTGCATGAAATTGTATTATTCGATTAATTTGCAAATTTAGTCTTTTTCCCTGATACGATAAGATGTTTTGCAATTATTATTCTCAGTATTGACGGCTGTGGATATGCAGGAGGGTTCAGATAGTTTCCGAATGAAGATGTTTCCTCACTTTGATGAGATGAAAATGTCCCGCTCTTCCATGATTATGCGGCCGATAGCTGCATATATCTGTAAGAAATTTCCGTAATGTCAAAATATTTTCTCAATTTTGTCTTTAAATCCACGTTACAGATGTACAGGAGCAGGATGTTTTTCAGGGAGAGTGTGCTGCAGATTTTGGTAGTACTATTAGGACTGTGCTTGATGTCTTTGGCTTCTTGCAATGACAGTCACGAAGAAGAAACACAGAAAGGTATCCGTACTTTGCTGATGTATCTTCCTTATTCAACCGATTTGCAGAATATACTCCAAACCAATATGAATGACCTTTTGGCAGGAGTGGAAGAAATGGGAGGAATGGGAGAGACACGTGTGCTGGCTTTCTATGCTTCGTCTTCTTCAAAAGCCGTCCTGTATGAAATGAAAGAGGAAAAGAATAAGTTGTTTTGGCAGGAGCAGAAAACTTATATAGATCTTCCGTATACTACAGTGGAGGGATTGCAACAGGTATTTGAAGAAGTAACAAGAAGGGCACCTGCGCTTCATTATAGTCTGATAATAGGTGGACATGGTATGGGGTGGATTCCCAAACAATACGTGAATTCAAAATCCAAAGGTTGGGGAACAGATACAACCGATATCAGAATGCATTGGGATTATCAAGACGGTGAATGGCATTCCCGAATGTTTGGTGGACTGACAGCTTCTGTTCAGACAGATGTGACAACGCTACGTGATGCTATGAAAAATGCAGGTTTTCACACGGATTATATTCTCTTTGATGCCTGTTATATGGGTAATGTGGAGACAGCATACGAATTGAAAGATGTCACTGATTTCCTGGTTGCCAGTTCTATGGAGATATCGTCTATGGGTGTTCCTTATCGGCAGGCAGCCCCTTATCTGCTGGGTAGTCCTGATTATGAAAAAATATGTCAGACATATCTGTCCCATTATTCCTCTTTTTATGCTATGATGTCAGTGGTAGAATGTACGCAGTTAGATTTTTTGGCTCAGATAATGGGGGAGATACTACAGAGCTGCCCATGGCAAGAAAGTATGAGAAAAAAGATTCAGACTATGGATGGCTATTCACCTTCTGTCTTTTTTGATTTAGGGGATTATGTGGCGCAATTGGGTCCAGATGAATTTATGAAAGCCCGTTTTGACTTGGCTATGCAGTTGGCCGTGCCCGTTAAGGTGTCTACTCCAAGAGGATGGTCGGCTATGACGGGGCCTTTTGATGTACATGCTTATTCTGGTCTGACTACTTCGGCACCTAGCATCAGTCCTTATGTGTCAGCTTATCAAGAGACTTCTTGGGCTCAGCGTCTCCTATACAGAAAGTAGGATGACCATTGCCTCGAAGGTAAGGTGACAGGAGAGAGAGTAGGGTGTGGATGGTTGTATAGAGAGGACCTCATTGCCGTGGAATTATAGCTGTCCAGTAAAACTTATTTCAAGCAAAATCTGTTTGTAATGTTGAGTGCAATGGAGTCTCATTATAACCGCTCAATGGGAAAGACAATAGAAAAGTGAGTGTCAATTAAACGAAACACAAACCCAACTCGTTGGATTTGTGTTTCAGAGGTGTCATCAGACTTATGAACAGTTGTTAGCGCATAACAGGCTAATAACCGATAGAGGGTTATTCCTTGACAGGAATATTCTTCAGGAGTTCAAGAACAAATTTGTAATATTTGTCTACGGATGGGATGTGGCAACGCTCGAATGGTGTGTGAGGTGAACGCAAGGTGGGACCAAAACTAATGGCATCCATGTGTGGGTAGATAGTCTGGATGATGCCGCATTCCAAGCCGGCATGTACTACCTGTACTACGCAATCTTCTCCATTGACTTTTTGGTAGACTTGTTTGACGATATTGACAATGGGAGCTTCGTTATTAGGTTGCCAGGCAGGGTAGCGACCTCCATTAGATGTCTGCATGCCAGCCATGGAGAAGGCGGCTGTAACCATAGATGCCAGATAGTCCAGCATGGTTTCACAGCTGCTACGCACAAGGACATCGGTGGCAACATTGCCGTCAGCAATCTTGACAATACCTAGATTACAAGATGTTTCGGTAATCTCAGGAATAGCAGGAATCTGACGCAATACGCCTGATGGACAAGCTGTTATAGCATTGACCAGATTGTCGCGAATTTCTGTAGGTACTACTTTCTGAGGAGTGGCAGTATCTTCTATGGTAACTTGGAGGTTGTCTTCAATTCCATGGAATTCATTGCGGAAAATATTTTCCCATTCCGATGCCATTTCCAGCAGAGTTTCTTTGTCTTCAGCATTGAAGGTAATGACAGCAATAGCTTGATTGGGGATGGCATTTCGCATATTACCTCCTTCCCAACTGGCAAGGTCTATATCCAGTTTCTGAATAGCATCATAAATGAAGCGGGCCAGCAATTTGTTGGCATTGGCCCTTCCCAGAGAGATTTCCAAACCTGAGTGACCGCCTTTTAGTCCTTTGATGGTAACTTTCATGGCTATGTCGTCTGCCTCTACATCTGTTTCCTGATAAGACAAATTACCGGCTACATCCATTCCACCTGCACAGCCGATAATAAACTCACCTTCTGTTTCATTGTCCAAATTGAGCAGGATGTCTCCCTTAAGAGTACCTTTTTCCAGATGATTGACTCCATACATGCAAGTTTCTTCGTCTACAGTAAAGATGGCTTCTATCGGACCATGTTCCAAAGTATTGTCTTCTAGTACTGCCATGGCTGTGGCTACTCCCATACCATCGTCAGAACCAAGAGTAGTGCCTTTGGCTTTTACCCATTCGCCATCTATATAGGTGACGATAGGGTCGGTTTCAAAGTTGTGGGGTGAACCTGCTTCTTTCTGAGGTACCATATCCATGTGGCCCTCAAAGGTTACCATTTTCAGATTCTCATATCCTGCAGTGGCAGGTTTGCGCATGATGATATTGCCGGCATTATCCATAAAGGCTTCAATGTTTCTCTCTTTGGCCCATCGGAGGAGAAACTGCTGCACTTTTTCGAGATGTCCGGAAGGACGGGGTACTTGAGTGAGCAAATGAAAATTCTTCCATATGCCCTGGGGGTGAAGATCTTTAATTTCCATATTATATAGTTGAATAGGTGTTAGCAGATGGGGAGGGTCTTGTAGTTTTTAGTGTAAGGTATCCATAAAGACCTAATAGAATGACCAGCAGAGTCTGTAAAGCATGGACAATTAGTGCAAACATGATGGCATGGTCCATGGAGATGCCAAACTGCATCAATACTACCTTGACGGCAAAATGCCAAGGACCAGCTCCATTGGGAGTGGGTACAAGTACAGCGATGGTTATCATGCAGAAGGAGAGCAGTCCGGCATGAATACCGAGATGACTGGTATACGGAAGGGCAAAGAAAGCAAGATAGAAATGCAGAAAATAGCATATCCAGATGGCGATAGAGAGAATAATGAATAGTGAAGGATGCTGTACTCTCTTGATGGATATCAATCCCTGTGAAAAGTGTTGGAAAACATCCTGAAATTTCTTCATAGATTGGAAATGACGGAAAAACAGAACCAATCCTCCTATAATTAGACAGGTACAGAGTAACGAAACAATGCAACCGGTAATGGAAAATGTGGCAAAGAATGAATGAATGTCCAAGTCTATATTGGTCAGAAAACGGTAGAAGGCAGGTAATTCACACAGGAAGGTGATACTTACAATCAGCAACACCAGCAGGGAGTCTATGATGCGTTCAGTTACAACTGTTCCCAATGCTACGGGAAAGGACGTGCCATCTGTCTTCTTGAGTGTGGCGCAACGGGAGATTTCCCCAATGCGTGGAATAATCAGACTGGCAGCAAACGACATGTAGACGGCAGAGAGACAATTGCGCAGAGCAGGATTTTCTCCTACGGGAGTCAATGCCATACGCCAACGGATACCTCTGATTATCTGTGGGATAATGCCAAATACCAAAGATAATGCCATCCATCCCCATTGAACTTCCTCCTGCAGACATTGTGAGACTTGAGAAAACGGGAAGTCTTTGTAAATCCAATACATGATGGCAACAGCCAGCAGCAATGATATTGCGACTTCTGCTATCTTTCTGGAAGAAATGGGGATACTCATCGACTGGCCTCCTTTCTGTAGATTTTGCGGTGACATTGTAAGGATAGCAGACCGTAGACACCTAGCAGGATGAGAAGTAGAGTCTGTACAGAGTGTACAATCAAGGCAAATACTACTGCATCTGTCTGTTGCATGCCATAGAGTACAAGGATGGTCTTGATAGCAAAATGCCAGGAACCGGCACCATTGGGGGTTGGAACGATAACAGCTATACTTCCTATGCAGAAAGAAACCCATCCAACTGCCAATCCCAGATCTTCAGAAAAACCAAAGCAGTAAAAGGTAAGATAGTAGTGCAGGAAATAGGAAAACCATATACCGATGGAATAAAGAAAATACAGAGGAAGATTCTTTACTTTCTTCATGGAGATGATACCCGAACATATGTCTTGTAGGACTGTCTTTATTTTGTTTCCCATTGCCAGTTTGTGCAATGCGATAATAACCAAAGCCACCATGCAGAGCAGGCAGATGATGGTGACAATGATACCAGTGGTGGTGAACTGTTGGAAAAATTCTATGAATCCGATGCCTGTGATGTCAAAAAACTGCAGGATGACAGGTAACTGATAAATGAGTGTGAAGCTGGTCAGCAATAGGATGAGCACACTGTCTACAATGCGTTCTGTGACAACTGTTCCGAGTGATTTTGAAAAAGAGGTCCCGTCATGATTCTTGAGGATTCCGCAACGCATCACTTCTCCAATGCGTGGAATAACCAGACTGACTGCATATGAGATAAATATGGCATTGATACAACTACTGGTACGGGGATACTCTTGCAAAGGTGATAAGGATTGTTTCCAACGCAATGCTCTGAATATCTGGGCAAAGATTCCAGGGATAAATGATAGGAACATCCATTCCCAACGCATTTTGTGAAGCATCGTGTCGCTGATGGTTGACAAAGGAAGTTCACGATACATCCAGTAGAGAATGCCTCCTCCCAATAGGAAAGGAAAAAGGAAGCGCACTACCACCAGCATATATTTTTTTAGAAGGGAGGATATACTATGGTTCAATTTTTCTAACTTTGTATATAGCAAAGTTACTAAAAAGCTCACAATATGTATAGAGTACGTCCTAAAAAAAATCTTGGACAGCATTTTCTTACAGATATGTCGGTTGCGCAACGCATTGCGGATACCATTGATTCCTATCCTGATATTCCAGTGTTGGAAGTAGGTCCTGGGATGGGAGCCTTGACTCAATTCCTTTTGCCAAAGCAGCGTCCGTTGAAAGTAGTGGAAATAGACAGGGAGAGTATCAGTTATCTGCATGAGCATATGCCAGCCATCAGGGATGGTATTGTCGAGGGAAATTTTCTGAAGATGGATTTGGAAAACATTTTTGATGGTCGTCCCTTCGTATTGACGGGCAATTATCCGTACAATATCAGCAATCAGATCTTCTTCCGTCTGCTTGAATACAGGCATTTGATTCCCTGTTGTACAGGTATGATTCAGAAGGAAGTGGCAGAAAGGCTGACTTCAGGTCCAGGAAGTAAGGAATATGGCATTCTCAGTGTTTTCCTCTCAGTGTGGTATGACACAGAATATCTGTTTACAGTCCCTGAAACGGTTTTCTCTCCTCCCCCTAAAGTGAAGAGTGCAGTGGTAAGGTTTACTCGCAACAAGGTGACAGATATGGGATGTGACGAAAAACTATTTATGAGATTGGTCAAGGTAGTCTTCAACCAGCGAAGGAAGATGATGAGAGGATCCATCAAACCACTCCTTGCCCAGTTGGATGCGGAAAAAAATACCATTGATACTGACCATTCTGCTTTTTTACAAACGGATATCCTTACACGCAGACCAGAACAGTTGTCGGTTGAAGATTTCATACATCTGACCAATCAGGTTGCAGCGTTGTATTCTTGATGGCTGATGACAGGCTACTAAAAGAAGAGGGAAAGTAAGTATGCAGTCTATACCTGTAAGGATTACTTTTCTTCCCAATTGGTCATTAGCCTGTTGTACTCCACCCAACTTTTCATAAGTAGGGTGATATCTTGGCAATTATTGCAGGCAATTTTGTTGGGATCCTCGCTATATAGTATGGTGATGTAGGGGCAGTCGTGAAATCAGATTAAAAAATACAATGAATTGATTGTCAATTTGATAAATATTTTGTATCTTAGCAGACGGAAATAAGAAATTCCCCCGAACCTCTGGAAAAGGACAAATTCGGGGGAAATGAAGTTGAAAACCTCATGGCAAAGATACGACATTTATCCGAAATTCAGCAAGAAATTGCATTTACAGAGTTTGATTTTTATCAGAGATATGTAGAAACGTTCAAGACCTCTGAACTTGGACACACCAAGTCCCTCCTTCCTCTTCGTCAGATGGCTATATCGTTCAATCTGATGGAAGAGCGTCCGATGCACAAAAGGGTTAAACGAGGCCGAAAGTCCTTCTTCACTCCCGAAGGTAAGGTTGCATTAGCATTTCTGAAAATGTA
>JALERS010000091.1 GCA_022763905.1 Prevotellaceae bacterium | reverse complement strand
TAGGCTGAACGCTGAAAGAAGTCAATATAAATGGAGATTTCAATCAATATATTTGAGCGTTCAGCCTAGGCTGAACGCAAGAGACAGATGTAAGAGTGACTTCATCCTCCCTGTTGATATCTTCCGGGAAGCCAGAAGAGGGCTTTCCGACAAATATCTTCTCCGTTCTCAACGAGTGTCCCACCCCATTATCTACTGAGCCAAAATTATTCAATACAATCCCCACTCAATTTCTACTGACCCGTTTGTCTCTCTCAGATTAATTAGACATTATATCCAATTTATTGCTGGTCTGGTAAAAATCCTGAGTATATAAATATCTTGCCAAAATCCTGTATAATCAAACTGAGGCTTTTGCATTCCTTATTCAGCCCCCTTAATAAAAAAGCGTGGAATCATGGGATATTTATTGCATCTGTTTTGTAGGATGATATAACTTATGTTCTCATGTTACTCCATGAATCCGTTTAATCAATTTGTACCTTAAATCAATACTAGTAGGTAGGCCTTTCTATAGGTTTTCTTTTTATCACAAAGATTCGTTTCTGTCTACGTAGTCAATAAAAGCTTGGTTGACACGAAGTGCGCCTCCTGGTGTCGGATAGTTGCCAGTAAAATACCAGTCTCCGGGATGATGGGGACAGGCGCTGTGTAGACCTTCAATGGACTGGTAAACTATACTTACTTCTGCTTCTACATCCTTAGCACGGAGCATGTCAACCATCTTGAGCGTTATCTCTTCATCGGAGAATGGCTGGTATATTTCTGTGACACAATTAGAGCAAGAATGATGGAGCTGGTAATGTTGAATTGCTTCCTTGCAATCATTATAGACTTTTCGTAAAAGATGCTGCATGCCACGTTCATGTATGAGGGCTATGGTAGCTCTGAAGGCAATAAACTCTTCAAGAGAGGGCATATCGATACCATAATAATCCGGATAGCGGATTTGTGGAGCCGAACTTACAATAACGATACGCTTGGGATGCAGTTTATCCAGAATTCGAATAATGCTCTCACGAAGAGTGGTACCACGTACGATGGAGTCGTCAATGATGACTAGATTGTCTTTGTAAGGAACGAGAGAGTCATAGGTTACATCATATACATGACTAGCAAGGTCATTTCGACTATTTCCTTCAGCAATGAAAGTGCGCATCTTGATGTCCTTCCATGCTACCTTTTCACAACGTACTTTTTGGGCTAGGATAGACTGGAGACGTTCTTCACTGAGATTAGTACCTTCTGTTTGTATCTGATTAAGTTTGATGGTATCCAAGTGACGGTTGAAACCTTCGGTAAGTCCATAAAAGGCAGTTTCTGCAGTATTGGGAATAAAGGAGAAGACCGTATTGTTGATATCATTTTTGATGGCATCTAGGACGGAAGGAACAAGTTGGCTACCTAGAGCCTTGCGTTCGCGGTAGATAGCTGCATCATTTCCACGACTGAAATAAATCCTTTCAAATGAGCAAGGTGCAAAAGTGCGGGGTTCAAGCACCTGATGGAGTTTGACATTTCCCTTGCGATCTACAATGAGTGCTTGACCTGGTTGTAGTTCGATGATTTCAGAAGAATCCAAGAAAAGAGTTGTCTGTATAACTGGACGCTCGGATGCTAATACTACCTGCTCTTCATTCTTATACCAAAATGCCGGGCGTATACCCCATGGGTCTCTCATGGCAAACATTTCTCCTGATCCAGTCATGCCACAAAGTACATATCCTCCGTCCCATATGCTACATGATTTGCGCAAAACATTGACAATATCTATATTTTCTTCTATATATGAAGTAATATCTTTTTTGACAAGTCCTTTTTCGCGGGCTTCTTTGAAAAGACGTTCACTCTCACGGTCGAGCCGGTGGCCTATTTGTTCAAGTAGAATGTAGGTATCTGCATAGACACGGGGATGCTGTCCAAAAGAGACTATTTCATCAAAAATCTCTGCCACGTTGGTCATATTGAAATTACCGCAGAGACAGAGATTACGTGCTTTCCAGTTGTTCCTTCTCATGAAGGGGTGAACATACGAAAGACCCTTTTTACCAGATGTGCTATAACGGAGATGTCCCATGTAGATTTCACCTGCGAAGGGAATATTTTTCTTGACATATTCAACATCGGCAACTTTTTCTTTAGGATGTTCATTAATGGAATGGTGAACATTAGAAAAAATTTCAGTGATGGCTCCTGAACCTAATGCACGTTCACGGAACATATAGTCTTGACCTGGTTGAGCTTCCATCTTGACACAAGCCATACCTGCACCTTCTTGTCCACGATTGTGCTGCTTTTCCATAAGAAGATAGAGTTCATCGAGACCTACTGACCATGTGCCGTATTTCTCTTGAAAATATTCTAATGGTTTGAGCAGGCGCACCATCGCTACTCCGCATTCGTGTTTTAAGGGTTCCATAAATATTCTTAATGATATTTTTGCCGTAAATATATATCTGCAAATTTACGGATTTCCTATGGGTTGGTTGGGTATTTCCTACTAAAAAATAGTGTTCAGTGAAAATATAATGAACTTCTCGGCAGATAAAGTGGAGAAAATTTGTACTTTTGCGATAAGTATAGAAATGTAATATGAAGAAGACCTTCTTTCCATCCTGCATATGGCTATTTGTACTTTCGTTTTGTTTGGTAATAGATGTATCTGCAGGCCATCCCAATAGAGACAAGAAGAGAAAGCCACGCCAAGAACTCAAACAAAACAAGCTCCAAGAACGCGAAACATTCACAAAAGATGTTTATATGTTTGGAGTAGCACGCAATTATATGGATTCGGTAACCTACCTTACTAATATCAATTGTGTAAGACGCGTAGTATTTGATAAGCAAACAGGATTTGTGGATGGACTTAATCTCTATACTCGTCAGATAGAGAATTTCTTAGCCTCACAGGAACATATAGGCTATCTTTGCACTACTTTTTATGCTAGTACAAGGAAGAAGGCGGAAAAAATGTATGTAAAAATCAGGAAAAAGTGTGAGAAAAGGAATTTTACTCGTATAGAGCCTCTAGGAGATTTTGAGTTTAAGTTTGTATCGCCTGAAAACATATACAGGAATGTACTCACACCTTCAGAAGAAGAGTAATAAGATTGATTTTTTATATAATACCTGAGATATGCTGATAGCTGTAGATTTTGACGGGACTATAGTAGAACATAAGTTTCCTGCCATCGGGAAAGAGCGTCCATTTGCCATACATACTCTTAAACAACTCCTTGCTGACGGACATAGACTGATCCTTTGGACCAACCGTCAGGGAGAGTTATTAGATGAAGCCGTGGCATGGTGTCATGAACGGGGAATCGATTTTTATGCCGTCAATAAATGCTATCCAGAAGAGACGGAGGCATTTAATGAACCTCGTAAGATTAAGGTAGACCTATTTATTGATGATCGCAACGTGGGCGGATTGCCTCAATGGGGAGAAATATATAGCATTATCAACCGCCACATATCATATCGTCAGTGTATCATGGACGACCTTGGAACTCGACATATTCAACAACCCAAAAAGCATTGGTGGCAACGGAAATGATACTTTTACACAGTGTCATTTAGTGAGTGCGGGTAATTGCTTTTGATTATTAGGCTATCTCTACCATTGATTTCCTATTA
This sequence comes from Prevotellaceae bacterium, assembly GCA_022763905.1. Taxonomy (GTDB): domain Bacteria; phylum Bacteroidota; class Bacteroidia; order Bacteroidales; family Bacteroidaceae; genus UBA6382. Next base: position 8,613 of record JALERS010000091.1, on the reverse strand, counting down.
CTCCGTATAAATAAAATAAAGAAAATCATATAGGTCTGCTACAACTATGGGGTAAAAAATTACTCCTACAATCTAATAAAAGGCACCTTTTCGTTGAAAGAGCCTTGGGGTCAACTTCAAATAGCATACTTGTACTTTGTCAACAATCAACTGGGATGGCTTCCGTGCATTGATTGACAAGATAGACTATGGACATATACGGAATGCCCGAATTGGTTTGCAAGCCTATTTCACAAGTGCGACTGTTGGAATAACCTGCTATAGCTCCTGTGGAAATTACAACTTGTTTCAATTTTCGTGTAGCCCACTTGTTGAGTTCAGGATGAGTCATTCCTCTGTCACCAGCAAAACCGCAACATTCCACACCTTGCGGGATAGTAACTTTAGTGGCACACAATGAGGCTACATCGTAAAGTATATGGTCCAGTTTCATAAGACGCATGGAACAGGTGGGATGGATTACAATCGAAATATCCTGTTGATGCCAAACGAGTCGGTCACGGAGAAAGGTCCAAATAAATTCGGCTGGTTCATATAGATGTATTCCCTTAATGTATTTGCGCATACGATGCAAACAGGGACTTTGGTCACACAAGACAGGCAAAATGCCTCCTTGACTAGCTTCCATTAATGCATCTTCCATCTCCTTTGTTTTTCGGGCCGCTTCTTCGGGCATTCCTTTGCTTTCCCATATAGTACCACAACAGAGACTTTCTCGGTTTTGAGGAATAATGACTTTGTATCCAGCTTTTTTCAAGAGAGAGAGTGTTTCCTCTACCAGAGGACGATGAGCGGGGACAGAGCGGGCTGCTCCCATCATCTGATTGATACAACTAGGAATATACACTACAGTAGTTTCCTCGGAATCTTTCTGAAGGCAAACACCTTTGTATTTGTAAGGGGCAGGTATTGCAGGTGTCCAAAGTGGAATGCCTGCCTTGTCATGAAGTTGTATACAAAGTTGAGACATTGTCTTGTCCCCTAATAGATTTCTTCCTATTTCAGCCATACGTAGTACAGTGCGTACCGACTGTTTGATGGTTGGAAAATGTTCTCCTGCCCATTTCCATGCCTTGCGTTCCGCTTGTGACAGATGTTGACGTCGAAGTTCGTGGGTAAGGTCACCAACATTAATACCCATTGGACATGATGTGGAACAGAGTCCGTCACCAGCACATGTGTCTTCGCCAAGATAACGGAAAGACTTCTCTAGAGAAGAGACATTCAGACCGCTTTGACGTCTACGTTCCATTTCTCTGGCGATGACGATACGCATTCTGGACGAGAGAGAGAACCCACACGACAGACAATGTACTTCACAGAAACCACACTCTATACATTTATTAAGTCTGGTAAAAGCCTCATGTGCTTCGCAAGGTGCATCTTTGCCTGCCTTCAAGGTAGGTAGATGCTTGAAATCCTTCATATGACAATAGGGGTCATCGTTGAAGATGACACCAGGATTAAGGATGTTCTTGGGATCCATAATATGCTTGATGCGCTTCATGGCTTCAAAACATTCCTCTCCCCATTCATAGGCTACAAATGGAGCCATATTCCTTCCAGTACCATGCTCGGCTTTCAGCGAACCATCATATTTATCTACTACTAGATGGACTACATCATCAATCATCTTCCTGTATTGTTCAAGACCTTCGGCTGTTTCAAAAGACTGATTGATGATAAAATGGAAATTACCTTCTAGCGCATGACCATAGATGCAAGAATCCTTGTAACCATGACGATCAAGCATTTCGGAAATATCAGCCGTAGCCTGGGGAAGAAGTTCAATGGGGAAAGCTACATCCTCAATAATACATGTAGTACCTTCTTCCCTCATACCTCCTACGGCAGGAAAGATGCCTGACCTGATATTCCAAAACTTAGCATATTCCTGTGGATTAGAGGTAAAATGTACAGGTGCTACTGTAGGGTATTCCTGTAGGCATTTCTCAATGTGACATATATTTTGTTGAAGTGTTTCTTGGTCTGTTGCCTGCGTCTCTACCAATAGAGCAGTATTGCCATTGCTGTCATGGACAGCATCAAGAGAGCGCTTGTCCAGTAGTTCGGCGGCACTGACAGAAAGAGATTTCAATGCAACTACAGCCTTAGTAGCCATCTCCATTGAATCGAAATAAATCATCGCACTTGCCTTGAATGGAGACAAGGGGCGTGTTTTCATCTTTACTTCACTGATAAATCCCAATGTACCTTCAGAACCCACCATAAGATGGGCAATAAGGTCAAATGGATCATTTTGTTCAATTAAAGGAAGAAGATTGAGTCCTGTGACATTTTTGATAGAATACTTTCGTACGATGCGTTCATTCATGTGAGGATTTTCCTTCACTTCTTTCTGAAGTTGAAGTAAAGCATCAATAATATCCTTGTGACCGGCTAAAAAGTCCTTGCGGCTTTGTGGGTCTTGTGTGTCAAGAATTGTACCGTCGGCGAGAACTATGCGTGCGGAAATCAATTCCTTGTCAGAATTGGCATGTGTTCCGCAACTCATACCAGAAGCATTATTTGCCACTATACCTCCTACCATACAACTGTTGATACTAGCTGGATCAGGACCAAAATAGCGGTGATAAGGTCTTAGTATGTCATTGACTCTCGACCCTATAATGCCTGGCTGCAATGTGATAGATAATGCGTCAGGTGATACACTGTAGTTTTCCCAGTGTTTCCCAGCTACTATCAAGATGGAATCTGATAGCGATTGTCCTGACAAAGCTGTGCCAGCTGCACGGAATGTAACAGGAAGGGACAATTCATGGGCATATTGAAGGAGAAGAGAAACTTCATGCTCATTGTCCGACCTGATAACCACTTGGGGGACCATATGATAGCATCCAGCATCGGTTCCCCAAGCTAAACGTCTGAGCTCATCTGTATAGATGCGTTCTTGGGGAATAAATGCAGAGACTTTGCGAAGATATTCCTGATAGGCGGTTTTCATAATTATTCGGGTAAGTAAGTATCAACTATAATATAGATGGTAGAATGATGTGGCTTTTTGTAGAGCTTCAGGCTTACCTACATCAAGAATAGCCAGTTGAGGTGGGTTATAGCCTTTAATAACCAGTTGATTACATTCTCGGATATAGAAATCAATAATACTGAAAGCATCAGGGTAGTCCTGCATTGTAGCAATAGCACGGCTTCCGATGATATGAATACCGGCAAAAGCCATCTTGCGGCAGGCATCAAGATCCAACTCTTTGTAAGGTGTTCTGATTTCTCCTGTACCTGTATGTGTCCATCCTACTAGACGATTATCTTTGTCAAAGAGCAGATAACGCTGCGTGTTTCTATTGCTGACAATTAGTATAGCATCTGTGTTGGAGGTGAAGTGGCTAGCTAATACATTCATGTCAGCATTATCTAGAATATCTACATTGTGCACTAATAGTGGATACCCATCTGTCAGACCTATCTGAGAAGCTGCTTTCTTCAGTCCTCCGCCTGTATTGAGAAGATGGTCACTTTCATCACTAATCAGGATTTCCATGTCAGGATGACGATGGTAAGCGGATATCCATTCTTTCATCATATCAGGGAAATGATGAATGTTGACAATAATGCGACGCCAGCCTGTTTGATAAAGGCGTTCTAACTGTATTTCAATCAATGGACGCCCTTCTATTTCAACCAATGCTTTAGGCCGATAGTTGGTCAGAGGCTGTAGTCGAGTCCCTAGTCCCGCCGCAAATATCATTGCTGTACGCTGTTCCTTCATTCTTCTGACGTATTGGATGATGCTTCTTCCATGATATTATCCCGTTGGATATCATATTGTCCTTGATTGTTTATAGTGACAATGAGAGGAATATACATATCACTTTGTGGAAAAGATACGCTGGTAGCGAAACGAAGACTGTTTCCTGTCGTGCGGTCAAAAACAAATCCTTCCAAAATACCATATTTCATGAATCCTTCATCAAGGAAGGATTTGAAGTCTGATTTTACGAAAGAATGACGAAAGAATTCTTTCCCATCCTTTAAAATATGAACGTCTATACGATTATCTAGATACACCAATTCAGAATACTGGTCTTTTACGTTAGGTAGGGTGGAATCGGGTTGTCTTTCTATCTGGTACAGATAGCAGTTGGTATTAGTTTTAATGGAGTCAGAATACTTGATGCTATTCATTCGGATGATACCGTTATCCATTGTTTCGTCATAGTATAACAATGAATCTGTTTGTTCTTCTAGAGATTTATTGGATGGACTGCAGGAAATCACTCCCAGCATAATCAATGATACCGTTAGCACTATCATCAGCCCTTTAAATGAATTTTTCATAATGTGAAATGGTCTGAATAGGTTTTTCTGCATGCAAAAATACTACAAATAAAAGGTATGGTGATAATGGCAGGAAGAAAAAAAACGTCTGTCTCCATACATTATTTATGGAGTAATCATAAATGCGGTAAACTCTCTTGGGATATTTGTGGCAAAAGCAGTAGATGAAAGGGGATGACACAAAAGCAAAATTGTATACTGCATCTTCCATAAAAAAGCGGTTACAACAAGTTTTTCAAATGAAAGAAAGATAGCACTGTCATGTTTGAAGAATTTTGACTTCGTACATCAGCGCTATTCTTGCAGGAATATATACCTTTGTAAGGTAATACAATGACCCTATATATCTATGAGTGTAAACATTCCATATAGTGCTAAGAAGCGTGTGGTGATAGTTGGAGGTGGATTTGCCGGACTTACATTAGCGAGACGACTAAGTGGCAAGAATTTTCAGGTAATCCTTATTGACAGAAATAATTACCATCAGTTTCCTCCACTCATCTATCAGATAGCTTCTGCTGGTTTGGAGGTGGGAAGTATTTCCTTTCCTTTTCGTAAAATTTTCCATGGGCAAAAGGATTTTTATTTCCGTAAGGCAGAAATGCGATATATTTTTCCTGACAAGAAAATCATACAAACCTCTATCGGTAAGGTAAAATACGATTATTTGGTATTAGCTTGTGGCACAACCACTAACTATTATGGCAATAGTCACATAGAAGAAGAGGCCATTCCGATGAAGACCGTCAGTGAAGCTATGGGACTGCGTAATGCTTTGCTTGACAATTTTGAACGTGCCATTACCTGTTCTTCCAAGCAAGAAGAGGAAGAACTGCTCAATGTAGTAATTGTTGGAGGCGGTGCTTCAGGTGTGGAGATTGCAGGTGCATTGTCAGAAATGAAACGCTTCATCCTTCCCTATGACTATCCTGAAATGAACCAGCGTTCCATGCATATCTATCTGATAGAAGGAGGCCAGCGTCTTCTTCCAGTTTTCTCGGAGAAGACGTCAGTCTATGCGAAAAACTATCTGGAAGAGATGGGAGTAGAAGTGATTTTGGGAAAAATGGTTACAGACTACAGGAACCATAGTGTAGTGCTTAGTGATGGAACCGAAATACCTACTCGCACATTCATTTGGGTGAGTGGCGTCAAGGCTGAGAAGGTAGGAAATCTAGATTCTTCATTGCTGGGAAGAGGTGGAAGAATCAAGGTAGATGCTTTCAATAGAGTAGAAGGTCTGGAAGACGTATTTGCACTTGGAGACCAATGTCTGATGACAACAGATGATGCTTGCCCTCAAGGGCATCCCCAACTGGCTCAACCTGCCATACAACAAGCTAAAAGGTTGGCTAAAAATTTGATAAGAAGTCAACATGGTAAGGAAATGAAACCTTTCAAATATACCAATCTGGGAACAATGGCTACCATTGGTAGAAATCATGCTGTGACTGAAATTAAAAAAATGAAAATCTACGGATTCTTAGCATGGTTCATGTGGTTGATGATTCATTTGCGCCCAATTCTTGGTGTAAGGAACAAGATAAGTGTCATGTTCAACTGGTTTGTCAATTACATGAGTTATAATCAGTCATACCGCATCATTGTTTATGCCCGTAAAGCAAAAGAGGTGCTAGAAAGGGAAGATATGCTCAGACAGAAGCACACAGGAAAAGATTTATTGTGAGAAAAGGGTACAGATGCCGATAATACAACAACAATTTAAGCTTATGAAAAGAAAAGGATGGATGTTCCTGGTATTAGTGATACTGATAGGAGCAAAGGGAAATAGCCTACAAGCTCAGTCGCAGAAGGGATGTGATACAGTGTTATATTTCGTATATGAAAATGCTCCTCGTATGGAGAAAATACTTCCTGGCCCTCCCGCACTACAAGATGCCCGTTTCTATTATGACTGGGTGCAATATTGCGACACGAAAGCATTACGGGATACTCCTCGAGGTGATACTGCCAGAAAGGATGCGCGTTTCAGTGCTTCCTATATGATGGAAAGATTTGGACAGGCCATAGGATGCAAAATGACACCTGCAACTCACCCAGAACTTTTCCAATTGCTCAATTCCATACATGCAGCTGAACGCAGTGCTGGAGCCAGTGCAAAGAAGTACTTTCGGCGCAAACGTCCCTATCAACAATTTCATGAACCTACAGGATTACCACAACATGAGCGTGCTACTGACTTCACTTCTTATCCGTCAGGACATACTTCCAGCGCATGGCTGGCAGGAATGCTCTTCTCTGCGCTGGCACCTGATTGCCAGGAAGCCATCATGAAGACAGCTTACGAAATGGGGCAGAGTCGTGTGATATTAGGGTTTCATTATCAAAGTGATGTAGATGATGGTAGGCTGACTGGCAGTGTGGTTTTTGCTCGGCTTTGCTCAGAGCCTGCTTTCCTTCAACAATTACAGAAGGCACAAAAGGAGTTCAATAGAAATCGATTGGGTGTATAGGATGGGGCTTTTAATGCCTTTTTATATAAAAATCATGTTCTTTCAGACGGATATCTGCCTATAAATCCGTAAATTTGCAAATCATTTTGCAACTATGAAACTAAAGTCTTCCTATTTTCTGCTTGTATGGGCCTGCATCTTATGTATGTCATGCAATAGTTTCAACAAGGTGATCAAATCACCAGATTCTGATTTCAAGTATGAAACCATGAAGCAGTATTTTTTCGAGGGGAAACACACCAATGCCGCCATGCTTCTTGAGGAAACCATGCCAGCATTGAAAGGTACAGAAAAGGGTGATGAGGCTGCTTTCTTTCAAGCAATGAATATATTCCATTCCAAGGATTATGCTACTGCCAACAGTTATTTCAAGAGATATTTTGCCACTTATCCTACAGGTATACATGTAGATGATGCTCGTTTCTATGCAGCCTATTCCCTCTATATGAGTATGCCTCAGACTGAATTGGACCAGACAGGCACTGTTACGGCAATTAGCGAAATGCAGAGTTTTTTGGAAATTTCTCCCGACTCCAAATATGCCCCGCAGGCAAAAGACTTAGTATTTGAAATGCAGGATAAATTGGTAGAGAAACAGTATCAGGCAGCTAAACTCTATTATACTTTAGGAGGATATATTGGCAATTGTACCATGGGAGGCAATAATTATGAGGCTTGCATCATTACTTGCGAAAATGCTATCAAGGACTTTCCCTATACTTCCAAGAAGGAAGAATTTTCTATTCTGATTCTTCGTTCCAAATTCCATCTTGCCCAACAGAGCATTCTATCCAAAATGAAAGAAAGACTTGAAAATACCATTGATGAATACTATGGTTTTGTCAATGAATATCCTTCCTCTAAATATATGAAAGAAGCCAAGGCTATTTTCACTAAAGCACAGAACAAATACAAATCTTTGTAATATTGAATATTAGCTGACGATACTAAAGGATTACAATAAGTTATAACATACATTTTATAAGATTCACTATGGCTATTAAAAAGAGCAATGCACCTACCACTACTGTTACACGTAACATAATGGATTACAGCGAACCCACTGGCAATATTTATGAAAGTGTCCTGATTATGGGCAAGAGAGCCAACCAGATTGCAGTGGAGGTGAAAAACGATTTGCAGAATAAATTGAGAGAGTTTGGTTCAAAGAGTGATTCTCTTGATGAGGAGTTCGAAAATCGAGAACAGATAGAGATTTCCCGCTATTATGAGAAACTTCCCAAACCTACACTTGAAGCAGAACAGGAATTTTTGGACAATAAGGTATATTTCCGTAATCCTACTGCAGAAAGAGACTGAAAAATAGTTCTTGTATCTATCATCTTTGACATGCTATGACTACCTGTCCATTCGCTAATATGGAAATCAATGGGTAGTAAAGTAGAGTATGGAACTATAAGAAGTAAACAGTAGATATCACATAATCATGATTCAACGCATTCAAACTATCTACCTTTTACTGGCATGTGTATCAGCCATTATCCAAGTAATCCTTACATCCTGTCATACCAATTGTATGACATTTGGTGTCTTGGAGTATGTATATATGGGTGTTGTAGCCCAGACTGGTTTGTGTTTAGCAATTTCCATCTTTCTTTTTGGTAATCGAAAAAGACAGATAAAAATAGTCTCATGTCTGACAGCTGAATGTCTTGTGTTATCACTTGTAGGCATTGGGGTAGCTAGTCAGCAACCTTTGAGTTGTTATATCTTCTGTTCAACTACAATATTTCCATTAATTGCTGCTATCTTCTCTTATCTGTCCTGGAGAGCCATTAGGTCAGATGAACGTAAGGTACGTGCT
>JALERS010000071.1 GCA_022763905.1 Prevotellaceae bacterium | reverse complement strand
TGGTTGTATCTAATAGATGAATGGGTATGTCTATCAGTTGTTCTCTGGACGGAGTTGGCGTACAACTTCAGCAGTGCGCCACATTTCTGATTCGTGAAGAGCTGCCAGTTCTTTCTCTAGACCTACACGATAATCAGGTTTTGAATTGGCATCGATGGAAATCTGTGCTTCATTTCCGCTCTTGACTGAATGATATAGTTTTTCAACAACGGGTTTGATGGCATCATGGAACGGACCCATCCAGTCCAAAGCTCCACGTTGTGCTGTTGTTGAGCAGTTGGCATACATCCAGTCCATACCCTTTTCTGCAAACAGAGGCATGAGAGACTGGGTGAGTTCTTCAACAGTTTCATTGAAGGCTTCAGATGGTGTGTGTCCGTTTTCACGGAGTACTTCATACTGAGCCAGAAGAAGACCTTGAATTGCTCCCATCAAAGAACCGCGTTCACCAGTAAGGTCAGATGTAGCTTCACGCTGGAAGGTGGTTTCAAACAGATAACCAGAACCGATTCCGATACCCAAAGCAAGTGTACGTTCAAGGGCTTTGCCGGTTACATCTTGATATACGGCATATGAAGAGTTCAGTCCACGACCTTCAAGGAACATGGTACGCAGAGATGTACCAGATCCTTTGGGAGCTACCATGATGACATCAATATCTGTAGGAGGAACGCAACCGGTACGGTCATTCCATGTGATAGCGAATCCATGGCTGAAATATAGTGCATTACCAGGATGGAGATGTTTCTTCAAAGTAGGCCATACACTCATTACAGCTGCATCAGACAACAGACACATCACGATGGTGCCTTTCTCGGCAGCTTCTTCAATAGAGAAGAGGGTTTCACCTGGTACCCAACCATCAGCGATGGCTTTCTCAAAAGTCTTGCCTTGACGCTGGCCTACAATTACATTGAATCCGTTATCACGCAGATTGCAAGCCTGACCGGGCCCCTGAACACCGTAACCGATGACTGCGATAGTTTCATCTTTCAATACTTCACGCGCTTTTTCAAGCGGAAATTCTTCACGTGTCATTACTTCTTCAATGACACCTCCAAAATTCATTTTTGCCATTTTTTTGTGTTTTTTGCTTCCGAAAGGAAGCGTATTCTTAATTTGAATTTGATTTATCTAATTGACTACCTGAGTGAATGACTAATTTTACGTCTTGCTTCTCTCTCTGCCAGATATTTGTCTAGCATTTCAGTGTAGGATTTGTTGATGGCTATTCTTCCCGATCGGACAAACTGTAGAATGCATCCTAATTGCTGAAGAGAATTGTATAGAGAAAGAATCTCGTCAGTCATACCGGTTTTTTCTATAATGGCGAAGGTAGGGTTGACTTCTACAATATGAGCACCATGCAGTCGGACCATTTTGTTGATATTCCTGTTCTCCAGCATGATAGGAGAAGATATCTTGATAAGGCAAGTCTCGTTGATGTAGATGTCATCATCTACGAAGAAATTGGCTTGTAATACATCGATTTTTTTCTCAATCTGTGCTGTGAGCATCTTGGCCATAGACTCTTCACAATAGGCTGTAATAGTGTATTTGTGAGCTCCAGGTGTTGAGGATGCACATACGTTCAGTGATTCGATGTTGACTTGCCTTCGTGTGTATACGGCTGTTATCTGTGACAATACGCCTGGCACATTTTCTGAATAGATGATAAAAGTGTATAGTTTTCGGGACTGGTCCTGTTCCATGGTTTTTGTCTCTTTTGAATCTTCTTTGATGACTATGTTATTGCATTCAAGCATTTTCCGGCATTTCCCACAGGAGGAGCATTCTCCACATTGGCCGCCGAAAGTAACATGGCCTGTCATATTTTCTTTTTTTATTTCTTCTTTTTGTCTGAGAGGGTAGTTATGCTTCTAGCAACATCTCGTCTATATTGGCTCCCGGTGGAGTCATAGGCATCACGTTCTCTTCTTCTTTTACTGCACATTGCAACAGATATGGCCCGTCGGTGTTAATCATGGTCTCTATGGCTGATGTGAGGTCTTCGCGGTTGACTACAGTCTGTGCAGGAATTCCGTAGGCCTTGGCAATTCCTTCATAGTCGGGATTGGCCATCGGAGTGAAGGAATATCTGTGAGAAAAGAACATTTCCTGCCATTGCCTTACATTCCCCAGGAAATTATTGTTGAGTAGGATAATCTTGACAGGTGCTCCCTGTTCCATGATGGTACCCAGCTCTTCGATTGTCATCTGAAGTCCTCCGTCTCCACAGAACAGACAGACTGTACGTTCGGGACAGCCGAATGTGGCACCTATTGCTGCAGGAAGACCAAAGCCCATGGTTCCAATTCCTCCACTGGTTACAACCGATCGTGGATTGCTTACCTTGAAATATCGACAACTGAACATCTGGTTCTGTCCGACGTCAGTTACCAAGATGCCTCTATGGTGAGTGGCTTCACTGACTTGGTGAATCACTTCACCCATCAGCAGGGGACCTTCTTTTGGGAAAATGGATTTTTCTATTACTTTATGGAATTCTTTTTCGGCATAAGGCTTAAATCCTTCTATCCAAGAATTATGTTGTGTCGATTCAACTTTCTTGGTAACAGCCACCAAGGTCTCCTTACAATCACCGAGTACGGCCAAATCAATTGCGACATTCTTGTTGAATTCTGACGGGTCAATGTCGAAATGGATAATTTTCGCTTGTTTGGCATAGGTGCTCAAGTTGCCGGTGACTCTGTCATCAAAACGCATTCCAATTGCCAACAGAAGGTCACACTGGTTGGTCATGACATTGGGTCCCAGATTGCCGTGCATGCCTAACATACCCATATTTAAAGGATGGTCAAATGGCATGTCGCTGAGTCCGAGAATGGTGGTTCCAAAAGGAATCTGCGCTTTTTCGAGCAATGCAGTAACTTCTTCCCTGGCACCAGCCAGTTCTATACCTTGTCCCAAGAGGGCAAAAGGCTTGACGGAGTCATTAATCATCTGAGCCGCTTTCTCTATGACTGTCAGGTCTATTTCGGGATAGGGGTCATAGGAGCGGATGAAATTTACATCTGATGGTTTGTAGTCAACCATTCCTGTTTGGGCATTTTTGGCGAAGTCGAGAACAACAGGACCAGGTCTTCCGCTACGTGCTATGTAGAAAGCGCGACTGACAGCCCATGCTACATCTTCAGCCCTTCGTATCTGGTAACACCATTTGCAGGCTGGGGAGGTAATACCGATTACGTCTACTTCTTGAAAAGCATCAGTGCCCAGCATGGCTATTCCTACTTGTCCGCAAATAACTACTACGGGAGTAGAGTCAGCCATGGCATCAGCGATGCCGGTCAATGTGTTGGTAGCACCAGGGCCTGAGGTGACAATAGCGCAACCTACTTTTCCACTGACTCGTGCATATCCTTGAGCTGCATGAACAGCTGCCTGCTCGTGACGCACCAATATATGGTTGAGAGTTTTCTTGTGGTCATATAATGCATCGTAAGTTGGCATGATAGATCCGCCGGGATATCCGAAAAGAATATCTACGCCCTCGTGTTCGAGGGATCTCATCATGGCTTCCGAACCTGTAATCTTTTCCATGTCTTATTCTATAATTCTAACTCCTCCTTTGTCGGCAGATGCCACTGACATGGCATAAGCACGGAGTGCTTTTGATACTGTTCTGTTTCTTTTGAGTGGTTGTTGTGGACGTGATGTGAGTTCTTCGTCGCTGAGTCTTACATTGATGGAACGATTGGGGATGTCTATATCAATGATGTCGCCATCCATAATCTTACCGATGTTGCCACCGGAAGCCGCTTCGGGCGAAATATGTCCGATGGATAGACCAGAAGTACCTCCTGAGAATCGTCCGTCTGTAATCAGTGCGCATTCTTTTCCCATATGCATGCTCTTGATATAAGAGGTGGGGTAGAGCATTTCCTGCATTCCGGGACCGCCTTTTGGACCTTCGTGTGTAATGACTACTACGTCTCCCTTCTTTACTTTCCCGTTGAGAATACCTTCACAGGCATCTTCCTGTGAGTCGAAGACGACAGCAGGTCCGGAGAATTTCCATATAGATTCATCTACGCCTGCAGTTTTGACTACACAACCATCCTGTGCAATGTTTCCGAACAGGACAGCCATTCCTCCGTCTTTGGTGTAAGCGTGTTCAATATCGCGGATACATCCGTCAGAACGGTCTGTATCGAGAGATTCATAAGTTGAGTCCTGTACGCCCAATTGGTTGCAGAATTTGCCACAAGGAGCAGAAGAGTAGATGCGTATGGCTTCTGGGTCAACCGTAGGTTTGAGAATAGAATATTTTTCAATGTCTTCTGCCAATGTGGCGCCATTGACACGCTTTACACTTGTGTCAATCAGTTTTCCTTTGGCAAGTTCACCCAACAGCCCCAACATGCCACCAGCTCTTCCGCATTCCTGTACGGAATACTTCTGGGAGTTAGGGGCCAATTTGCACAAGAAAGGAGTTTTACGTGACAGGCGGTCAATATCAGCCATTGTAAAATCTACACCCGCTTCTTGGGCAATAGCCAACAGATGGAGAACCGTATTGGTAGATGCTCCCATGGCAATGTCCAGTGTCATCGCATTGAGGAAAGCCGTGCGAGTGGCAATAGAACGTGGCAATACTGATTCATCTCCATCCTGATAGTAGGCAAAAGCATTTTTTACAATCTGCCTGGCAGCTGCCTTCATCAATTCCTTACGGTTGGAATGGGTGGCAAGAATAGTCCCATTGCCAGGAAGAGATAGTCCAATGGCTTCAGTCAGGTTGTTCATGGAGTTGGCTGTAAACATTCCTGAACAGCAACCGCAACCAGGGCAGGCTCGGTTTTCCACTTCTGCCAGTTCTTCATCGCTAACGGTTTTGTCAGCTCCTTTTATCATTGCGGCAATAAGGTCAAGATTCTCTCCTTTGTATTGTCCAGCTTCCATAGGTCCGCCAGATACAAATATTGCCGGAATATTCAGTCGCATCGCTGCCATTAGCATACCCGGTGTTATTTTGTCACAATTGGATATACAGATAAGCGCATCGGCCTTATGGGCATTGCACATATATTCTACAGAGTCTGCAATGATGTCTCGTGAGGGAAGGGAATAGAGCATTCCGTCGTGTCCCATGGCTATGCCGTCATCGATGGCAATGGTGTTGAATTCTGCTGCGTAGCACCCAAATTTTTCGATTTCATTTTTGATAATCTGTCCGGCTTCATGCAGATGAGTATGGCCCGGAACAAATTGAGTGAAAGAGTTGGCAATAGCGATGATAGGCTTACCGAATTGCTCGCGCTTCATTCCGTTGGCAACCCAAAGAGCTCTGGCGCCTGCCATGCGACGCCCTTCTGTGCATACTGCACTACGTAATGGATGAATCATTCCTGTTCTTGTTTATTGCATTACAAAGGTACTCATAATAAAAAAACCTTCCAACGAATTTTTTTAAATATTGTTTTTTTCATGCGCACACCTCTTTATGTATGTGCAGTTCTTTGAAGTTTGTCTCATTTTTGAGGCTATTTGTCAATTTGGCTTGACAAAGTTGAATAACCATATTGTCTATCTGTTCATTTGTCAACAGATGGGTTGATACTCAATGATTGTTTCGGCTGAACAGGTTCTTGCATGGATACCAGCCATGGGAAACGTTGTCTTGGGAAATTCTCTCAGTTGTCGGTTTACAAGTAAAAGGGCTTTTGCAGTAGCATGATGGAGTCTGGATTTGCTAGAAGACAATAAAAATTCCGCAGGTAGAAGGTGAGCGATTGTCCTATATAATCATCCCAAGCGATATGCAGGTCTTTTATCTTGTCTGGATGAATCCGATGCAATACTTGTAGAAGAACATCTATTTAGTATCGCGAATTTGCAATGATTTGTGTTACACAAATTTCCCTTCCAGTTGAAGGATGCTTTAGAAAAGTTATGATTGTTTTTATGTAAGTTCAAAACCAACAAAGGATGCAACATGGTATTTGTTGCATCCCTTGACGGATTGTTGTTTGAAAATGGATTAGAAGAACAGATAACGCTTGTCCTTTACATTACCATTGATGTACAAGTCGTTAGAGAATGTCTGCAGATTGCGCAAATGTTGGCTACGTACGATGTTCATCTGTTCGGACTCATTGTACTTCATTGCCTTGTTTTCGTGCACATTGAGAACCTTATAGAAGTAAACTGCTACGGAACCCTTCACAGGACCTACCCATTGACCAGCCTTTTTGTCGGCAATGCTTCCGTTGAGAATCGGATCATTGGCAGCAGCAGCTGAAATGTAGGTATTGCTGTTGAAGGTAACGCCGTTAAGGGAATCAATGGATGCTCCTTTCTGGGCAGCTTCTTCCAACGATTTGATATTTGCGTATTGCTTCATCAGGTATTCGGCTTTCTTGTCTTGTTTTACTTCATTCTCAACGAATGTCTTCACGTCTTCAATAGGAAGATATCCTTTTTTGTGGATTTTGTTGAGTGTTACTACCAACAGGGTATTGTTTTCTCCACATTCATAAACAGGGGAAATGCCACCTTCCTTGGTATCTTCATTGTAAATCCAACGAAGAGCTTCTTTCGTATTGGGAATGCTAGCTACGAAATGTCCGTTGCTGTATACTTCCATGCCTTGCTGGAAGGTCAGTCCGTACTTGGATGCATTTTTCTGAAGTTCCTCAGGTGTTGTACTGTTGGCAACATAACGGCTGAAGTTGGTATAAGCCTTGGAGTATGTCTCTTTGCTGAATGTAACAGGACGCTTAATGACAGCCACATTGTATTTGGTAGTCATGGCTTTCCTGTCAGTTACCTTTACGATGATGTTGCCCTGGTCGAAGGTGATATTCTTCAGTTCACCTGTTGACATTGTGTTGAGGGTGTTCAGCATCTTGGTGTTGTTCTCATCTGAAGTAGGAGCGCTTTCGTACTGGTTGGATACAATCCATTGCTTGGTAGCATTCTGATTGTATTTCTTGGCAATAGAGTCAAATGGAGCTCCTGCGCTGATGGCTTTGTAGATACTGTCTGCTCTAGTATGCGCTTCTTCAGCAGTGGCACCACCTACTTGAATCATCTGGCACTCGATAGAATCGGGAGCTTGAATCTTGCCAACCAGACGGATGATGTTTTCTGTGTTGTCGGTAATTTCGTAATAAGGACCTTTCATGGAACCAGGACTCATGGAGTCAACTTTGTTCTGAATATCTCCAGGAAGGGCGTTTTTGGTAATCCAAATACCATTGTAGGTAACTTGTGAATTGGATGAACGAACTGTGCTTGTCAAATCATCAGATGATTCCAGTTTGCTGAAATACTTGTTCATCTCCTCATGGAGGTTGGCCTTGTCTTGTTCACTGGCTTCTACGGTAATTGCTGCAAATCCTATTTCGCGGCTTTCCATGTATTGATGGTATTTTTCCTTGGATTCGGCATATTTTGCCTTGATATCTTCGTCGGTAACCTTGATGAGGTTGTCGTTGACATTGCGCAAGGGGAATACAGCCAGTTGGATGTCAGTTGACTTTGCCGTTGCCTCATAATTCATTTTGGCTTCTACAGGATTGGACAGAATGCAAGAGACAAGGAGCATCTGGTACTTTTGTTGCAGGATGTTTTCACGGAGAGTCTTCTCAACAAATTTCCAGTATTTGAAAATGCGGGTGTATTGTTCTATATATTCCTGTGGAACTTCTGACTTCCCACTCTGCATCTTGTCATATTCAGTCAAGAAATTCTTCAAGAGATTGACATCAAATTTCTGCTTGTTGACAAAAGGAGTTTGTTGCAACATAGGATGTTGGCCGATAATCAGTACATCCTGAAGCTCTTTGTCAGTAACATTGAGTCCGAGTTTGTCACATTCTTCGGTAATCAACTGGTTGTTGACATATGACTGCCATACAAAGTCTTCTGCTTGTGCGTTCTCGTACTCGTTGAAGTTCTCATTACCCCGCAGGAATTTGAGTGCTTCTTTATATTCCTCTAACATCTGCTGGAATTCCTGAGAGGTAATCTTGTTCCCTGCTACCGAACCAGCTACTTGTCTGCTCTCGTTCGTTGTGGTCTGGATAGAACGAACGAATTCTTCCGCAATGAATGCGAAAAGGCCTATTCCTATGATGATTAGGAGAAATGCGCCTTTGCTTCTAATTGTTTGTAATGCTGCCATATTTGGTTATATAATTTTTCTTTAGTGTCTGAAAAATGAAATTTTGCCCACAAAGATATAAAAAATGATAGATATACCTTATTTTTTCGCTTACTTTTCTTCTTGGGATGTGACTTTTAGTTTGACCAGTTGTATTTGAGTCCGGCTTGCTTTCTGAATATGGAAGTTGAACTTACCAATTGTAACTGTCTGGTTTTCTTTTGGGAAGTTTTCGTAAAAATAGAGTATCATTCCGCCTACTGTCAGATATTCATCAGATGTAGGAAGACTGATACCGAGCAGTTCGTTGGCTTTTTCTATTTCCAGTCGGGCAGAAATGAGGTACTCATTGTTACCTGTCTTTTTCGCTATATATTTAAATGTATCATGTTCGTCTTCAATATCACCGAATATTTCTTCTACAAGGTCTTCCAATGAAATAATGCCACTGGTTCCTCCAAACTCGTCGGCAACAACTGCCAAAGATTTCTTTTGTTGCAGGAAAATCTGCATCATCTTCTGTGCCCCCATGCTTTCGGGCACTACAGGTATTTCACTGATGAGTTCCTTCCAATTGGTTTGTGTAGGTTGGCTGAACATGTCAGAGGAGTGTATGTACCCAATGATATGGTCCAGGTCTTCTTTGTAGATGATGATTTTTGATTTTCCGCTTTCAGTAAAGCAGTCTAACAGTTCGTTGAGGGAACAATTCTCTTCTAGGGCAAGTATTTCCGTACGGGGGACAATACAATCCTTTACTCTCACATTGGAAAATTCCAGTGCGTTTCTGTATATCTTCATGTCGTTTTCCTGAATCTTCATATCTCTCAGCGAAGGGGCAGTTGTCCGGATATTGGAGGCTGTCTGACGGAGACCTGCCAGATGTGAGATGGCATCTTCGTTCCAAGGTCGTTGCTTTCGTTTGTATATCCATTGGCAGGGAAGAAGTACAATGTGGGTAATTGGCCAGGAAATAGAATTAATCAGATTGATGCAAAATGCGGAATAGAGAAGTACATTATCTGCCCATTTGATGCCGATAGCCCGTGGTCCGATGATGCCTACAATCGTTAAGGTAATAACGGCTAGAATTTTGATGGCCACAGCACTGGGAGTCCCCCAAGACTGCATAGCGCACCATTGGTCAATCCATACCATTGAGATACAGGCACATATCGCAGACATGACAAGTGATATGCCACGCAGGGAGAGGGTGTGTGTGCCTGCATGTTTGTACAACTTTTGGATAATGTGGATGAGATAGGTGGTATCATCCTTGTCTGTCTTTCTGTATTTGAAAGAGTAGGTCAGTGCTGTTTCGTTCATTTGGCAGAAGGCCAACAGCAGGATGCAAGAGATGAATAGGGATAGGGGCATTGTGACTGAGATAATCTATTAGAGCGTAAAATGTGGATTGGGAGATGTCTTTTTGTCATCAACCATTTGATAACTTTTGGGACGTGATTGGGGTTCCGGACGTTGTGGCTCGGTAGGGGTTACTTGTGTGGTATCGTCAGGTACTGTCTGGTTTTCAGTCTCTTCGGGTAGAGGAAATACCGCATGGGAGAAATTCACTTCGTAGATAGTCATCTGCTCGTTGGAATGGAAACTGTTGCCTTCCACTTCTCTTTCGGGAGTAATAAGGTGAGAATAAACATTGGAGTAGAACTCATGGCGGTTCATGTCCCAATAGAGCAGTTCTGAATTAAAAATGGTGCCTTGGTCGTTCCATACACATACACGGCCTCTCAGTTCCCATAGGTTTTGGTTGTACCAATAGGCAGTGTCGGCTGTGATATACATTTCAATATGGAACTTCTCGTTGAATTTCTCCATGACAAGTCCTTTGGGAAATGTCTGTTTGGGAGGATTGGTCCTGTCGTGGACATTCCATTCCTCTGCTACGATTTTGTATCTGATAACTCCCGAATCACTAATGAGTTTGCTCACGCCATATGTGGTCATGACAGAACAAGAGTCTCTCATCTCAACGGCAGGAGCAATAGGGGGCTTTCCAGACGAGCATGAACAGAGGATGTGTCCTGCAATCAGGCTGACTGTCAGAAAAACAATGGATATTTTGTACATGTTGACAATGCTACCTTGTCTTATGGGGAAGGTGGTGGAATCGGATGATATGAAGATTATTCAATTCTCCACTTGTTGAACCAGTTGGCATTAAAGGAAAGTCCCAAACACAGTTTGATGTAATCTTCCTTGATAGTGTTGGAGGATGATGCCGTGAGATGTTCCCATTGTACGGCTATGTTCAGGACGGAACGATTACTGAATACATTGACAAGGGGGATGCCGACACCAGCGCTCACTGTATAATCATCGGGACCATTGTTTCCGTTGACTTTGGTATAGGAATTGGCATAGGAGAATCCTGCTCTGTAACAGATGTGATCCGATACTTTGTAGCTTTCAGGGTCTGGCATATATTCTACGCCGGCAGCTATCTTGTGTCTGTTGCTGAAGGCATCAGTACTTTTATATAAGATATTGTCTTGCAGTTCAGGGAATCTGCATCCTTTCCATAGTTGGCAGGTGTAGTCGATTCCTATGGTCAGTTTCTTGTCTTTGCAGTATGCGAAACCTATTCCCCATTTGTGGGGCTGCTCAAAGGCATTTTTTAATCGGAAGGTATCAGCTCCTAGTACGCTTGACGTATTCAGTCGCTGACTGATGAAAGTGGCAGATGAACTGATGTTATGTCCTAGTCCGTAAGTGGCTCCCAGCGTAATCTCGTCTTTTTTGTTGATGTTGAATGTGTATTGCAGTCCTGCGTCTACAGTATAACTGTTAATATTGGCTTTATAGAGGCGGGCAATGCTATGTATGTTAGTGTTGCTGAATGTGATACTGCTATTATGGGAATAGCTTCCCCATGTGAATCCTCCATTGACTCCTAGGGCCAATTGTCGGCAGATGTTCCATCCCAATCCCAACCAAGCATTGCGTAGACCACCGTCACCTTTGTAGTTGGATGTCTTGTTGTATTCACCGCTTCCATCAAAGTCGTCTTGTTTCTCGGATACATAGAAATCATAGGAGACCAGGGAAAGCGGGCGTATTCCCAGTGAGATGCCCAGATTCTTTCTCAATCTGAATCCTGCACTGATGTAGTCCAGTGTGGAATTGAGAGTATTGACACTTTTATTCCCTTCGGTGATGTGGTTGTTGTAAAGTGAGATACCTACATCAAATAGCAGGGTGATAGAGTCAATGGCTGCATAAGATGCAGGGTTGACGAAATTTAATCTTTCACGTCCTTTGAAACCTAGCGCTACTCCCGACATTCCTTTGTTGAATCCTTGTGCTTCGTCACTTAATAGTCCGAATCCGTATCGTGAATAAGGAGAGTTTCCTCCGCTGGTTTGTGCTTGGGTATCAGTAATGGGTATCAGCAGTACTGCTGCCAGAAAGGAGATGATAAGTCTTTTCATTGTTGTTGATAATCTAATATGGTGTTAAGGCCTGTATCGACCAGCGAGTCATGGATGGAGGCGAAATGGCCCAATGTATGTGCTAATGTCCTGCAGTCTCCTCCCGTTACCATTACCTGGATGTCAGGATACTGCTGTTTGAGATGGAGATAATATCCTTCTGCTTCCATACGGATTCCCCACATGGCTCCGCTTGTAATGGCTTCATAGGTGGTTCCTCCCAGAAATGGCGGTTCGTCTTGGGGAATTTCTGTCAAAGGCAATCGTGCAGTGTGTTCATGCATGGAACGTATTCTCATCTTCAGGCCTGGTGCAATATTGCCTCCTACGAATATTCCTTCGTTGGAAAGTAAATCGTAGGTAATGCATGTGCCCATATCTATTACTAGAACAGATTGTCCCGGTGCTAGTTTCCAGGCTCCTGCAACGGCGGCTATCCTGTCACTGCCCAATGTGTCGGGAGTCTTGTATCCGATACGGAAAGGAAGTCGTAACGGTGATTGTCCCAATCTGTAAACAGGCAGGTTGGCTTGAGAAAGTACTTCTTCAATTTCCTTGCCTTTGTCAGAGACTGAGGAGATAATGACCTGTTGCACACCCATACTTTTGGCCCGTTCAACAGGTTGGGTTGAACGGATGTCCGCCTGTTCGTGCCAGATACACCTCTCCTTGTCAAATACAGAATATTTGACGGAACTGTTGCCTATGTCTATGGTCAGGTTCATGGAATTATTTTGCAAATTTACTAAAAGTGTTTGTTTTGACGAAAGGAGCATCCTTTTTCATTATCAAACTTTCTTAAAAAAGCAATTTCGTTGTAACTTTGCATTCCCTTTTTGGGGGAAACCATCAAGTTCGCATTGTTAAAAGATTAATTATAAATGATTATGAAGAAAATTTTTATTGTATTATCCTTAATGTTCTTTTGTGCAACTTTTGGCATAAATGCTCAGAAGGATTTGGCCGAACAGGCAAAGAAAGACATTTTGGAAACCTCCAAGTTTGGAGGTTATGTTATTGGGCGCGCTGCCTTCAATGACAGGGATTTGAGTACATCCAACAAGAGTCATAGTAATTTTGATTTGCGTTTGGTTCGTGCCTATGTAGATGGCAAGATGCTCAATTTTGCGTATAAGTTGCAAGTAGAATACGAAGGTTATGGTGGTACTAATGAAAAAGGTCCTCATATCGTAGACGCATGGGCAGAATGGCAGAAGTATTCCTTCTTCCGTGTCAAGGTAGGTCAGTTCAAACGTTGTTTTACTTTTGAGAATCCTATGAATCCTTGGGATATAAGCTTTGGCGATTATTCTCAGTTGGTACAGAAGATGGCAGGATTCAGTGACAGGGTAGGAGAGCATTCCAGTGGTGGACGTGACGGAGGTGTACAGATTCAGGGTGACCTGTTTCCTTCCCGTAAAGATGGTCATGCATTCCTGCATTATCAGTTGGGTGTCTACAACGGACAGGGTATCAACCATAATGATATCAACAATCACAAGGATGTTATTGGCAATATTGCTATCAGTCCTGTGAAGAATCTTACCGTGGCATTCTTTGGCTGGAGTGGCAATTACACAGGTACTGTATCCTCTCAGGCTGTAACAGTAGACCGTAACCGTATGGCTGCAGGTATACGTTATACAGGTCCTTTTACCGTTCGTGCAGAGTATGGTGTCAGTGAAGGGCATAAGGTCAGTGATTATGTCTATGACGTGAATAATGGTTTGACGCTCAAGCCCAATACATCTGATGGTGCCGATACCTGGTACATCATGTCTGCTGTCCCTGTAACTAAAGACAAGAAACTTAAGGTTCAGGCTCGTTGGGATGTGTATCGCGACCAAAAGACCTGGAATTCTGCCAAGCGCATCTATGGTCTCGGTTCTGAATATTACTTCAGCAAGAATCTGAAAATTCAAGCTAATTATAATTTCATATCCGATAAGAGTACCTCTGCCATTGACCAGCATTACAATTCCTTGGATCTGCAGTTGTATTGGAGATGGTAAGTTGACGTTTTGAGCAATATCAGTGAAATGTCCTGCTTTCGTCTTGTGAAGAAAGCAGGACATTTCACTTTGTAACTTCGGTATGAGCAATGTCTGACAGGAATCCGACTGTAGTGAAGATACTCTTCTGAAAACTAATTGCGATGGAGGGTGATTTGGCAAATCATAGATGATGTGCCACTATGTGATATAAGGAATCAGCCTTACGAATGTCTATTATTGATGGGAGTGAAAAAACAAGACAGGCTCCACGCTTTTTAGGAAAGACGTGGAGCCTGCAGGTGATGTATGTTATGTTCTATCTTTCAGAATGCTTCTAGAAGCGGTAACCCAAAGTAATCATTACCTTGGAGCGGTTTAACTTGATTGATGTAGCTGGCAATGGCAAATCAATAATTTTAAAAGCGTAAAAATCAGCCTTCTGCTTTTGGAACATATAGGCTATATCAGCATAGAAGTTGCCGAAGTTGGTACCCATTCCCACTGTAATCCTGTTGATAGCACCTGGATTCATATAGGCGGTTGAGGTGGCATAGTCCAGAGAAGCGCTGTTGATATACTGGTTGTAGAACGCGTTCTTGTCCATTGGCGACGATACATAGTTGTACCCCAATCGTATAGCCAGTTGGGGGTCAACGTACCATTCGGCACCTATTTTAAATGTGCTCACTCCTTTAAGATACTTGTCGGCTTCCTGCTTGATAGCATCGTCGTCATCGGCATCAGAACCCCATTCGTCCCAGTAACCATTGTCGTAGGATATCTTGGCGCAGGAATAGTCAGCATATTCATATTCTGCTCCTATGGCCAACTGATTGAAGAAAGTGCTTCCCAAACTGAAATTGAAGCGCCATGGTGTATAGAGATTGTAGTCATAATCTATGTTGTAGCCGTATGAGTTGACCCTATTCATGTCGTTTACATCAGTGAGTCGTGATGATATGCTTGAAGAGATACGTGATGTGAGAGAATAATAAGTAGGAGTGGTAAAGGAGAATCCTATACGGAAAGGGTTGTCCTCAATGGGGCGTACTATCAATCCTGCTTTGAAGTCCACTCCTGTACCGGAGAGTTTGGTCCGATTGGTCAGTTCGTAATCTCCGCCATCATAATATACTTGCTGTTCACTGCCTTCAATGATTTCTGTATAACAGCCTACAAGGGTTTCTGTATAACTGCTGTAGGATTGCTTGTCGACATTGTACAAACCTACTGCGAGTCCCA
>JALERS010000056.1 GCA_022763905.1 Prevotellaceae bacterium | reverse complement strand
TTCTCACATTCCCTATCCATTACAAATGGTCAGAAAGAGGGAAATATTGAAGATATGCAAAAGAAAAAAAGGAAACGAAGGGTTTCAGCGACATTTAAGAATTTGACCAGGGCGCAACTTGCTACGTTTGCGAATACCATTGAGCGAACATAACTGTGCTACCGTCATTCCCATAGAGGTAGCAATAGAATACAGGCTCTCGCCCTTCTTCACTTTATGGTAAGTAGGCCGATTAGAGGAAGATGACAAAGTTTTGCCTGACACAGATGATGCCATCGCATTGTAGATACCATCTTCTCCGTCACTTCTGTAATCGGGATTAATCCAAGTATAATAATCGCCTGTAACATCTTGATTGGGGAAATCAAACAGAAATTCCGGATTGATGGGCTCTCCCAGCAGACGGGTTTCAAAATGGAGATGTGAACCCGTAGAACGGCCTGTACTTCCTCCTAATCCGATAGGTGCTCCTGAAGCCACCATATCATTTTCTGCTACCAATTGCTTGGAAAGATGACCATAGACAGTCTCCAAACCATTGGGATGTCGCATTACAATGTAATAACCATATCCTGCACGATCATAGGCTACTATCCTTATCTTGCCTTCAAAGGCAGCATATATGGTGTCACCTGTATATACTTTGATATCTAATCCGTAATGATTTCTTCTAAATGCGGAACGATAGCCATAGCGTGAAGTAATGTTCCTACTGGGAGTAGGCATAGTAAAACCTGTAAGGTCAATCTTGAAACTACTGGGCTTAGGTACATCCTTGTAGGCATTGACGTGGTCGTTGCTCCAAATGGAATAAATATCAGATATGGTGGCACTGGCTTCCTTCTTCAAGGCTGACTGCATGGCAACAGAATCAATTGCTCTCATCTGACGATCTACTGGGGCCTGCCTGGCCATCAAGTCCTGAGCATGGGTTATAGCAATACTACCGAAAGTGCAAAATAAGAATAATATATTACGTACTATGGAAAAATGCATGATTGTTCAATAGTTGATCTTCACATGTTTTGAAAACATGACGTTACAAAAGTAATAATATTTTTCCAACCAACCAAGACATACATCGCAAAAATCTTTGACCTTAAGAAATATTAGACAAATCAATACGGTTTTTCCTCATTTTTGCCAATGTATCCCATACAATGGCATAAGAAGGCAAACTTTTGTCGGGGTCTTGACTGAGAATATCCATAGCAGCGTTTCGTGCTTGAGCCATAAGGTCTCCATCACGGATAACATTGGAAAGTTTTAAATCAAAAAACACACCGCTCTGTTGTGTACCATCTAATACACCAGGGCCACGTAATTTGAGATCTTCTTCTGCGATATAGAACCCATCAGATGATTCCAGCATAATCTCGATTCGTCTACGTGACGTCTCTGACAATTGGTAACCAGTAACGAGCAGGCAATAAGACTGGTCAGCTCCACGCCCTACTCTTCCTCTTAACTGATGAAGCTGTGAAAGTCCAAATCTATTGGCATTCATCACCACCATAACGGAGGCATTGGGTACATCAACTCCCACCTCAATGACAGTAGTTGATACTAAAACATCCATCTTTCCTGCTTTGAATTCCTCCATGATGGAATTTTTTTCACTATCCTTCATTTTACCATGCAATCGGCCTATTCGCCACTGAGGAAACACTTCACACAAATGCTGATATCCACTTTCAAGGTCGAGCATGTCAGATTTCTCACTCTCTTCAATGAGTGGATATACAAAATAGGCTTGACGTCCTTTTTGAATTTCACTGGCAACTAGCTGGAGATAGTCTTTCTCTGTCTCATGATAACCATGACATGTCTTCACCGGTTTTCTGCCTGGAGGCAACTCGTCAATCACAGATACGGTGAGGTCTCCATATACAGTCATGGCAAGCGTACGGGGAATAGGGGTGGCTGTCATAACCAAGATATGGGGCGATATAGAATTCTTTTTCCATAGACTGGCTCTCTGCTCTACACCAAAACGATGTTGCTCATCAATAACTGCCAGTCCAAGTTGATGGAAATCTACTTTATCCCCTAGTAAGGCATGAGTGCCAACCAGAATATTCACTTCTCCCCTACTGACTTCTTGAAGAATGGAAGTGCGTCTTTTCCCTTGTACAGATCCTGTAAGCAGGGCTACATGTATATCCATACCCTCGAGGAATCGCATGAGAGTGTTATAATGCTGCTCTGCAAGAATCTCTGTAGGAGCCATCATACACGACTGATACCCATTGCCCTGTGCTATAAGCATACTCATGAGGGCTACGAGGGTCTTTCCACTCCCTACATCTCCTTGAAGCAGACGATTCATTTGGAGTCCACTGTTCATATCTGCCCAGATTTCCCTTACTACTCTTTTTTGTGCTTCCGTCAAGGCAAAAGGTAGATGCTCACGATAAAAGAGATGGAACACTGAACCTACAAGCGGGAATCGTAGTCCTGCAGAACTACGAGTACGCTTGTGGGCATAGTCCAATATTTCCAGTTGGACATAGAAGAGTTCTTCGAATTTCAAGCGGTGGCGAGCCTGCTCTAAGAGGTCATTATCTGAAGGCAAATGTATTTGCTTAAGTGAAGGATACAATCCCATTAACTCATATTTATGAAGTAGGACCTTCGGCAGAGTATCTGGTACATCCTCCATGCGAAGATGCTGAAAAGCAGACAATATAAGTTGTTCCAGCAAAGCAGATGTAACACCTCCGTTGCGCATCGCCTCTGTCATGGGATAGGCTGGATGAAGACGGGACTGTGAAGCGAGTGCCTCTGCACCTTGGTAAAGACTAATTTCCGGATGGGACATGGTCATCTCTTCACGGAACAAAGAAGGCTTGCCAAAAACGACATAATAGGACTTAAGTTGAAGTACCTTCTTCATATGGCCGATACCACCGAACCATACCAGTCGGATGGTTCCTGTTCCATCGTCAAGCACTCCTTCCAATCTTTTACGTCTACCTATTCCTGTTTCATACAGATACAACAATTGCCCTATGACTTGGACCGAAGCCATGCCTTCCTCCAGTTCCTGCACCTTATACACACGTGTACGGTCTATGTATTTATTGGGGTAATAGCGTAGCAAGTCTTCAACAGACATTATTCCCGCTTCTTTTTCAAGTAGCGATGCCCTGTAAGGACCTACCCCCTTGAAATATTTTATAGTCTGATTAAGAAAAGAGTACATTGATTGTAGAAGGGAAGCCTCACCTCTATCCTCTCCCCAAAAAGGAAGTTAATATGCGATGGAGGCCATTAAGGGGAGTAGAGGATTATATTTTTTATTTATTATTTACCAAAGATTCTGCCAGAAGTATATCTAAGGGGGTGGTAAGTTTAATGTTTTCACTATTTCCTTCAACCATTTCTATAGGGTGGCCCATGCTTTCTACCACAGAAGCATCGTCTGTGAAGGTTTCACGATATTCCTGCAGATAGGCTTTGCGCAATAACGGGAGACGGAATACCTGCGGAGTCTGTACCAAATGACAATGTCTGCGAGGAAACACATGGGACCTACCATCAGCATCAGACAGTCGTATGGTCTCCACAGGACGTATTGTTGGAATAACAGCTCCACTAAGGGCAGCTGCATCAAAACAGCGAAGAACTACTTCCCGAGATACAAATGGACGCACTCCGTCATGTACAGCCACCAGCGCATCGTTGTCACTGTTTATTTGGTTCAAGCCGTTTCTGACAGATTCAAAACGATTAGCTCCTCCATAAGCCACTTGAAGAGGAGCCGGCATGCCATAAGTAGCCACCAATTGCTGCCACAAAGATAAATGGGCCTGGGGAATAACAAGCACAATAGTCGCATCTGGAACAAACGAATGCAAACGTTTCAATGTATGGAACAAAATGGGAACTCCTTGCAACAATTGAAATTGCTTAGGGATATCGCCTCCCATACGACTGCCCTTTCCTCCAGCCACAACGATAAAATATTTTTCCATCAGAACCAATTGACCATCATCATTTCTGCCATCTGCCTGGCTGGCTCTTCACCGCGAAGTACACAAGCTACTCTGTAAGCCAACTCCATGGAGGAGGCAGGTCCATTAGCGGTGATGATATGACCATCTACACACGAAGAGCATCCAGATAATATTGTAGCTCCTTTCATGTATTCCTCAAACCCTGGATAACACACAATGCGGCGATTTTGCAAAAGTCCTAATTGTCCCAGCACCATGGGAGCAGCACAATTGGCAGCTATCCATCCACCTGCTGCAACATGGCGAGTGATGAGTTGCCCTAATGCAGGATGGGAGGCCAAATGGAATGCTCCAGGTACTCCACCAGGCAATACAATCATTTTATATGCAAAATCAGTCACCTCATCAAGCAGGATATCTGCTTCAAAAGGTATTCCGTGTGCCCCTACAACTCGCTTTTCTCCTATAGATACTATTTGTACAGAGATACCCATATGACGAAGAAAGCATATCGGAGTGGAAGCTTCTATCTCCTCAAATCCTTCAGCCAGAAATAATGCCACCTCTACTGGGGGGATTGAATTGCATTCCAACATAATCGACGGAGGGGTTATGATTGAAGACACTTCAAATAGGATTTCACTGTAGTTTCCAAGCCCAAATACAAAGCATCACATACCAAGGCATGACCGATGCTTACCTCATCAAGCCAAGGGATGACGTGATGGAAATAGGCGAGGTTCTCCAAACTGAGATCATGACCGGCATTCAGTCCCAGTCCCATCTTTCGAGCCTCTTCAGCAGAAGACACATAAGGGGCTATGGCTTGCTCAGGATTCTGGGGATACATTTCTGCATAGGGAGCGGTATAGAGCTCCACCCTGTCACAATCCGTTTCGGCTGCGTAATCTATCATCTCGGGAATGGGGTCGACAAACAAAGATGTACGAATACCATGATTCTTGAATACTTCTACTATATGCCGAAGCAGGGGCATATAGGTCTTAGTATCCCAACCATGATTGGATGTGAGCTGGTCAGGAGCATCAGGAACCAAAGTGACTTGCGCTGGTTTCACCTCTGTAACAAGGTCAAGGAAACTCTGTACAGGATAACCTTCTATATTAAATTCCGTATGAAGAGCAGGTTTGAGATCAAGCACATCCTTATATTTGATATGGCGTTCATCTGGACGTGGATGTACAGTGATACCTTGCGCTCCAAAGCGTTCACAGTCTAAAGCTACTTGCAAAACATTAGGATTGTTACCGCCACGAGCATTTCTCAATGTGGCAATCTTATTGATGTTTACACTAAGTCGTGTCATGTTTCAGATATTTTTTTTACCTTTGTCTTATCTATGCAAAGATACTACTTATTTTCGTAATACAGGCCTAGCTCTCTACAAACAAATGAAATCACCCCAGTTGACATTCGCCATCTTCGGCAATACTTACCAACTAGAGAAATCTGCAAGCATCTCCAGGATAATAAGCCATCTGAGAAATATTCATGCACATATTGCCGTTGAAGAGTCGTTCTACGAATTTATCAAAGAGCACATTGATTGTCCATTTGTGCCCGATGAAATCATTACCTCGCATAATGTCTCTGCCAACTTTGCCATCAGCCTCGGCGGTGATGGTACTTTCCTGAAATGTGCCGAATTCATCGGTAATCGAGAAATTCCCATCATCGGCATTAATACAGGCAGATTAGGCTTTTTAGCTGACAACACACCTGAAGAGACAGCTGAACTTCTTGAGGGACTCATTGAAGGAAAATATAGTATTGAGAAACGAAGTGTACTACAACTTATCTCTCCCCAGGATGGCATATCGCTTACTCCCTGTGGATTAAATGAAATAGCAGTACTGAAGCATGACAATTCGTCAATGATAGGCATTGAGGTATATATCGACAATCATTATCTCAACACCTATCAGTCGGATGGACTTATTGTCTCCACTCCTACGGGTTCAACTGGATATTCGCTGAGCAATGGAGGCCCGATTGTAGCTCCTCTGTCAGGTACTGTTGTGCTCACTGCCGTAGCTCCTCATAGTATGAATGTGCGTCCTTTCGTCATCAATGATGAATGTACCATCCGAATGAAGGTTACTAGTCGCAACCATAATTTCCTCCTTACCATAGACGGAAGAAGCCAGAGTGTCTCCGACCAGGAATGGCTAATCATAAGAAAGGCTCCTTTCCGTATCCATATTGTCAGAAAATATGGTAAGGATTATTTTGAAACGCTCCGCAACAAATTGATGTGGGGAGCAGATAAGCGGTAGCCGTCTACCTGTAAGAAATATTTACGGATATTTCACGACTAGGAGAAGAAGGCTTCTAGTCTTTTCTCCAAAATACAGAACTCAGTGGCAATAAAACACTGAAGATTTCCAAACGTCCAGCTAACATCAAGAAGGAGCATATCCATTTGGCTGTGTCGGGCAATTCGGCTAAAGAATCGAAAGATGTGAAGACGTGACCACTGACAGGACCCACATTGGACAGACAAGTAAGGGACAGCCCTACTGAGTCTAGCGCAGGAAGACCAAGTACTTGAAAGGCTACACTTCCTATCAATGTAAGAAGCACAAACAAGGAAAAGTAAGACAACAATACATTTTCTGTCAACTCATACACAGGTATGCGGTTGATACGCACAGGGATGACAGCCTTAGGATGGAGCAAGCGCTGAAATTGGCAGATGAAGGTCTTGAAAATAATCAGCACCCTCACTATTTTCATACCACCCGTAGTGCTTCCAGAGCATCCTCCCATGGCCACTACAATCATCAGAACAAACCACAAAGGGGGATACCATAGGGAGTAGTTGTCATTAACAAAGCCAGTAGTAGTCTGCAGGGAGACCATATTGAAACTTGCTACTCTTATGGCACGACTGATGGAATAATCATTGAACACAACTAAACTAATCGCACTGAGTATGATAGTAACGGCCAAAACCAATAATAAGACATGGATTTCCTCATTAAACAGAATCTGTTTGACCTTGCGTTTGAACAGGGCGAGATACAAGAGGGTGAAATTCAAACTGGCCAACAACATGAACACTATCAAGACACCGTCTATCAAAGGTGAATCATAATGCATCACTCCATCTGTGCGTGGAGAAAAACCTCCCGTAGCCAATGCAGACATAGCGAAATTCACACTATCAAATGGTGTCATACCACATAACCATAAGGAAAGAAAACACATAACGGTCAGAAAGGTATACAGAGACCATAACCATTTGGCAGTGGTTCCAGAACGGGGATGTATCTTCTCTGTAGACATTCCTGTGCGTTCAACAGAAAACAACTGGTTACCTCCTTGTATATTGTTGGGAAGCAGCGTAATGGTAAAAAACACTATTCCCAAACCTCCAATCCAATGAGTAAGACTGCGCCAGAACAACAGACTGTGAGGAAAGTCATCAATATTGGCGAATGCGGTAGCTCCTGTAGTAGAAAATCCTGACATTGCTTCAAAGAAAGCTGTAGCTACCGACTGACAGTAACCACTGATAAGAAACGGAAACATGCCGATGAAGGAAAACACAATCCATACTATAGCAACTATAAAATAGGACTCACGCCGATTGGGGGCTTTCCTACTCCCTCGGAATCCCATGTACATCATACTTCCCAAGGCAATGGTGACTGCAGAAGTGAGGCCAAATGTCTCCAGATTCTCTTCATGATACAACAAGGCCATACTAAAACATATCAGCAGTAATATGCCTTCCAACATGACCAGCATACCGATGTAGCGGAAAATTGTCTTGAATGACAGCATGATTTATGGGTGGGGATAATATAGAGATTTAGGCAAAATAGGAACTCAAACGATTAAGATCGCTTTCTAGACAGAATGCCACCACGAGGTCACCCGGTTCAATCACCGTATTTCCTGAAATCAGAATACCCTGATTATTACGCACGAGGCCTCCCAATGTACATCCTAATGGAAGATGCAGGTCCTTAACTTTCTTCTTAGTGATTTTGGAACCGGGTTTTACATTGAATTCAGCCACATCGGCATTGGCCACCATCAACGACTTGACATTGGTGACATCTGCCTTGAGCATCATCTGGTAAATATAACTGGCAGCTATGGCCTGCTTATTGATGAGAGTACCCAAATCCAAACTTTCCGCCATATTTACAAAACTGAGGTTGTCCAGCATAGCAATCGTCTTGCTTACATTCATCCTCTTGGCTGTTAGACACCCTAGAATGTTAGCTTCCGTACTGGAAGTGAGACCAATGAAAGCCTCTGCGTTTTCAATATTCTCTTCAGAAAGCAGACTTACATCCCTACCGTCACCATGTATCACCATCACATTATTGTTCTCAATGAGTTCATTCAACTGATTACAACGCTGGCGATCTTTTTCTATGATTTTCACATGCATATAGGAAGGCATCAGTCGGGTAGCATATACTGCAGTACGACCACCTCCCATAATAATAACATTCTTCACATCGGGATAATTCTCTTTACCGGCGAGCTCACGAATATAAGGGATGTATTTCCTCGTTGTCATGAAATACACCAAGTCGTAGGCCTGGATACTATCATCTCCATGAGGAATGAGCGTTTCGTCTTTTCGTTTGATAGCCACTATATGATAAGGAACATCAGGACCTCCCAACTCCTTGAGCGGTACATTAAGGATTTTGCAATTCTGTCTGACCTTGATACCCATCAACACAAGTGCTCCGTTTTCTACTTCCCATAGTTGCCTGATCCAACTTCGTTGCACAGAACTGGCTATTTCCTGGGCAGCAATCATCTCGGGAATAAATAGGGTTCCAATACCTACTTCCTTAAAGAACTCACGATTGGCGGGCTGTATATATTCCAATGTACTGACACGAGCTACAGTATTCTTTGCTCCCATCTTGCTAGCCAACATACAACAGGTAAGATTGGCTGTCTCATCGGGAGTAACTCCAATGACCAGGTCTGCATCTTTTACACCTACAGACTTCAGTCCTTCTATGGAGGTAGGTGAGACAGCTCTTCCCATCAAATCGTAGTTAGCAATCAGGTTCTCGTATTTGGCAGGATTCTCATCCAGAATTGTAATGTCATGATGTTCCCTTGAAAACAATTGAGCCAAATGTTTTCCTACTGCTCCTGCGCCACCAATGATAATTTTCATTGTAACATGTTTTTAATGGACTGAATGTCCAGATTGACTTCTTTGAACAAGCGGGACAATTCTCCGTGTTCAACAAAACAATCGGGCAGACCCATAATGGTTACCTTGCCCTCATAACCATGAGCAGACAAGTATTCCAAGACAGCACTACCGAATCCTCCTGCCTTGACACCGTCTTCAATTGTTACGATACGGCGAAAACGCTTGCTCACATTGTCCAATACTTCCGTATCAAGTGGTTTCGCAAATCTCATGTCGTAATGTTCTATCGTATGTCCAGGTGTTTCTTCCTCTACTTGACAAATCGCTTCCTGTACAGTAAAGCCCACTGGACCCAAGGAGAGAACGGCCACATCTTTTCCTTCTTTCAACCTGCGTGCCTTACCTACCGGAATGGACTCAAGCGGTATATGCCAATCCGTATCCTGACATCGACCACGCGGATATCTGATGACACAGGTTCCCATACCATCTTGAGCAGCAGTAATCATCATTCGCCTCAAGTCCTTACCATCCATAGGGGCAAAGATAGTAAGTCCGGGGACGGGTCGCAAAGATGCTATATCAAATACTCCATGATGGGTAGGTCCATCCTCTCCTACAAGTCCTGCCCTATCCAGACACATCACTACATGTTCTCCTGTAATGGCTAAATCATGGATAATATTATCATATGCTCTTTGGGCAAACGAACTATAGATATTGCAGAAGGGAATCATTCCCTCTATGGCTAGCCCTGCAGAGAAGGTTACGGCATGACCTTCTGCAATACCGACATCATAAGTACGTTGAGGGAATACATCCATCAGTCTGTCCATAGAGCAACCTGTGAGCATGGCAGGAGTCACACCTACAATACGACTGTCTGCTGCAGCC
This sequence comes from Prevotellaceae bacterium, assembly GCA_022763905.1. Taxonomy (GTDB): domain Bacteria; phylum Bacteroidota; class Bacteroidia; order Bacteroidales; family Bacteroidaceae; genus UBA6382. Next base: position 16,492 of record JALERS010000056.1, on the reverse strand, counting down.
ATCTCGACCAATGTCTCTCCAAAGACATCCTGAAATTTAGGTGGAAGATACGTAGATGGACTTACCTTGCGCTCTCCTGAGGCTGGGTCAAACTTTCCCGGTGCATGCCATATGGTAGCATGTTCCTCTGCGAGTTTGTAGCCTTTCCCCTTAATCGTCTTAATATGGAGTATACGTGGTCCTGTCATATCCTTGATTTCTCGGATGGTACGTACCAGTTCTTGAATATTGTGTCCATCGACTGGACCAAAATAACGGATATCCAGTCCCTCAAAAATATTTTGCTGACTAACTAGTAGAGATTTAACTGAATTGTTGAAACGTAATATCTTCTTCTTACCTTTCTCGTTAAGCAATCCCCATCGAGTCAAGCGGTTTGAAAGGTTGAAACGAATGGAATTATACAAATTACTCGTATGAAGATGCAACAGATATTGTTTAAGGCCACCCACACTGTTGCTAATACTCATATTGTTGTCATTAAGGATAATGAGCAGATTATTAGGGACTGATGATACATTATTCAATCCTTCAAATGCCAAACCACCACTCATAGCCCCGTCACCGATGACTGCTACTACATTCTTATTATCTCCTTTCTGCATGGCTGCCACTGCCAAACCTAATGCTACTGAAATGGAATTGGAAGCATGACCACAGGTATTCGTATCATAAGGGCTTTCTAAAGGAGAGGGAAATGGCTTCAGGCCATGATACTCCCTGTTGTGCTTGAATGCCTCTCGTCTTCCTGTCAGTATTTTGTGAGCATAAGCCTGATGACCAACATCCCACACTATGCGATCTTCTGGGGTATTGAACAGGTAATGTAATGCTACCGCCAGTTCAACAGCACCTAAACTGGAAGCCAGATGACCAGGATTATGTGCACAGACATCAATGATTTCCTGCCTGATTTCTTGACATACCTTCGGAAGCAATGCTACTGGAAGCTTGCGTAAATCATCAGGATTGTCTATCTGGTCCAGCAATGGATATGTATTGTTTTTTTCGTCCATACGCATCAATAGGTTTGCAAAAATACCACTTATTCATGGGAATTCCTTAATTTTGCTTCAAATTTTTGTCAGTTATTGAAAGTGGAATTCCGTACTGTCATTGAAATACCGCATCCTCCATTCTTCATTACCCCGTCCTCTCGTCTGATGTTTTTGGGGTCATGTTTTTCCAATGCTATTGGAAAGCGTTTCATAGAGAATAGGCTGAATGCAGTATCCAACCCCTTCGGCACCCTTTACAATCCCTATAGCATTTGGCAACTTTTGCGTATGATTGGCAAAGGTAATCATGACTTTAGTCCCTACCTATTTAAAAAGGAAGAGTTGTGGTTTTCATGGTTACATTCCACAGCCTTTTACAACAAATCACGCCAACTTCTTTTGGAGCAATTGCGTCATGATATGGAAAAGACGGATGAATATTTCCGCCAGACCGATGTCTTGTTCATCACATGGGGTACCAATCGCTATTACACACTTGCCAATCAAGAGCAATGCATAGTATCCAATTGCCACAAGTGTCCGTCCGACACTTTTCAAGAACATCAGGCAACTGTAGAGGATATTACATCCATGGGCAAAGAGGTAATCAGTGAAATCATCCAATATCATCCGCAGATTCGTTTCGTAATCACAATTAGTCCTTACAGATACAGGAAATATGGATTTCATGGCAACCAGTTGGCCAAAGCCACTCTCTTGCTGGCAGCCGACCATCTTGCAAAGATATTTCCTGATAATATATGGTACTTCCCAGCCTACGAGATAGTGCTTGACGAACTTAGGGACTACAGGTTCTATGCAGATGACAATCTGCACATTTCCAATCAAGCTGAAGAGTACATTTGGGAAAGAGTTAAAGATATCCTGCTAGACAAAGATACCTTGCACATGATGCAGAGATGGGACAGCATACGTAAACGTATACAACACCAACCCATGAATCCGCAAAGTGAAAGCTACCGCTCATTCCTGCAGACACTGGTAGAAGATATAAGTCTTTTTGGAAAAGATTATCCACACGAAGATATAGAATGTTATCTGAATGATCTTAAGAAAAAAACAAACTATTGTTTATAATTCGTTATAATAATGAGATATAACATACACGAAATAGCAATCTTGATAGGAGCGCGCCAATATGGAGACACACCTTCAGTTATTGAATGGTTGCTGACTGACAGTCGGTCTCTGACATTTCCAGAAACCACCTTGTTTTTTGCATTGGAATCCCCTATGCGCAGTGGTAACACCTTCATCCCTACCCTATATAACCAAGGAGTAAGAAACTTTGTGGTCAACCATTTGACAGACAATTTGCGAGCAGCATGTCCAGATGCCAATTTCTTGGTTACAACAGATACCCTTAAAGCTCTACAGCGTCTTGCAGAAAGGCATAGAGAACGATTTTCCATTCCTGTAATTTCCATCACTGGCAGTAATGGTAAAACAATTGTCAAGGAATGGATGTCGTGGATACTGCAACCTCATTATAGAGTAACACGTTCTCCCAAAAGTTACAACTCGCAAATAGGTGTTCCACTTTCCGCATGGCTTATAGAACCTTCTACACAGATAGCGGTTCTGGAAGCAGGTATCTCACAGCCGGGTGAAATGGAAAAACTCAAGGATATTATCCAGCCAACAATGGGGATTATTACCAATATAGGAGAAGCTCACCAAGAGAATTTCAAAAGCATGGAGGAGAAATGCATGGAGAAATTGTCTCTCTTCACGGATAGTTCGGCTTTGGTCTACCCTTGTGACGACAGCCTCATCCGTTCATGCATTGACCGTATGGAATATAAAGGCCAGCATCTTTCCTGGTCTATGAAGGGAGCCAAGGCATGGCTTCAGATAAGCCACATCACCCAAGAGGCCGGAACAACTCGATTCGACTATATAACCGATACCCGCAAGGGATGTCTGAGGATACCTTTTACAGATGAGGCTTCCATCCAGAATGCCGCCTCTTGTCTTGCTGCCGCTTTATATCTCCAGACAGAAGAGTCTGTCCTTCAGGAAAAGTTTTCTTCCCTCGAACGCATCGCCATGCGTCTGGAAGTAAGACAGGGCATCAATGAATGTACTATTATCAATGACAGCTACAATAGTGACTACAATTCACTTGATATTGCGCTAGACTTCATGTCAAGGCAATGGGGAGAAAGTTCCAAGGGACACCTTACCCTCCTTTTAAGTGATATGCTTCAAACAGGAGTCGATGAGCGTAAACTCTACAGGCAGATAGCTCGTCTGGCCGCAGGGAAGGGAATAAGCCGAATTATCGCTGTAGGAGAAGCCATCGGGAGAAATATGGATTTGTTTCCCATGCCTCATACTCACTTTGCCACTACTGAATTACTTCTGGCTTCGGGCATCATCAAAAAGTTATCACATGAAATTGTTCTGATAAAAGGAGCGCGACCATTCGGTTTCGACCATGTTGCAGAATTGCTAGAAATGAAAGCCCATCAGACCATTCTTGAAGTCAACTTGAATCACCTTGTCAACAATGTCAACCGCTATCGTAGTTTTATGTCGCCTCATACGCGGATGATATGCATGGTCAAGGCTTCTGCTTATGGAACAGGAGCTGTGGAAGTTTCCCGCACACTTCAAGATCACAAAGTGGACTACTTGGCTGTAGCAGTAGCTGATGAAGGGGTAACTCTAAGACGGGAAGGTATTACTGCCGGCATCATTGTCATGAACCCAGAAACGACAGCTTTCAAGGAAATTTTCGATTACCGACTGGAACCGGAAATATATAGCTTCTCTATGCTGAATGCTATCATCAAGGCGGCTACCAAAGAAGGCATCACCCATTGGCCTGTCCATATCAAGCTTGATACAGGTATGCATCGGTTGGGCTTCGACCCTACGCATGATATGGAAGAGCTCATTCGTCTATTAAAGAGCCAAAGCGCAGTAACACCGAGATCAGTCTTCAGTCACTTTGTAGGAAGTGACAATCCTGCTTTCGATGATTTTACACATCACCAGTTTGCCCTATTTGACAAGGCATCCCTACAATTGCAGGAGGCTTTTCCCCATCATATTCTCAGGCATATTTGCAATAGTGCGGGCATTGAGCGTTTTCCTCAGTACCATCTGGACATGGTACGTCTTGGACTGGGACTATATGGCATCAATCCCATTGACAATGGTACTTTCTGTCCTGTTGCCACTCTCAAAAGCGTCATTCTACAGATTCATGAAGTTGACGCTTCTGATACCGTTGGTTATAGTCGTAAGGGAACATTGGGACGTAAAAGCCGCATTGCGGCTTTGCCCATCGGCTATGCAGATGGACTGAATCGACATTTGGGTTGTAGGAATGCCTATTGCTTAGTACATGGGAAGAAAGCCCCTTATGTAGGAAATATCTGCATGGATGTATGCATGATTGACGTTACCGACATCGAATGTTTGGAAGGTGACGAAGTGGAAATTTTTGGTCCTGGTCTTTCTCCTAGCATATTGGCAGATATCATCGGAACTATTCCTTATGAAATAATGACATCTGTCAGCGAGAGAGTATGTAGAGTATATTGTAAAGAATAACTTGTATGCAGTTGTATTCAGGAAAGCAGAATAGCAGTTACCGACAAATCATTCGCTTCACAGGAGTATTGGGAAGCGTACAGTTTGTTTCACTATTCATTTCCTTGTTGCGCAACAAGTTGGCAGCAGTCATCTTGGGTACAATCGGATTAGGTCTCATTGACTTATACAACCGTACTGTCAGTTTCTTTGTTTCCTGTGTTTCGTTGGTAACTCCTATGGCTGCCATCCGAGCATTAGCTGTAGCTGCCGAGAAAAATGACAATGAACATCTGCAGAAAGAGATAATCACCATTAGAAGTTGGTCTGTACTCTCTGCCTTAACAGGATGGCTAATTTGTGTGCTTCTCTCACCCATAACCAGTCGAATTGTTTTTGATGATTATGCTCATACAGTCTCATTCATCGCCCTGTCCCCCATTGTCCCTTCCTTGGTTCTGGTAGCTACCGAAACAGCCGTGCTCAAAGCCATGCGCCAACTGAAAAGTTTGTCAATGGCTACTTTGTGGAATGCTGTCACCCTCTTTGTTGTCACCCTACCCTCATTCCTGCTATGGGGAATGCAAGGCATTATACCTGCTTTAGTCATCACATCTATCCTATCCCTTATCATCTGTTTGAAGTATACACTGCCTCTCTTTCCTTGGAAAATACAGCCTTTCAATCTAATAGTCCTCAAGCAGGGCACTGCACTCATCCGGTTAAGCATCTTCTACATATTGGCCGACATCATAAGCACAGGAACTGAGTTTCTAGTGCGTACATATCTGCTACGCAATGGTATTGAGGGAGATTTGGGACTCTACAGTGCTGGATTTATTATCACTATCGCTGCCTCACGCTTTGTCTTTGTGGCTATGGATGCCGACTATTTTCCACGTCTGTCCTCTGTATGCCATCATCCCAAGAGTCGGATGCTGTTAACCGTGAATCGTCAGGTTGAGGCTATCGTTCTTCTGATAACACCCTTTCTAATTGCTACAGCTGGATATATGCCCATTATCATCCGCATACTGTATGCTCCTAGTTTTACAGCGATGACAACTATGACCATCATCGCTACCATCTACATGTTTTTCAAGTCTACTGTTACTCCTCTTTCCTATATTCCTCTTGCATATGAAGAAGGAAGGATATTCCTGTTATTGGAATTGGCTTACAATATATTCTTACTTCCATTGATTATATTGGGCTACTCTTATTGGGGCATTACAGGTACAGGCATCGCACTAGCACTCACTCAGTTGCTCCACTGGCTACTCACTACATGGACATGCCGACAACGTTGGCAATTCTGTTATAGTCGCAAGTCTGTACGTATCATTTTCATTTTAGGTTCCTTACTGGCTGTAACAATTGCTGTAAGCCTTACATGCAACAACTTGTTGCGCTATACACTAAGTACCTTCCTCACACTTCTTTCTGCTTGGTACAGCTGGAGAATTCTAAAACGTGACTTACAGTCTAAGCACAACACACCCTCTTTAAGATAAAGAAAGACTTTTTTGAGGGGGCTAAAGTGATACTTGTCCCAGAGACGATGAGTTGGCTGTACAATACTCTCATCGTTACATTCCTAGTAGCCCGAAAATCAATTCAAAGAGGGTTGCATCACTCATTTGACATCTCTTACACATAATTTCATTTAACGTTTCCAGTCAAGCAGAAGAGGGAGTTATTTTCCAGCGCACCAGAAAGAATCTCCCATCATACTCAACTGTAATAAAAAAGGACATGCCTATCAAGACATGCCCTCTATATATGAAAAGAAAAAATTTACAAACCAGAATTAGAGCTGTGCAAGTTTATTGTTAGAACCGAGCACCTCAACAATCTTGTGCTTATACATCTTAATCATCTCGTCACGTGCAGGACCGCAATATTTACGAGGATCAAACTCTCCTGGTTTTTCATTAAATACCTTGCGAACTGCTGCGGTAAATGCCAAACGGGAATCAGAGTCGATATTGATTTTGCAAACAGCGCTCTTAGAAGCTTTACGCAGTTGTTCTTCAGGAATACCTACTGCGTCAGGCAATTTGCCGCCATTGGCATTGATGATATCAACATACTCCTGAGGTACAGAAGAAGAACCATGCAATACGATAGGGAATCCAGGAAGTTTCTCCATAATTGCATCAAGAATATCAAATGCCAAAGGAGGAGGAACCAATTTACCAGTCTTGGGATCACGGGTGCACTGCTCGGGTGTAAATTTATAAGCACCATGAGAAGTACCGATTGAGATAGCCAATGAGTCAACACCAGTCTTGGTAACAAAGTCGATTACTTCCTCAGGCTTTGTATAGTGGGATACAGCAGCAGAAACTTCATCTTCTACACCTGCCAATACACCCAATTCACCTTCTACAGTTACATCAAACTGATGAGCGTATTCAACGACTTTCTTGGTCAAAGCAACATTCTCCTCATAAGGCAGAGAAGAACCATCAATCATAACAGAGCTGAAGCCATAATCTACACAGCTCTTGCAGGTCTCAAAAGAATCTCCATGATCCAGATGAAGAGCAATTTCAGGATGAGCACATCCCAACTCTTTTGCATACTCTACAGCTCCTTGAGCCATGTAACGGAGGAGTGTCTGGTTGGCATAATTGCGCGCACCTTTAGAAACCTGAAGAATAACAGGACTCTTTTCATCAGCTGAAGCCTTGATGATGGCTTGCAACTGTTCCATGTTATTGAAATTGAATGCAGGAATGGCATATCCGCCATTGATGGCTTTTTTGAACATTTCACGAGTGTTCACCAAGCCTAAAGATTTGTAATCTACCATAACTAAAATGTTATTTCTAAAAATAATATCTATTTCTATTCTTGAAATCTATTCTAGCTACAAAATTACGAAATTCTCTCTTTTCGTCTACAATATTCCTTTGTAATTTGAATTCGTCAAGGAAAAAAAGTGTACTGCGCATTTTAGTTGTATATATTCTGTAATGACTTGTTAGCAAAATACATGGCAGGCGATGCAAGTCAAGCCAAATGACTGTTATCTGATAATGACAGCACTATTGTAGTAATTAGGTCTTACTTCTTTGATTGTATTGGAAAAGTGAGTATTTTTGCATATATTTTTTATTAGCTGATATGATACAGTCTATGACCGGCTATGGAAAAGCCGAAATGTTATACAACAACAAGAAAATTCGTATTGAAATCAAGTCGTTGAACAGTAAGAATGCAGACATTTCTACTCGCATTGCTTCTTGTTATTTCGCTAAAGACCTTGAAATCCGCTCCTTGTTGAGCCACATGCTAGTACGTGGAAAGATTGATTTTTCCCTTTCCATAGAAGACTTAGGCAACCAACAGTCCGCTATATTCAACAAGAACATTATCCATTCCTACATTGAGCAGATAAAGGCCATCAGTACCCAAGAGAATATTCAGGAACCTTCCGACTGGTGGAGCATTCTAGGCAAATTGCCATACGTCACCATACCACCGTCCACTCAGGAAATTCCAGAAGAAGAATGGACACTAGTCAAAGACCTTATCATTACAGCCATCAATCATCTCATTGCTTTTAGAAAGCAGGAAGGTGAAGCCATCAGACTCAAGTTTGAGAACAATATCGCCCAGATAAGGCAACATCTTGGCCATATTGATGAATTTGAAACATCACGTATCGAAAGAATCAAAAACAATCTGACGGAAGCCCTTCGTAACATCCCCTCTGCCGAATATGACAAAAACCGATTGGAGCAGGAGATGATTTACTACATAGAAAAACTAGATATTAACGAAGAAAAACTAAGGCTGGATAATCACCTGAATTATTTTACACAGACTATGCTGTCAGAAGAATCCCAAGGAAAAAAACTTGGTTTCATCGCTCAGGAAATGGGAAGAGAAATCAACACATTGGGTAGCAAAAGCAATCAGGCTGATATGCAGAAGCTAGTTGTAGGTATGAAAGATGAACTGGAACAAATAAAGGAACAGGTTCTCAACGTATTATAATTGTAGGAACATAATATGAAAAAAGGCAGGATTCTAGTGTTTTCCGCACCTAGCGGTAGCGGCAAGACCACATTGGTGCACTATCTTATGCAACATACATCCAATCTTCATTTTTCTGTCAGCGCCACAAGCAGGCCACCAAGGGGAAAGGAACAGAATGGCATCGACTATTTCTTTCTTACACCTGCTGAATTCAAGGAGAAAATCTCTCAAGGTGATTTCATTGAGTATGAAGAGGTGTATCAGGATACATTTTATGGTACATTGAAATCACAGGTGGAAAGTCAGCTTGAACGAGGCGAGAATGTTATCTTGGATATTGATGTCAAGGGTGCCCTCAATGTAAAAAACATCTATGGAACAGAATCTCTGACCGTTTTCATCCAACCTCCTTCTGTAGATACACTTCGCCAAAGACTAATAGACAGAGGTACTGATTCTTTATCTGCCATTGAAAAGCGGGTGGCTAAAGCTACCTATGAAATGACATTTGCCGACAAGTTTGATACCATCATTATCAATGACCGACTGGAGGATGCCCAACGTGAGGTATTAAAGGTGGTAGGAAATTTTCTTGATAACGACTGAATCATACCCATAGACCATGACCATCCTTACCGGAATATTTGGAGGATCGTTCAATCCCATACATAATGGTCATACCCATATTGCCCAATCAGTTTGCGAAAGTCATCTTGTTGATGAATTATGGTTGATGGTCTCTCCGCAAAATCCTTTGAAAGAAAATAGGGAACTTCTCAATGAAAATATGCGGCTCCATCTGGCGGAAGTTGCTACTCGCGACATTCCTGGTATTCATGTCTCTGACTTTGAATTTCACCTCCCCAAGCCATCTTTTACCTACAACACAATGATGCAACTAGAGAAGGCATATCCTAATCGGTCATTTTCGCTAGTCATTGGTGCTGACAACTGGTGTGATTTTGACAAGTGGTTCATGCATGACCGACTTCTGCAAAGATATCCTATCATCATTTATCCTAGAGAAGGATACGATATTAACAAGAAGGTTCTTCCCGAAAACGTACATTTTATAGATATGCCTTTATATCCCATCAGCGCTACCCAAATCAGGAACAACCTAAGGAACGGGCAAGACATATCCAGTTGGGTCCATCCAGAAGTGGCAAAGAAAATCACTTCTTTTCTATCAAAACAGTAGCATAGGCGGAAATACCTTCCATTCTTCCTGTAAAGCCCAGTTTTTCTGTCGTTGTAGCTTTGATGGAAATATTATCCACATCTGTCATCATGACCGATGCTAGACACGTTTTCATCTCTTCAATATAAGGACTTAGTTTGGGGGTTTCTGCACACACAGTAATGTCCGCGTTGCCAAATACATATCCTTTCTTCCCGATGACAGTCATCACTTCAGCCAACAAGAGTTTGCTATCTGCTCCTTTGTATTTAGGATCATTATCAGGAAAATGATAACCGATATCCCGACAATTGGCAGCACCCAGTAAAGCATCACATAATGCATGAATCAGTACATCTGCATCACTATGTCCCAAGAGTCCCAAGGAAGATTCTATGCGTATACCTCCCAACCAAAGTTCACGGTCAGCCACCAACTTATGGACATCATAGCCCATGCCTACCCTTATGCTTGCCATCTGTTATCTACCTCTATGAAACAAGTCCTTAATTCCATCAAGATCAAAACCTAAAGAAACACGTAGAGTTTGGTCAAGGGGATTGGATGCTGCAGTTGAAATGACATAACCTGCATCAAGGGTGAATACATTCATGCGGAAGCCAGCACCTACTGTAAAATACTTTCTGTTTCCTTTGTTCTCACTTTCATGATGATAACCAGCTCGAAGCATAAACTTATCATTGTAGGTGTATTCTGCACCGATGCTCCAATTGACTTCTTCCATCTCTTCCTTGAATCCATTGGGCGCATCACCAAAACTCTTGAAAATACCCTTGATAGGGGATATATTATAATAATGTTCTTCACGATATTCCTGATACTCTGCCGTATGGTCTTCTCCATCATCTGTAGAATAACCAAGTGCTTTGGCACATTGGGTATCAGTGGGATAAGTAGGAACCAGCAATTTGCTGGCTTCTGCTGCAAAGGAGATTCTGTTGTATTCATTCAAAGGTATCATATAATTGACACCCAGACGCATTGTTGTGGGAATGAAGAAAGAGTAATCATCTCCAAAATTGATTTTGCTGCCTACATTGTACAAGCCGAAACCCAATGAAAACATACATTCCCTCGGTCCCATATTCACATATTTATTATAATAGGTAGCCAGGTCAACGGCAAATGCTGAACCTGGGGTAGAACCATCATCATAATTTCCTGTCAGGTCAGAATAGAGATAGCGGAAGGTAACAGCAGCAGAAAAATTTTCGCTGAGCATTCTAGAGTAAGCTGCATCAATGGCAAACTCATAGGGTTTGATAGTCATATTGGCCCCCATGTCAGATGTGGTTCCAGAACCATAAGACACTTCACCCAATGAGAAATACCTCAAAGAAGCACTGACCGCTTGATAATCACCTATACGGTAATAACCTGCCAGATAGGCAAGGTCAATGTCATTGACAATCTGACGCAACCAAGGGGTATAATTGAGCACAACACCTGCCTTGCTGATACAGAAAGGATATTTAGCTGCATTCCATGCCTGTGAGTTGGCATCTGGCTCAGTAGCAGCACCCATATCACCCATACCACCTGCCTTGGCGTCAGCAGCTATATTTTGAGAATTCACTGCCGTCTGAATGGGGTTGAACTTGTTCTTGATATCTTCAGCATTAGCGGTGAATAACACCAGTGTGCTGCAATATAGGATAAAGATTATTTTTTTCATCATAACATATTACTCATTGATACTATAACAACAGAAAGGCAGATTTATTGCCTATGAATGATTAATTTCTCTGTTTGAGTGGATTTTTTACTTCCTTTACAGGACACACCTACCTGATAAAGATACAGACCATCAGGCAAATTCACGCCATTGTTGGAACGCAAATCCCAGTTGATTATATACTGACCCGTTGAACTGGTGGCAGTTTCATAGGTCTTATACCACAGATGCCCCATGTTGTCATAGACATAGACGGAAACTTGGGTTTCTGTTTCAGGACGGTCATAATCAATAATGAAATCTGTATAGGTTGAAGCAGGGTTCTTGCTCAATGATACTTTTAGAATGGAAGGCTTGAGATTTTCGACGACACGGAAGTTCAAACTGGCAGTTGAGGAATTATTTTTCATATCCCAGGCTCTGAACAGCAACTGATGATCACCTTCCTCCAATTCGGGAATCGGGAAAGACAAGGTTCCTGATGTATAACTTCCAAAATCATTGACATAATAGTTGTTGACATTGTAAGTAAGATTTTCCTTATTATCAATAATGACTTCCATGTTGTGGCCTGCTCCATTACCTGTAGCATTGATGCCGTCGGAGTCATTAAGCAAAGCTATAAACTGGGGAGTCGTATTGACATTACCTCCATCCTTAAATTCCCAACTATTTAGGAACACCTGAATATCAGGACCATTATTGTCCAGACTGCCTGACAAGTCAGTTCCGCCAACAATGAAGTCATAGCTCACACCATTGGCTTCGTACCTATTGTCTTCACTAACTGCATACAAACTCATCTTGCCATTTAAATTGGTGTATTTGATATCCAATGGTACTGGTATTTGTATACTGAATGCTCCATTCCTCACAGAGTCGTTTCCTTCGTACAGTATCTTTGTATATTCAGAATAGGAGAAAGGTGTGACGTCATCATTGGGATTATTAAAACACTGAACAGTGTCTTTGCTGTCCATCAGAGTAACATTTACTTTTCCTTTGAAGTCAGAAAACGCTAAGCCGTCTCTTTCTATGTGTCCCTTGACATTGGCAATAGAACCAGCCTTCAGTTGACGTATCTTTGATGGGTCGTTTACAGGTTGTCCATTGATGGAATCCAATACAACATCATATTCCGGCATGGTCAGTGTCAAGGCAGGATCTCCCATCAGTGCATATTTCAACTTATTGTATGATAAATCAGTAGAACCATTATCGGTAACAGTAACTAGACTCACCTTAGTATGCATAGCCGCATCTCCCAAAGTAAATCTACGACCCGACTCATCTGTCTTCAGTACATATTCCATGAAATAATTGTTCAGGAAACTGTTCTGCGTAGAATATACCGGCCGTGAGGAACTATAAAAGGCCACCGCTGCCGAGTTTTTGTTCATCAGAGATGTTTCGCCAATGGATTCCTGCAACATATCATAGGGAGTAATGATACAGGCAGCCACTACCCATAAAGGTAACTTGGGTGACATGGCGTTTTTAAAATCTTCCAGTTTAAGCACCTGTTCTACTGTAATCTGATAGGGAGCTCCATGACCGGTGTAGTTCATTACAAGTGCCCCCTTCGTATTCATCACATTCTGCAATTTACTTCTAACTGAAGGATAGGATTTTCCTGTTGATGATGTGACACTCTGATAGGCATCCAGATAGACACGCTTGACAGACATTTTCGGATTGTGCTCTTCAATAACATTAACGAGTTTTTCTGCATCAGACATATGCTCATTGTTGTCACCGTCATCTGCAATCACATAGATGTCATTCTTCCATGCTCCATTAGTTTTATTCTCAGCATAGGAAATGGTCTTGTCTACAAGGATATTTGCTTGCTCCTGGGTGGTGACTGGAAATCGTCCAATACCCAAATCAATTTTTTCAGACAGCAAGTTATTGCCTTCATTGTCATCCAGCAAACCGAAATAATCATCACTCACATAACTGCTCACTTCGTTGAGTGATGCCTCTGACTCATAGCAAAGCAAATAGTCTTCAGGAGAAAGATGACTGCACTCTGTTGTAATCATCCTGTTGTCCCATACACATGAGCCGAACAGAAGAAGATATTTAGGCATCTGCTCCTCATTTTCAGCCCTGTCATAAAGCATCTTCATATAGCGTCGATAAGCACAAGCATCGGGTGTTCCTGAAGAAAATTCATTGTAAATCTGGTCTGCACGCACTACCTTGACTTTCAGCCCATCTTTTTCTTCATGATACTTAGCCAACTTTTCTGCAGGCTTCAGCAGTTTGCCACTGGATGGAATGACAATGACCATGGTATAGGAAGAATCAGCATGAAGATCTTGATTGGCGACCGAGCCTACCACTTCCGGCATATCATAAGCGGCAGAAACATCTACTGCCACATAGCGCAGGGACGGATTGTCTACAGCACATTGAATGAATCCATTGTCAAAAGAAACAGGGATATTGGACGTAGGATGACCAGGATAGCCTAAACGCCATACTTTGAAAGTATTTCCTCCATTGCTTATCTGAAAAGTACCCGCTGTATTGGAATAGTCACTGAAGGTAAGAGTCTTATCTGCTATTTCAAGATGTCTGTTGTAATCTACCCTGATAAAATCCAAACGTGCATCCACACCAGTAGTTGTCTTTAATGTCACTGCAGAACTTTCGCGTAATATTTTCGTAATGAAACTCTTTTCAACGGATACGGCATGATCATAGCTGGACGTACTGGAAATGGACATATTCCCAAGAGACGTACCATTGGCTTCTACCGATAACAATGTCATAGTAGACGATGATGAACTGAAGGAAACTGTCATCACAGCATTTCTAGTAGTGTCAATTCCTGGCAAGGACAGACTGTATTTTCTTCTGCTACCATGTTCAGCATAGTTGTATGCCTCGTACAGATTTCTTCCACTGGTATACCAACTGTATTCATCATTGTCAATCACTGCTTGTGACGGAACAGAAGAAATAATACGAGTGGTAAATTGGGCGGGATTCTCGTCCTGTAAAGACATGGGGTCATCTCCTTCTGTTATGAAATAATAGGAATAGGAGGAATACGGGTTGTTGATGTGTTTGGAAAGATAATTCCCAGATAGAGAGCTATAGGAGAATTTAGTCCATTTACGAGTACCGTCGGCATAGAAAAGCACATCTTTCTCTCTACGATACAAGGGAACTTCTTCAAGGTCATCATAGTCACCATCGGGGGTGTTGGCATAGTTGATGATATTGTTGAGCATCTTGCCGCCATATCCATAGACTTTCACCTTGGAAATATCCTTGAAGCCTAATGAGGACAGATAGGATGCTGACAGAGAATATACACCTTCTTCCTTTACTCTTACTTTGACCCATTTACCAGTTGACAAGACGGATGATGACACATATCTGTCATTAGATGAAGCCAAAGTTCTGGATTTGGAACGAACTGACAATGGATGGGATTTTACTACCATCTTTCCAGAGACAAGACGATAGAGGATATTGTCGCGTTTCACCACAGGGACAAAAGAAAGGTCCAGAATGCCTTTTTTGCGAGAGATGCCCAAGTATTGACTGACCACAATGGTATCGGCTGTTGAATAGGAAAATGTTTCAAAGAACTTCTTTTCCGCTTCTGTCAACTTAACATATTCGGGATATTCTATATAGGCTATATATGAATCGCTGATATACTCTTCTTCTATCGTAAAAGACATTGTCTGTACAGGAAGCTCTTTCCGACTCGTGTCCCATTTCACATTGATATTCCTATAGAAGTCAGACGCATACACGAACATACTACTGCACAGGGCAAACACTATAAAAACAGAATACTTCTTCATTAAAAAGCTGTTTTATTTAATATTAAAATCCAACAAGGGATGGTCAGACCATCTGGCACAGATGTGCATACCCTCCTCAACCCTAATGGCGGGACCCATGGGAAGAGAAAACAACAAATCACCCTGACGCCATGTAAACAAAGGACTCAGGGCAGACAAAGATTTTCCTACAGAATCCAAGATATCACCTGGACAAGGTTCTTCATAATGATACTGTCCTGGTGTCACACTTATGATTGGGACTGCTGACATGGGAATTGTCTCCATAAACTCTCCTATGACTGTACTTCCATCAAAGTTGACAGACTCCGCAATCTCTGCTACAATATCTTTGGGATAGAATAGCACTCCCAGTGTCCATGCATCTATATAACGTCCTGCAAATCTCTGAGGGATGCTTTTTCCCAATTTACCCAATCTAGCCACTATGTGGAAAGAGGCAAAACACTCTTGTGTAAAATCTGGCACAAAGAACGGCTTGTTGCATTTGAGCAATGTGGAATCCGCTTTAGTATAAAACGCTGGATACGGCCATTTATTGTCTGATTCTCGATTTTCAGTAAGAATGATAATCTTCATTGGAAAATACTTACGATATTCAATATACAAATGTAAGTATTTTTTCGCAATGCTTTTCTCTCTCGAATATGTTTTTTATATTTGCAACAGGTATCGTTATGAATATACAATGGGTTTATAAGCTAATGAGGGTAATATTTTTGCCTACAATACTTTGCGCATCTTCCTGCACAGAGCAGAATTTTGATGAAGACAACCCATCAACCCCAACTGAAACTTATCAAAACATTACATTGGACACGGCTTTGACAATATCTCAGTCAAGAAGAGTAATGGAGCAGAAAGGCAGTTGTCTTATAGCTGTGAAGGGATATATCGTGGGATGTATCAATGGAACGTCTCTTTCGCAGTTTCAAAATACAGGACCATTTCTCAAAGAAAGCAACATTGTCATTGCCGATTCTCCTATAGTAAAAGATATCTCCCAACTGATGCCCATCAAACTGGCCAATCAGTCCTCTTCGAGAAAAGAACTCAATCTAGTAGACCATCCTGGCCATCAATACAGAATGTTGTATGTCTATGGCAAGATGGAAACCTATTTCAAAACCACAGGCATCACAAACATTAAAACCCACAAACTAGGATTCAAAGAAATGAATGAGTATATATTTGACTTTTAGTATAAAAGACATATTTTTTGAATAACTTATTT
>JALERS010000030.1 GCA_022763905.1 Prevotellaceae bacterium | reverse complement strand
GAGTCGCGATAGGTTGCGGTTGGGGCGTGATAGATAGGAACGTATTACCTCGGCGCAGAGGTCGAGACCTATCTTGTTGCGATACTTGACGGCATCGCATACGCTGCGCTCGATGTCTGTGATAAGGACTTCATAACCCGATATGTTTTTCCGTTCAATGCCAAACTCAAGATTCTCCGGTTTCCAATAATAAAGATTGACGGGTACAACCGTAGGCACTTTTATCCTGCGCTTGCTACCGATGGCGATACAGAAGGCTGGCGGTACCTGGGTGGACAGCTGGTAATGCATCCAAGCGGAATACATACATACCACTCCTCCAGGCACGATTTTGTCTATGTCTATCATTGTGCCGAATGTCGCTTCGGGCACGGCATACACTCCGTGTCGAAGCCTGATGAGTTCTCCACGGTCAACAGCCCGAAGGACACGCTTGTATTCAGCCTGCCCCGTCATGCTGTCTGTTGTTATGATCCCGCCTCGTGAGGCTACTGCGTCTGATATGTTGCTCATCGTTTGTTTTCTTTATTTCATATATGTACAATTTTATACGGAATATTTTTATTTTCACCGCAAATAAATGACGTAAAAGTATCAAATAGGCGAACCATGGGCAATCAATCATCAGAAACTTGCGTAGCTTGATGAACACCGCTGAAATATTGATAATGTGTGAATAATCAATCATCAGCAATCAGTAATCAATAATCAGTCATCAGTCATCAATAATCAGTCATCAATAATCAATCATCAGTAATCACGCTATATTGAGAGGGGTGAATCTACCCTTGAAGACGAAGACTGGTATTCCTACTGCTCACCTGATGAATTCGAGCCCTATCCGGAGTATTAATATCTTTAAGACATAAACGAATCAGGGACCTGTCCCCTGACCCTTCTGCAGAATATTAACTTTTGTTGCGGGTCAGCGGAACCTGTCCCCCTGACCTCTGACCTCAGAAGTCATCATCTATGAGCAGACCCTTGCAGATGGGGATACCTTCTTTGGCAGTAAAGAAGTAAATGACCTCGAATCTTTCAAGCAGCCGTCTCATGCCATCATAGCCAACCGCTATGCTGCTTGTTTGGATGATGTAAAGGATAAGGTTTATACAAGAGAGATTTTCCAAAGAGATTAATTAATAAAATGTGATATTATGAGTAAACGAGTTTATATTAGTGCAGATTATGATCCCGATAGTGGAGACCGCAATGTAGTGAATGAGCTTTACAAATGGAGCGCGAGCCAACGCTACAGCATTGAATTTACTGATATGGCTAAAGTCGTTTCTGGAAGTATAGCTAATGATCCTGATTGTCGTATCTGTGATTTGAAAGCTGAGTTTAACACTCAAATCAACCTATCATCGGCAGTTATATTTGTTGTTGGTGATAAGACTGCTTCACGAACGGCAGGCTCCAAATGCGAACGTCTTAACAAACAATGGTTATATTGTCGATGCACTCCCTATAAGCAGAACGCTAATGGCACAAAATCTTGTAAGCATAGAATAACATATGATATGCCTGAGGGAGGTGATGTTGGCAACATCAATACCTATTCTTATCTACGACACGAGTTTGAACAAGCCAAGAAAAAGGGCAAAAAGATAATCGTTATATATAATTCCCTGTACAAACAACCACAATGGCTTCCATGGTACATGTCTGATTACAAAGATGAAGCATTTGCCTTTTGGAAAACGAATGCCTATGGTTCAAGAGTAGGAAATTATGCACTTATAAAAGAAGCGTTAGATGCATAGAATTATCAATTTTTTGAAATCAACGTTTACAATATCTTTCGGATTTGCTACTTTCATCTTTACATTTGCCCCCGATAGCTTCTTTACTCACGGCTTCATCAGCGTTGATTATTCCACAGAGACGATTGTCGCATGCAATAAGCTCCTATTCCTTGTAGTCCTGGCGATAATAATAAGCATAGTAAGGTATGTATATATTCGTTGGATAGAAAAGGATCATACTATAAATGGTAACGGCTATAAAATAGTGGTCGAATACGGAGACATATTCAAGAAAGACAGTTGTAAGAAGGTTATCAGTTTTGATGAATGCTTTACCACACGTGTTGGTTCAGCCCCTTCTGACATAAAGCCAAATTCGATATGTGGTCAGTTCCTTTCAAAATTTCCAGATGTTGATTTTGACTCTGTAGTAGAAAACTCTGATTTGAAGCCATCGCGCAAACATTCTGCTTTCAACAACTCTAAGTGTTACAATTCTGGCAGTATCATTCCTTTCAATGACTATCTTCTTCTGGCTTTTGCCAAATTAGATAAAGATGGACTTGGCCGAA
This sequence comes from Prevotellaceae bacterium, assembly GCA_022763905.1. GTDB lineage: Bacteria > Bacteroidota > Bacteroidia > Bacteroidales > Bacteroidaceae > UBA6382. The sequence continues at coordinate 5,453 of JALERS010000030.1, read as the reverse complement.
TGACACGAGACGAATACCTCCAATGTCTTGAACTGATGTGGAAAGAGATTAGCAAGCACTACAACGGAACGTCCGTTGCCCTTCCTATCTTGGGGTCAGGGATAACGCGTTTTAAGGATGAAACACTCACTCATCAACAACTGCTTGATATGATTTTAGCATCGTACAAACTAAGCGCAGACAAAATTAAGCTTCCAGCAGAATTGCGCATAGTTTGCCGAAAAGATGATGGACTTTCATTGACCAAGATTGGTGAATATTTATAAAGCTAAACATATCTTTTGATTGGCAGAGTGCAAAAAGGCGGTAAATTGGAATCGTAACTATTCACAATGTTCACAGAGGTAAATCATAAATATACAAGGTACAACAAAAATATTCCAAGTCAACATTTATGATCTAAAAATGGCAAGTTAAGGAACTTGCAAAACTTGAATCGCTGATGTTCAATTCGTACTATACGAAAAGAATTTTTGACGTGTCCCGCATACGACCGAACCAAACTTTAAATTAGTAAGATTATCAAAGAACTCTTTGGCTGGTAGCGCAAAGCCGCTTAAGCAGATATATTAATCTTTATTCCCAACTATAATCCTTACATTCAGCTTTACCACCCTCTCTGCCACACCAACTAAAATGTATTTCTCCATCTTTGAAAAACACTAATGCACCATATGCAAATTCACCATCGGGTTTCTTAAATTGGATGGTATAGCATTTCTCTCCGGTGTCAGAAGTATATGATTGTTTGGCATTCCAACGCCATTTTGAAGAATGCTCTTCATTCCACTTACCTTGAGATGGTCGTGCATAGTACAATGTCATATCATTTTCTGAGAAAACTAAACGATACCACGTCCTTCCCGTTGGCCTGCAAGTCCATACAGTACCTACGATTTTCTTTTGCAATTCTTCAACAGAAGAAATGTTCCATTCAGAAGAATTGGCTTTTTGGTTTGTGTTTGATTTCTCGCCATCACTTTGCTCTGATACTTTACTGAAAGCATAGATAGTTGCATCCTTATCATCCGTGCGTTTCACCATTGCCACCTTTTTACTCGGCTCATCATCACGCTTGAATCTGTCATCAATCAAATCATTGTCTGAGGTATATAGGTTATCGCCTTCTATATATAATTCAGAAGTGGTTACACCATAAACCGATATTGGTTTAGATAGTTTAACGCGCAAGTCACCAACGATTGTACCGCCCTTACTAACGCCACATAGCCTTAGTCCTTTACTATCGTACAACGTACCATACTCATCATTATAGTACAACATTGTATAGTCAATATCTTTGCTGACCTTCATATGATGGATGGGAATTTCTTTTTGTTCTATCATAGAAGAACTTAGTGCAACGATAAAACACGTTCCGTCATCTGTTTCCTTCTTCTCAACTGCTACACCTAAACTTTTGTCAGGATCATAACTTGAACTATACCTAACATAATCCATATGTTCTACAAACAATCTATCACTTGTAATGTACAGTCTATCTGTAGAAGTTCCCATTATTGAAATTGATTGAGAGAGTTGTAACTTTAACGGCTCTTGTCTGCCATTTATCAAACTGAAACTACATATTCTGCCACCTTTGGGATTGTAAAACTCGCCCACATTGTCATTGTATAATATAATGGCATATTGCCCCTTGAAATCACTTTCTATTGAATCATTTACTCCAATGGCACTGACCTCTTTGTTGAGGATAAAGCCATTTTTGAAAGCATAGAACAGACTTCCACAAATAAGACAAGCAATCAAAATCATAGAAAGCCACAAAAAAAACTTGCCTCTCTTTTTGTGTTCTGTAACGAATGTTTCTACTTGGTTTGATACCATTTCTCCAATAGGACAACCACAATTAGGGCAATATTTAGCCTTATCTGATACGCTATGCCCACATTCTGAACATTTGATTAGTGCCATATCTGACCCAATGCACCTAAGACCCTATCAGTGCGGTTAATTGTTGTTAGTTTAAGACAAAGAAAGAAGTGAGGTCTACATCCGCTCACTTCCTCGATGGCCTTCGACTACCCTATAACAAAATGAGAGAATAAACGACCTCACTTTGACTGTTATATCTTGCAGTCGCATTGATATTAACGAGCCAAAGGAGAGCGTCTTTCTTCTTATTCCTGTTATAGTATGCACCATGTGCCTAACTACTGAGAGTTGTCGAAGTCCTCGAGACGAAATAAGCGAAACCGCTTCCTATCTATGTCTGCCACCTCTTTTGAAATGACACTGCAAAGATACGAAATATTTCTCGAAAGACGCTCTGTTATGCTCCGTTTATTTAAGGAAATATAATTAAATCCACGCAAAAATGTCATTTGGCACTTAGTTTTTGTGGTATGAGTGCGCCGGATCGGCGCACCATTTCTATTCATACAGTGCTATTAGCCTTTGCACTTGGATTGTGTGCCATTGTTTGCCATTGGATGTTTTATAGCCACCATCATTCTGTTCTTTTGCAATCTCTGTATGCGTTTTGTGCTGCATCATTAAGGATTGTGCAAGTTTGTATGCTTTTCGGTTGTTCTCGTTCAACTGTGCATCCTTACGTCTGCTTGCAATGCTATTTGTTCTCATGGCATTTGTCAAAGTTGCATTGGGATTGCCAATACTTTCACCTCTATCCCTCTTTGCTTGTAATGCTTGTTTTGTTCTCAGACTTGTTATCGCGGCTTCACGCTCCGCTAATGACCAACCTAATGAAAGCATAAACTTATATGTTGCCTTATCTTCTGCCATTGGTACATAACAAAAATAGTATTCGCGCTAATTATTCAAAATCCGTCCAGCCTTTAGCCTTTTTAATCTCCCAAAGGAAATCATCGTACTCTGAATATAATTCCTCGTTTTCGATGCTTTTTGATATGTTTTCTAGGGTGTCCAGTTAACGGTTCCAAATTCAGATTGCTTTTCTGATTATTTTGGTTCGTTATGTAAGCCAGTTTGTGGACATGTTCTTGACAGTCAGCAATACATAAGCTTACGTTGTCAAATACATAAGAGTTATGAGGAGAACACCAATTGGTATGATTAACACAGTACTCCCGCGAGAGTACTACAGTACTCTGCCTTGGATTACACCAGTACTCTGCCCAGAGTACTGCGATACTCCCGTCTAAGTACTGGAGTACTCTCGCCTAAGTACTGGAGTACTCTCGCGGGAGTACTGCCACAAGGATTGAGTATCAGTAAGTCACAAGGACAGGCATCTCTGGATTGCAAGTCACAGTGGTTGGTATCTTTGATTCGTGTACGCCTTGGGCTATGCGTTCGCCGGGCTATTCAGAGACAGCATGGTATTATCCATAACATACTTACATTAGGGTTAGTGTATTCTTTACCCGTTTGTTTGCAAGACCATTGGATAATATGTAATTTTGCGGTAAAAAAACGAATGAAAATCTGAAGTAGCACTCCAAACAATCTCTCGATTTTTACTATATTGAATTATGATTACTATATCTCCTTCCAGAAATCATCGGGCAGGGAGATTATTCCCACTCCTGCTGACTCGGCAAAGAGGGAAACTATCTCGTCGGGAGAGAATCCAGCGATGCCACAGTATTCTTGAGTACTTAACTCTATTCAAAGACATTCTGCTTTTATCAACAAAAAAAGACTATCGCCAATATACAGGATAATTGATTCCAGTGAAAAAGTGAACAAATTAACAATTATACACACCATTTTCGTTTCTCCTTCTTGTTAATAAGAGAAAAAAGACGTATCTTTGCCACCGAATTGCAACAGTTAAGCTTATGAAGTACCCTATAGGAATACAGGATTTCGAGAAGATTATCGAAGACGGATATGTGTATGTCGATAAGACCGACTTGGTGTATAAACTCGCCAACGAGGGACATGTCTACTTTCTGAGTCGCCCAAGGCGGTTCGGAAAGAGCCTGCTTATCTCCACACTCAAATACTATTTCCAAGGAAGGAAGGACCTCTTCAAGGGACTTGCCATCGACAAGCTCGAAAAGGAATGGGTAGTATATCCTGTGTTCCATATTTCATTCGGCACTGCCAATTTCACAAAACCTGGCACTCTGGATGATGTCATTGACAAGTATCTTTCAGACGCTGAGAATGATTACCAGATTAAAACAAAAGTTAAAGACTACGGTCTGAGATTTAAAGACATTCTTAAGGCGGCACACAAAAAGGCAGGCCGCAGGGCGGTGGTGCTCATCGACGAATACGACAAGCCGCTGCTCGACGTGATTGACCTCGACTTGCAAGTGACCGACAGCGAGGGCAACCGTATGCGACTGGAAGACTACAACCGCAATCTTCTGAAAGGCTTCTACAGCCTGTTCAAGGATGCCGACGAGGACCTCCAGTTCGTGATGCTCACAGGAGTAACGAAGTTCTCGCAGGTGAGCGTGTTCAGCGGGTTCAACCAGCCGGATGACATCAGCATGAACCGGCGTTACGAGGCTCTGTGCGGAATCACCAAGGACGAACTGCTCACTGTCTTTGACTCGTCTATCAGGGAACTGGCAGATGACCTTGGCATAAGCTATGAGGCAACCGTTGATCGTCTGAAAAAGAAATACGACGGCTATCACTTTGGACGAAGGATGATTGACATCTTCAATCCCTTCAGCATCCTCAACTGTTTCAACAACCTTGAACTCAGAAACTTCTGGTTTGCCTCAGGCACACCAACATACCTTGTGCGCCTGCTTGCCCACAGCAACGAGAACATCAACGAGCTGGTGGGCAGATACTACGATGCCTCGCAGTTTATTGACTATAAGGCTGACATTGAGCAACCCCTGCCAATGATCTACCAAAGCGGTTATCTCACGATTAAGGATTGCAATATAGAGGACAATGCCTATCTGCTCGACTTCCCGAATGAGGAGGTGCGCAATGGATTTATTGGCACTATCGCTTCGAGGTATTTCGCGAATACCTCACAACCGACATCTTGGGTAATGGAAGTGACCGACTGCCTTCGCAAGGGCGACACCGCAAACTGATAGCCATCGGCATCAACTTCTCTTCGGAGAAAGGCACCATCGACGGATTCCTGCCCAAAGAGATATTACATGGCAAATAACGTTATTAATTAGGGTATTTGTCCTGCTGTTATCTACGCGAGAGATGTGCTGCTATCGCATTGGGAATACTATGACATCAGTATTCCCTTCAACAGATAAGTGGCATTTTGATTGCGTGCCACTCCAGAGGTTATCTTGTAACTATACGTCACATTATCCGTCAGCTCTATCTCAAAGCAGTAGTTGTGGAAACGGGATGGATGCTCATCGGACATTTTCGAGAGTTCAAGGTCGTGGGTGGCTATGATGCCAGTGACCGGCAGCTGGGATATGTATTCAAGGAACATCCTCGAACCGCTTAACTTGTCGGCAGAGTTTGTTCCCTTCAGTATCTCGTCGAGTATTATCAGCGTGTGG
>JALERS010000023.1 GCA_022763905.1 Prevotellaceae bacterium | reverse complement strand
ACCGGTATAATGGGCAGTTACAATGCTTCGAGGGGAAGGATGTATGCCGTCATTCCTGCCAGAGGACAATACCTTATAGCAGATTCCCTTGGACAAGATTTTGACACCTTCCTCCTGTGCCTTAGCCAACATCCACTCACGGTTAGCTTGTATATATTCTTTTTTGTTCATAACTCTGGGGGTTGCCTTTCTTCTATTACTATCTGGCAATACTCCCGTCTTCCCCCCTCCTTCACTAGGCAGAAAAGAAGCCTTGGTTTCTTGATGACACGAAGTTAAGCAAAACATATGATTCCCCGACAACCTCTGAAGAATTTTTATTGTCTACTACTATCCCCCTCCTTTCCCTTATAGTATCATATCTAGGGATTTTTACTATCTTTGCAGAAACGACAGGAATGCGGGAATATGCCTGTTCCGTAACTCCTGTTCATCAGTATCCCACATGGAAACATCCAGACTATTGTTACGCCACTGGCAGGAAAGTGATGCGAATGACCTATACCGCTATGCCAGCGATACAGAAACAGGCCCCAGAGCTGGTTGGCCGCCTCATACATCTGTAGAGGAAAGCAGAGAAATTATCCGAACCGTCTTCAACCATCCCACCACTTGGGCCATTGTATGGAAAGAAACAGGAGAAGTAATAGGTGCCATCGGTTATGGACCTTCCTGCAACTGCTCATTACCCGTCCCTGAAGAAGAACCTATTGTGGGATACTGGATAGGAAAACCCTATTGGGGAAAAGGCATCTGCACTGAAGCTCTCCTACTCGTATTGAAGTATGTATGCCAACAAACATCCATCCCATCTCTTGCCAGCGGCCATTTCACCGACAATCCTGCTTCTGGAAGGGTGATGGAGAAATGCGGATTTCTTCCTACAGGGGATTTCTGCTATGACAACAGCCTCTATGGCGGTAGCCAACGCCCTATCAGGGTACTAAGATGGAAAAGACCCTTCCCTCACCTTGGCAAGCAGGCTTAGACCTTTCTGCTACATAGCCTCTTAATCCTTCTTGTATCATCTGCCAGATTATCTGGTAGCATAACCTTTTGCCCGTAGAAAAGCCCTCGTCATCCACCTGCTATAGCAAGATGACTGTCCTCCTTGATGACTGTCCATTCCGTCCATGAAGAAATATATTCTGAATAGTCAGTAAAGCTACTTGTTTCCTTCTGCAAGATAAATGCTTCCTGCCAACGCCCGCATTTCTCTCCTCTTTGCAATAGTATCACAACTCCCATAGTGTCAACACGTTTTCTCTAAAGAAACCCTAAAAATATACAGAATGAATTAAACCACATACGTTATTCAAAGAAAAGATGATATATTTGCGCAGTTTATTGCAAATGCCATGATGCATAGAATCAACGTCAGAACTCTCAACAAGTACTGGAAGACAACATTACATACTGGTTGTCAATGGTTTTGCGGCATCTGTTGTATGGCAGGCATTGTCTCTTGTTCTGAACAATACAACATTTCGGGCGATTCTTCTGTTTCCACTTTGGACGGAAGAATGCTCTACTTGAAAGCACCTTCCAAGAATTCCTACTTGGCCAACCTTGACTCTTGTGAAGTTATTCACGGCAAATTCAATTTTATGGGCATGGTAGACTCCACCGTAATGGGTGAGATATTTATGGACAATGAAGGATTCATGCCCATCGTGATTGAGCGGGGCAATCTATCCATTTCTATCAGCAATACCGAACAACGTGTAGGAGGCAGTATACTGAACGAAAAGCTCTACCATTTCTTGGAGCAAAGAAGCAGACTGGAAGAGGAAATCATGACCCTCTCCAATCTGGAAGCAGAGATGATTCTCTCTGGCGTCCATCCTGCTATAGCCCACAAAAAGACTGTACACCGCACCAACAGACTGTATACTCAGTTGGAAGAATTGGAAACCGAATTCATCTCCAGCAATAGTGACAACATACTAGGTACCACATTTTTCAATGCACTTTGTAGCCAGTATCCCTATCCTATTATAACCCGCCAAATAGAGACAATTATCGAACGGGCTTCCGACCGATTCAAGAAACAGCCCTGCGTACGCCATTACATCGAAGCCGCAGAAGCCAACATGAAGCTCATCAATTCCTGCACCTCCAATAAGTAAAGCATAAGGCTGCAAGAATTGACCTTTTCTACAAATACCACATCTTTGTTGCCCAAAATACCACAAATATGGGATTCCATGGGCGAAGGAGGCATAGTAATTTTGCATTGTCAATTCAGACAATGTACAACAATTAAAATATACTACTATGACACAGAAAAAACTTCACCTGGAAACATTGGCTCTCCATGTAGGGCAAGAGACTCCTGATCCCGCATCTGATGCCAGAGCTGTACCCATTTACCAGACTACCTCCTATGTGTTCCGTAATTCACAGCACGCAGCTGACCGCTTCGGACTACGTGACGCAGGCAATATATATGGTCGTTTGACCAATTCCACCCAAGCTGTATTTGAAGAACGCGTGGCTGCCTTGGAAGGTGGCGTAGCTGGTTTGGCTGTTGCTTCTGGAGCCGCTGCCGTTACCTATGCACTGCAGAACATTGCCCAAGCTGGTGACCATATAGTTGCAGCTGACAATCTATACGGTGGATCTTTCAATCTCATCACGCATACCCTATCCACCCAAGGTGTCGAAAACGACATTATAGATGTAAACAACCTGCAGAAACTTGAAGCAACCATCCGCCCCAATACCAAAGCCATCTACGTAGAGACCTTTGGCAATCCCAATTCAGATGTAACCAATCTGGATGCCATTGCGGAAATAGCCCATCGTCACAATACGCTTCTGATTGTAGACAACACCTTCGCCCCCATCCTTTTCAGGCCGATAGAACATGGTGCAGATATTGTAGTGCATTCTGCTACCAAATTCATCGGCGGACATGGCAGCAGTTTGGGAGGTGTAATAGTGGATGCCGGTAAATTCGACTTCAAGGCAAATGCTGACAAATACCCCACTCTGGCCAAGCCCGATCCTTCCTATCATGGTGCCATCTTTGCAGATGTGGCCGGTGCAGCTGCTTTTGTTACCCGCATTAGAGCTGTCATCTTAAGAGATACAGGTGCGACCATATCTCCTTTCAATGCCTGGATATTGCTGCAAGGTGTAGAATCATTGCCTCTTCGCATAGAGCGTCATGTATCAAATGCACTCAAGGTCGTAGACTATCTCTCCAAACATCCCAAAGTAGCCAAAGTCAACCATCCTTCACTGCCCCATCACAAAGATCATGCCTTGTATCAGAAGTATTTCCCCAATGGAGGTGGTTCCATCTTCACTTTTGAAATAAAGGGCACGCAGGAGGACGCCTGGAAATTCATTGACTCATTGAAGATTTTTTCTCTATTGGCCAATGTGGCTGATGTCAAATCACTGGTCATCCATCCTTATACCACAACCCATTCCCAGATGACTCCAGAAGAACTGGCCGACCAACACATTACACCCACTACGGTCCGTCTGTCCATCGGAGTAGAACATATCGATGACATCATCGATGACCTTGACCAGGCGTTTGCGCAGATATAATCCCTATTACTATATCTAATATAATGAAAATATCATGACCAAGTTAGCTCAACAACTAACAGACCTTATCGGGCACACACCATTGCTGGCTCTCAACAGGTACAGCGCTACACAAGGATTAGAAAATCCGCTCATCGCCAAGATAGAGTATTTTAATCCTGGCGGATCTGTCAAAGACCGTATTGCCCTTGCTATGATAGAAGACGCCGAGGCAAAAGGAATCATCCAGCCTGGAGCTACTATCATTGAGCCCACATCTGGCAATACCGGAGTAGGATTGGCACTTGTTTCGGCAGTCAAAGGTTACCATCTTATACTGACCATGCCTGAAACCATGTCCATAGAACGACGTAATCTGGTTAAAGCCTATGGGGCAGAAGTGGTACTTACTAGTGGAAAGGACGGAATGCCAGGAGCTATCAAGGAAGCTGAACGCCTGCGTGACACTATTCCTGGCAGTGTAATCCTACAGCAATTCAAGAATCCGTCCAATCCTCAAAAGCACTATCTGACGACAGGACCTGAGATATGGAGTGACACCGAAGGAAAAGTGGACATCATTGTAGCAGGTGTAGGTACAGGAGGAACCTTATCAGGTATTGCCAAATATCTGAAAGAACAGAATCCTTCCATCAAAGCCTATGCTGTGGAACCCGCCAGCTCTCCTGTTCTGAACGGAGGAAACAGCGGTCCTCACAAGATCCAAGGTATTGGCGCTGGTTTTGTTCCTGACACCTACAATGCTTCCATCATCGATGAAGTGATTGATGTGCCCAATGACGATGCCATCCGAACAGGTAGAGAATTGGCCCGTACCGAAGGTTTGCTGGTTGGTATATCCAGTGGAGCAGCCGTCTGGGCTGCCCTTCAAGTAGCCCAGAGACCTGAAAACAAAGGGAAAAACATTGTAGTACTGCTTCCAGACACGGGTGAACGCTATCTTTCCACCGTATTGTATGCCTTCGAGGAATACCCTCTGTAATCCTCCAGACAAACAGGAAGGAACAGTCAGTGCGGGCTCTTCCTATCCCTATTCCCACACCCTGTAACCTTCCACACTACTAGCTTCACGCTCCTTGCCTCCCACATTCTTACTGGCAAGGGGCGTGAACTTGTTATACCCCATTGCTAAATGTTATTAAAAAGAATACCAACCCGTTTTTTCTTCGTATCTTTGATTTGTCAACTAACTAAAAACAAGAAAAATGAAGAGATTATTGAAATGGAGTCTAGCAGCAGTGGTAGCACTGGCCATGACATCATGTGATGACGCAGATAGTTCTTATGAAACCCTCGGTATCCTTCCTGTGGATGCTTTTCATCTGGTTTATCCCGACCAGGTTCTTGACTCTGTTCAAGTAGTATCCACAAAGAACTGGGAAGGCAGGCTGACTGCCAACTGGGTAAGAATGGATGATCTTTCAGGTCAGACAGATGGTAAAATGTATTCCAGAAAGCTTCCTGTATTCTTTGAATATAATCTGACCAACCAGACAAGAATCGCCCAGCTGATTGTAAAGGCCAACAAAAACAGTGTATCTCATACTTTCATACAACCATATTGGCTGAACATCACTGATCCTGAGCCCCTATATGACTTCAACGGAGGCAACTATCCCCAAAAGGCTTCTTTCTCCAAGACCGTTCCTGCTTCAGGCGGAACCATTTCTCTTTCTTTCCGGCTATATTCTCCTTCAACAGAAATAACAGCCGACCCATGGATAACCATCCAAGAAGAAGACCGCGTACTTGAAGCAGGGGAGCACACTGTCCAAGTGAACTGTACCGCCAATGGTACCGGACTTCCGCGTAATGGACAAATCCGACTGAGAACCCAAGCGGGTATCACCACCAATATAGACATTACCCAAAAGAACTGATTGCCAGTTTACCGCGGGTATTCCTATAGTGTCACCCTCCTATGTGCAAGTGTTTGGCTGACGAACATAATCGTTGGATGGCCAGAGCTATCCAACTGGCTCGGTGTGGCATATTAGGTGCCCCACCCAACCCCATGGTAGGAGCAGTCATTGTCAAGGACGGAAGTATCATCGGAGAAGGCTATCATCGCAAATGCGGTGAAGGGCATGCGGAAGTCAATGCATTCGCCTCTGTAGCCAATGACCGACTACTGTCAGATGCCAGAATGTATGTCACATTGGAACCTTGTTCCCACTACGGACGTACACCACCCTGTGCCCGCCTTATTTTGGAAAAAGGCATCAAGGAGGTATACGTAGGTTGCACCGACCCGTTTTCCAAAGTGGCAGGAGCCGGAATCCGCATGCTACAGGAAGGAGGAGTGAAGGTAGTAACCGGTATCTTGCAACAGGAATGCCAACAACTGATAAGTCATTTCAGTACCTGTCAACTTAAACAACGACCTTATATCCTGCTGAAATGGGCACAAAGTGCCGATGGCTACATAGACAATATACGACAAATCGGCTCGTCTCTTGCCCCTGCCCATCTGTCTACCCGTCGTTCTTTGCTAAGAATACACACCCTACGCACCCAGTGTCAAGCCATCATGGTAGGAACAAATACTGCTCTATTGGACAATCCTATGCTTTCTGCAAGAAAAGCAGATGGCCCACAACCCTTGCGGGTGGTAATTGACCGAAAAGGTATACTGCCTGACAACCTTCATCTGTTTGACGGCACCCAGCCCACATGGGTCTTCGGCTACGAAGACAATGCCGACCGGAAGGGACATTATGAGTTTCATCATCTTTCTCAGGAAGAGTCTTCCCTGAAACAAATACTCCATGCGCTGGTCAGTCATGGCATACAGACACTGATGGTAGAGGGCGGCAGCACACTGCTCAATAGTTTCATCCAGGAAAACCTCTGGGATGAGATGCATATAGAATGTTCCTCTATGACTCTTTCCCAAGGAATATCAGCCCCCCATCTGCCCCCATCCGTCAGGATAACAGAAGAAAAGGCTTTGGGCACCACATTCCTCCATGTCTACCCTTCTGTCTCTTCTTGAGAAAGGACATCCATCCTTTGTGAATCCTATGGATATCTACCGACACATTGTCCAACTGTTACCCGAAAGTTTCTCTTCTGAAGAGAAACGGGCATTGGCACGTATTCTGTGTGAAGACTTATGGAATATCAGACCCACCGATGCTCTGTTAGACAGATACAACTGGGACGACAACAAGGAACAGCAGTTGAATACTGCCATCAGCCAACTTGCTGACGGACTCCCTGTACAATATGTAACAGGTACATCCTTGTTTTGTGGACGTCGCTTCACAGTCAACAGAAACGTATTGATACCACGGCCTGAGACAGAAGACCTTGTGGACATAGCAGAAAAAGCACTTGTCTCCTTACCCACGGACGCTCGAATATGTGATGCATGTACAGGGAGCGGTTGTATTGCCATAACCTTGGCACTGGATCATCCCAATTGTCAGGTAGAAGCTTTTGATATATCCCCCGAAGCATTGAAGACAGCCGCCGCCAATGCGCATGCCCTTTCCGCAGATGTCTCATTCAGCCAATGTAACCTGTTGGAACAAGCCTCCTTGCCCCGTGGCCCCTGGCATCTGATAGTAAGCAATCCACCGTATGTCATGCAAAAGGAAAAAGCCACCATGCAAACACAGGTAAAAGACCATGAACCTTCCCTGGCTCTTTTTGTAGAAGATAGTCATCCTCTGATATTCTATGAAGCATTGGCCCGATGGGCTGCTAGCTGTCTGGTACAGGAGGGTGTCATCACTTGTGAAATCAATGCTCTTCTATCGGAAGAGACAGCCAATTGCTTTGCTCTTCAAGGATTCCACGATATAGAAATCATGTCCGACAGATATGGACAGCCACGCTTTATCACATGCAAAAGATAGAACCTAAACCATGGGGCGAACAGGAAGCCTACAACAAGTTGTCGGCGCTTTGTGCCCGACAAGAGTGTTGTCTATCTGACCTGGCAGTCAAAATGACTAAAAAAGGAATGGACAATCAGTCTATTGACCGCATTCTCCGACAGTTGGAAGAAGAAGGTTTTGTGAACGAAGAACGCTACAGCAGAGCCTTTGTTCATGATAAACTCATGTTTTCCCATTGGGGAAGAAACCGCATACGGATAGAACTCCGGAGGAAAGGCATCGCCCATGAGATTTTTGCCCCCGCTTTGGAAGAAATCAATGAAGAAGATTACCTGCAAGTACTTCGTGACTTGCTGACAGAATACCGTAGACATATCACAGCCCCAAGCAACCATGAACTTCGGAACAGACTGATACGTTATGCCATCAGCCGAGGATTTGAAGTTTCACTCGCCATGTCAATAGTAGACCATCAGGAAGAAGAATGAGTTCATGGATGAATTTCTGGAGAGAATTAATGCCTGGCCGTTGCATTGTATGCCACCATGCATTGCATAGCGGTGAACATGACATTTGCTACCAATGTCTATCCACATTACCCTTCACCCGGATTGACGGGAAGGAGGAGAATCTGTTGGAAAGATTGTTTTGGGAACAAATTCCGATAGAAAGAGCATCGGCTCTGTTTACCTATATACAGGGAGCTCAGTCCCACCAGATACTCCGCCATCTTAAATACCTTTCCCGTCCTTCCGTCGGCATATCTTTGGGAAGACTATTGGCACGCAGATTAATCGGGACAGGCTTCTTTGATACCATCAGCCTGATAGTGCCTGTTCCCTTGTCAGCTGAGCGTATGAAGATACGCGGATACAATCAGGCTGAAAGGATAGCAACAGGCATTGCCGAGGTAACTGATTTGCCTATTGATACCACTTGTATCATCCGTGTGGCCGACAACAAGACCCAAACCAGCCTGTCACGCCAAGAAAGAATAAACAATGTAAAAGACATTTTTCATGTCAAGTATCCAGAACAGTATGAAGGAAAACATCTGCTCCTTGTAGATGATGTAGTGACCACTGGCAGTACCCTCATCGCATGTGGCAAGGCATTTGGCAGCAACACCCGATTCAGCATTCTGACACTCGCCTTGGCTGCTTCTTTCTCTGAAATACCCTACAGGAAAATAGTAGTCACTGACGAGACCGAAAACGGAGAAGGAATCATCATCTTAAAAGACCAATGATTCCTTCTGAAACAAGCAAGACTCTGACTCATCGTCAAGTATGAACTCTCTGTCCTTCAGGAGAAGTTCGGAGAGAGACAGTCTCTTCTCTTGATATTTTAGAAGCTGGATGAATCAAGTTTCATTTCAGCTATAAGAGCATGATGACTGGAATAATAACGTTCGCCCACCCGTGACTCTGACACGGTGAAACGGGACACGTGGAAGGATGGAGAAGCAAACAGATAATCAGTTACCAGACCTGGTTCCTCCTGCTGTCCCCATTGGTTATATGTACACATAGGCCCCTTCACCTTATCAGCCGTCTTTCTGCTATCCTCCAATTGGAAGAAACGTGACAGAATAATCGGATAGAAAGGATGACTGTCATCCTGCAGCATGCTGACAGTAAGCAATACAGGTGTCTTATTGGTCATCTTGCTGAGTTGGGTCTTTATGGCATTCGCCCAATTCTTCAGGCGAGATGCATCCTTTTCGGTAGCCATGGCTGTATTGGCAGCCAGCATACTGATACCATTCTTTATATCTTGGAACATACCCCAATAGACCCAACTCACATCAGTAGAATCCGCCACAATGTTACTATGTTCAGTTGTCAAGGCATCTACAGAGAAGGAACCTCTGTCCAAGACCCGCAACCGCTTGGAATTATACAGAATAGGATGAACACTGGAATGTATGACCCCGTTGACCGGTTTCGTCGTCACGACAGTATATTCCGGCAATCCCTGTATGATATCTGACAATTGCAGGGAATCCACCCCTTGCAAAGCCACTATGTCAGCGTTGACATGATGTAGTTTTCGACATATCTGCAGGCAACGCTCTGCCCATGGAGCATACTCATCTGCCTGTTTCTGACTGCCCACTTGGAGTGAAATGACACGATACTTGATAGGTTTGGCGGAAAAAATCCTTTCTGGCACTGCACTGAGCAACACCAGAAAGGCAAAAAGTCTGATGATAGTCTGTTCGAATTTCATAACTATTGTAAGTTGTTGGATGGAGGATATTTCATACAGGCCTCCTCCCCGAGCCTTGTTAACTGTTACCACTCAAGGTCAGCCCAGAGAGCATTGTGGTCACTCATAAAGTAACCATCACCCAGAGCACTGCTGTAGATAGTAGCCTTCTTGGCCTTGACTGAGGGAGATACAAAGATAAAGTCTATCTTCTCGTCTTCTGTATTCTTGCGGTTTCCCCATCCATTGAATGTAGCAGGTCCTCCTTTGCGTTTCTTGGCTACCTTCCACACATCATTGAACGGATAGGAATAATTGCATAGCAGGGAATAAGTTTCTTCTTTTTCATTGGTATTGAAGTCAGCAGAGAACAGTACGGGCAAGTTGCCTGCAATACTCTTGAACTTCTCTTTCGTGAGTTTGGCTGATTCCTTGCGTGCCTTGACACTCTTATGGTCAAAATGGGTATTACAGAAGAAGAATTTCTCCCCAGTCTTATTATCCTTCAGAATTACCCAAGTGGCAATACGACGGCAGGCGGCAGTCCAGCCATAGGAAGGCTGGTCGGGTGTTTCAGACAACCAGAACCATCCCTTGTCCACTACAGTGTATTTATCTTTGCGGAACAATACAGGAGAATACTCTCCTTTGGTTGCTCCGTCGTCTCTGCCTACTCCCACGAAATCATATTCCGGCAATCGTTGCAACACATCATCCAATTGGTTGCGTACCACTTCCTGCATACCCAACACGTCAGGACTGACTTTGGCTACATATTTACATAAGGGATCACGACGGTTTTCCCACAGATTCTTCGGTCCATCCGCCTTGGTATACAAACGGATGTTGTATGACATAATTCGCAATTTGTATGCATGGGAGTCAAGGATGCTCCAGCATGCCAACAGGCATAAACATAAAACTAGTCTTTTCATAATCATTTTTTATGTGTTGATAAGTTGATTTCTTTCAGCATCAAGTCTACAGCGGCATTCAACTGAGTGTCATTGCCTTTCAACTGGTCTTCAGGAAGCAGCGGTGCGGGAATATCAGGATCTAACTGCTGATTTTCACATACCTTTCCGTCCAGTCCAACACAATTGACCTCTGGAATACCCAGAATAAGAGTTGGGTCTACCTGATTCTCCCACCATACAGCTGTCATGGTTCCTGCCATTGATGTTCCTACCAGTTTACCCAGTCCCAATTCTTTATACATGTAAGGGAATCCATGGGCATTGGAATAGCAGTTCTCACACATCACCACACAGGAAGGTTTATACCATCTGTTGAAGGGGTCAGCACCTAAATACTGTCCTCTGGAAGTAAAGGTCTGGAATTTCCTGCCACTGAACAAAACAGCCAAGTCTTCATGTAGCCAACCACCACCATTATGGCGTTCGTCCACTACTACAGCATCACAATTGCGATACTTTCCTAAAAGGTCAGAAAACACTTTTCTGAAACTGGGACTGTTCATGCCCTCTATATGGACGTATCCCACTTTACCATTGGAACGTTGTCGGACAGTTTCTTCAGCCCTGCGAGTCCATCGCTTGTACAACAGACCTGTCTGTTTGCCTTGTGAACATGGTTTTACATAGACATCAAATGTCTTGTTGCCTTTCCCTTCTGTCAGGGTAAGCAGTACCCACTTGTCAGCTTTGCCTGCCAGCAAGGGGTAATAATCCTCCCCCTTCTTGATGGGCTGCCGGTCTATCGACATAATGGTCATGCCTGCTTTGATTCTGTTGTCGGGCAAGTCCAGCGGCCCGTCTTTGATAATTTCCTCTATGAGGAGACCATCCCCTTCGTAAGAAGCATCATAGAAAGCACCCAGTACTGCAGTAGGACGAGAGGTAGATACTCCACGGTATTTCAAACCCGTATGCGAGCAATTGAGTTCTCCCAACAGTTCTGACACCATTTCAGCAAAATCCCTGCTATTGGAAATTTCAGGCAGGAATCTACGGTAATGGGCAGCAAGTGCCTTGAAGTCCACACCATGATAATCTGTCTGGCAGAATCTGTTTTCTATCTGCTGGACGCAATGGTCGAAGATGAATTCTCTCTGCTGTGGTGTCTGTACTTCGGCTTCTGCCTTGAAGGGCAAAGGCTTCACATTGCCATTCTCCAAGGTAAGTTTTGACAATGTGCCTTTGGTCAGCATATAGAGGTCGGTACCCTTGGCAGATGGTTTCCAGGGACCATTTCCTATGTTTTTCTTAACTATGCTGGTAGTGTTTTTCTCGAGGTCATGCACCCACAGGTCATATCCTCCCTCGTAGCGGGCAGTATAATAAAACTTGGTTCCTTTGTTGTTGAGATAGATATTACCCATTAGGGAAGAATTGATAGTCAGTCGGATGACACGGTCTTCGCAACCATCAAAATCCAGTTGGAGAGGTTTTACCGTGTCTGTCTTGGCACTGTCGGCAGCAGCAGAGGAGTTCTTTTTCTTGTCTTTTGCCGATGCCTTCTTTTTGTCGGTATCTTTGGGTGGGTTGGCGGTAGAGTCACTCTTGAGTCTCATTTCAGCAAGTTCCCTGTCCTCTTTGTTCATCAGTGCCAAGGCATAGAGTTGCTTGTCCAGGAACATGATATAGCCGTCCGATTCAGCCCCCCAACTACCATGACTCCTATAGCCAGCTCTATCGGATTCCCATATGATAGCCTTGCCTCCCAGTGCCCAATAAGGCATTCCGTCTGCATATCCGCTTCGGGTCAGGTTGATGATACGCTTACCGTCAATGCTGACAACTGCAATATCCTGGTTGTTCCATCCTCCCTGCTCTATCGTACTCGTCAGAATCCATCTGCTGTCGGGCGACCATTCAAAATCGAAATCCCCATCAGCATAAGAGAAATTGTAACTGGCAGGAAGGACAGTGATGACCTTTCGTGTCTTCACATCCATCATCCGGATTTCCGTCTTATTGGCAATAAAGGCTATCTTTTTCCCGTCGGGAGAATATTTGGGCATGATGCAGGGAGTGTCTCCCTGTGTAAGAGCTTCTTCCTTAATATCTGTAGCATAAGTAAAATTCTTGTCAGTCTTATTGACCAGGCTACTTCTGTAGATATTACGCTTTCCGTTGCGCTCGGCAGCATAGACAATGCTCCTTCCATCAGGACTGAAACAAGGAAGAGCCTCCATACCGGGAGTAGAGGTAATGCGACGTGTTGTCTCATACTCCATTGTCTTGGTGTAGATATCTCCGTTGACAGAAAAAACAATTTCCTTCTCTGCCTTGTTAACATCAAAAGAAACCACCTGTCCCGTCAAGATCTTGGGTTGTTGTACCAGTTCGTCGTCATCCACAGCGATGCTGATATCAACCTTGACGGGGAGTTGTCCCTGCGCCAGAGTATAAAGACTCCCATCCCAAGAGTAGCACAGAGTTCCATTGTTGGCCACTGAAAGATATCTCACAGGATAGTCCTTGTAATGGGTCACCTGAATTTCCCTACCATTCTCATTGTACCATATATTAAGAGTACCGTCTTTCTCGCTGACCATCCAGAATGACTTTCCGTCGGGAGCCCATCTTGGGTCACGATGTTCAGCATTGTCCGTACTCAGTTTCTTAAATGTACGTCCGCTCGCATGGTTCTCTGTCACATAGATGTCTCGTGTGATAGGTGAACGATGATGCTTTCTCCAGACATCCTCATAACCTTTATTGTTTTGGTACAGAATGGCTCCATTGGCTGGACATACTGACATGGACTCCATCGACAGGGATGAGAACAAGACAGGACGATGCCCTTCCGTGTCCACCGACCACACTTGTTTGAAACTTCCAGGAAATGCAAGATCCTTGACATCCGGCATAATGGCAGCGGAGTACAATATGTGTCCATTATCCAGAAAAGCCTCGGGCACCTCTGAAACAGAGTGAGTGGTCAATCGTTTAGGCTTGCCTCCCGAAGCAGAAACGACAAAGATGTCTGAATTGCCATATCTGTCAGAAGCGAAAGCTATGCTCTTGCTGTCGGGCGACCATTTGGGATACCCGTCATATGCAGGATGCGAGGTAAGACGACGGGCTTGTCCACCTTGGGCATCTACTGTATAGATATCTCCTTTGTAAGAGAATGCAATGGTTTTGCCATCTGGAGAAATGGCACTGTTACGGAACCATGTCGCTTTGTTGTCTGCCTTTGTCTGCAGACACAGGCAGACAATGGCCATACATGTCAATAAACTTTTTTTCATGAGTATATCTCCTATTTGTTTTTGAGTATTTTCTTATATTTCTGCGGTTGCCTCAGGAGTTGGATAGCATCCTTGACGACTGTGTCATGAGGAATAAGAGAAGCATAGTAGCCTGTGCGATAATAGCGATACAAGCATAATTCTGCATTGACCCACTTTACTATTTCCTTTTTCCATATATTCAGGTCATCGTCCAAGTCATGCTGCAATTTTTTCTCCAAAGCCTCAAATTCCAATTTGGCACTCTTTTCATATCCTTCACTTCTGGCTATCTTACGCAGGTCCTGCATAGCCTTGTAAGTCTGTCTGTCATAAGAAAAGTCATCATCTTTCAGAATTTTCTTGAACGTCTGGAAATCCTCTTCCGACAAGGAGAAGCTCTCTGGAGCTGCCATCGTAACATGGGTATTGTTGTATTGAGAACAGAATTTCTGCAGTTGGTCACTGGCCTTCAGGTAATAGATCAAATTAGGCAGGGAGTCGGGTACCGATTTGATATCAGGGGTGATACCTCCTCCATCTCTCACTTGGCGTCCTGCCTTGGTATAGAACACATGAGTAAGGCTATCAGGTGTTCGGTATACTTCTCCCGAACCGTTGCGGCGGGAATAGTCCAAAGCCTGGATACATCTTCCACTCGGTATATAATAATGACTGGTAGTCACCTTGAGCACCGACCCGTAAGGTAATTCGCAAGATTGCTGAACCAGACCCTTTCCATAGGTACGTTCCCCCATCACCACGGCTCTATCCAAATCCTGTAAAGCTCCACAGGTAATTTCAGAACTGGAAGCTGACTCTTGATTCACGAGTACTACCAAAGGCATTTCCAAGTCTTCCGGTTCATTCAGTGTATAATAATGTACCGCGGAGGGCTTGTATTTTCCCTTCATACTCAGTATGAGTTCCCCTTTCGGCACAAAGAGGTTGACAAGGTTCACTGCTTCTATGGCCAGACCTCCGCCATTGTCTCTGAGGTCAAGTATGAGCGACCGGGCTCCTTTCCGCTTCAATTCTCTGACCTCTTTCAGTACCAGGTCAGAACAACCTTTGGAGAAAGTTGTCAATTTGACCAGTCCTATACTGTCGGTCACCATGGTAGCATAAGGCACAGCTGGCATGGAGATATTGTCACGACATATCTTCAGTTGTAAAGTATCTGTTTTTTCTCCTATACGTTCCACCTCCAACAGGAAGGTAGAACCCGCTTCACCACGCAGTCGGTTACTGACACCAGATACATAGTCATTCACCGACTTCTTTCCTTTGGGAGCTATCTTTTCTCCTGCTATGGACAAGATGACATCTCCCGATTTGACTCCGGCCTTGTCTGCAGGCATACCTTCATAAGGTTCATAGACAATACAGCGGTCCTTCTTCTCACAATAACGTATCACTGCTCCCACACCGGCATATTTCCCTGTAGCCAGAGTCTGGAGATTCTGGGTATCATCAAATGGAATATATTCCGTGTAAGGATCCAGTCCTCCCAGCATAAAGTTGATGGCTTCGGGTATCAGTTTCTCTGCATGAAGCGTATCCACATAGTACTGGTCCAGTACAGTATATACACGATTGAACAAGTCCAGGTTCTTCCTCACCTCATAACCATGATCTTCCTGAGCATGAATGCCTGAGATCAGCAAAAGACCCATCAACATCAATAGCAATCTATATTTTTTCATACATCCTTCCTATTACAGATCCCATTCTTCATGCAGACGTTTCCAGGACGTTTCTGGCAGAAAAGCCCCCACATGCTGTATAATGTCCGCAGCCATAATATTACCCAAATGCAGACAAGTCCTTATGTCCTTACCCTTCGACAATGCATAGAGGAAACCTGCGGCAAATGTATCTCCTGCCCCGGTAGTATCCAGAACTTCATCCACCATGATACCAGCCACATCATAATAAGTTCCATTTTGGATGGCACATGCTCCTTTGCCTCCTAGTTTCACGACAGCGATATCACAAAGTTCGCCCAATTGCTGCAGGGCATTTTCAGGCACTGTCTCCGTAAGCATGGCACTTTCCTCCTCATTGGCAAAGACGATATCCACATAGTCCTTGATGATTTGGAAAAAGAAATCCCTGTTCTCTGCCACGACATTATAACTAGACAGGTCCATGCAGATTCTCATTCCAGCTTTTTGCGCTTTCTGGAGCACTGTCTCAACAAATGGTTTGTCAGCCACCAAATACCCTTCAATGTACAAGGTATCATAAGCCTCCAGTATTTCTGACGGCACATCCGATATCGACATACAGACAGCAGCCCCTAGATTATCAGCAAAAGTACGCTGTCCGTCAGCAGAGATAAAGGTAACAGCTGTTCCCGTAGGCACCTCCTTCTCTATTCCCAGCATCGGAGTTACCCCCTGTCTTACCAGTGAGTCATAATACTGTCTGCCCATCGGGTCATTCCCTACCTTCCCTATAAAGGCCGCCTCCAGTCCCAGTCGGGAGATGGTCTTGATGGTATTGGCTGCCGAACCGCCAGCCATAATGGTTGTATCCTGACCTGCCAGCCATGTGTCAATATCTGACTGTTGTTGGGGGGTGACAAACTGCATGGAGCCTTTGGGCAGACCCATCTCTGTCAATATATTGTCATTAGGTATTCTTGCCAGAATATCCACAAGAGCATTACCTATTCCAATTATTTTTTTCACGTGAATTCAATTTTTCCTTGCAAAGGTATTGCTTATTTCAAAAATATAGGTAATTTTGCACCGCGAAACGCAACAAAAATTGCTTCAATAGCTCAGTTGGTTAGAGCACCTGACTGTTAATCAGGGGGTCGTTGGTTCAAGCCCATCTTGAAGCGCACATTGACAGATTGAAAAAAATGCTTCAATAGCTCAGTTGGTTAGAGCACCTGACTGTTAATCAGGGGGTCGTTGGTTCAAGCCCATCTTGAAGCGCACACTGTCCAATCAGCAGATATCCTTTCGGGTATCTGCTTTTTTATTTCTATAGATTTCGGACCGCTTCTGCAGACAGACTCGGAACAGTCTCTGCCCTCTTGTCCTTCTGGGGTATAGCGGGCGCAGCACTTTAGGGAAGAAATCCTATACGGAGTCGGAAGATTGTCAACAACAGTACCTATCTACGCTTTTCCTATGGTGCCGTAGACTCAGATGGAGTAGCCTTCTGTATCAATCCATCCTGCCCTCATGGCATATCGGATGGCTTCATAGGCGGTATTGACATCCAGTTTGTGGAAGATATTCTTGCGATGGGTGTTGATGGTATGAAAACTGGAATGACGGTCTTGGGCAATTTCCTTAGTAGTTTTTCCTAATGCAATTTCTTTGAGCACCTCCATCTCAGTAGGAGTTAGTTGTTGACGTTCTTGAGGAATGGATGATGTAGAGGCAAGTATCTGCTCAGTAATCTGGTGACAGATGAAGCGCTCTCTGCGGATAGCCAGACGGATGGCGGAATCTACGTCATGGATGTCGCCACTTTTGGTAACCATACTGAATTGCTGGCTTTCCAGAATTATCCGTCTTACAAAGGTATTGCTGAGATCCTCGCTGACAAGAATCCAGTGGACATCAGGAAAACGCAGATGAAGATTAATGAGGTCGCTGATATCCGTGAAGTCAAACAGAGTATAATCAAGCAAAACAATAGCACGCTCATGCTGCTGCAAGTCAGCCACCAATGCTTGCTTGCAGTCAATTGTAACAATATCACCTGCACCTGTTGACAGGCACAGACTTTTGAGACCTTCACGAGTCAGTCCTTGATTGTCTGCTAATACAAAATGTTCCATAAACGGTTGTAAAGTTAACTCATTTGTCAAAAAATACGGAATTTCTTTCATTACTGAAGGCTAATTTTATGAACAGGACAACCCCTATTTTTCCACATATCACTACTTTTGCATATACATTATTATTCTACATATTACAAAATACCATTTCCATGAAACGAATTATCAGTACAGCCGATGCACCGGCAGCCATCGGTCCTTATAGCCAAGCAGTAGAATCCAACGGTTTTCTCTTTACATCAGGACAGATACCCATAGATCCTGCAACGGGACAGATAGTTGAAGGGGATATCACAGCACAAACCCAACAGGTGTTCAAGAATATCCGCGCTATTCTGCAGGCAGCAGGTTACACCATGGACCATATACTCAAGACTACTGTCTTTTTGGCCGACATGAACGATTTTGCAGCGATGAACGAAGTGTATGCCCGGCAGTTTGATGGCTCCTTTCCTTCCCGTTCGGCAGTAGCTGTCAAGACATTGCCCAAGAATGTATTGGTAGAAATAGAAACCGTTTGTGCCAAATGACACCTCATGCTTCACTGACCATGGAGCACGTAAGGCGTGCTTCTGTGGAGTTGGCTTCTGTCATACGTCCTACCCCCTTGGTGGAGGCTCCTTCCTTCTGTCAAGATGCCCAGATATACATCAAGCCAGAGAATCTGCAGGTGACTGGTTCCTTCAAGGTAAGAGGAGCGTCCTACATGATATCCCAACTTACTGAAAAGGAAAGAGCAAAGGGAGTAATAGCCTGTTCTGCCGGCAATCATGCCCAGGGAGTGGCTTTGGCTGCCCGCAAATATGGTATTCGTAGTATTATCTGTCTGCCTGAAGGAGCGCCTATTTCCAAAGTAGAGGCCACCCGCTCCTATGGAGCAGAGATATGTCTGGTACCTGGAGTCTATGATGATGCCTATAACCACGCTCTCCAACTCAAAGAGGAACAGGGTATGACCTTTGTGCATCCGTTTGATGACCCTTTGGTGATAGCAGGACAAGGCACCATAGGACTGGAGATTTTGGAAGACCTGGAGGATACCGACATCATACTATGTCCCGTAGGAGGTGGTGGACTGGCTTGCGGTGTGGCCTATGCCGTCAAACAGATACGTCCCCAGATTAAGGTGTACGGTATCCAGGCAGAAGGAGCTCCCAGTATGGCTGACAGTCTGAGGGAAAACAGGATACTCCGACTGGACTCCGTGAATACGGTAGCAGACGGTATTGCTGTCAAACAACCTGGCGAACTCACCTTTGAACTTTGTCGCCAATACTTGGACGGCGTGGTGACTGTCAGCGAGGATGAGATATGCGCCGCCATCTTACACCTGCTGGAAAAGCACAAGACGATAGCTGAAGGAGCAGGAGCAGTGAGCATAGCTGCCGCCATGTTCCAGAAAGTACCTCTGAAAGGCAAGCGTGTGGTTTGTATTGTAAGTGGCGGCAACGTGGATGTCAACTTCCTGAACCGCATCATCAACCGAGGTCTGGAGAAAAGCGGACGCAAATGTACCTTGTCCATACTTGTAGTAGACAAGCCTGGCCAACTCCAATTGGTGTCGGAACTGATAGCCGGACTGGGAGCCAATGTCACTGCTGTTCTGCATGACAGAAACGTAACTACCCGTAATATCAGCGACCTGGTACTACGTGTCACCATAGAGACCCGTAATCTTGAACATATGGAAAATGTGCGTCAGACTTTGAAAAGCCATGGTTTCTATCTGATGGACAATACCGATATTATCTGAATTCCTATATCCCCCCAATCAAATCCCATGAAACATCATCAATTGATGGCAGGACTGTCCTTGCTACCTGCTATTATCCCAGCTACCACTTATGGCAAGAAAGCTGTACGTCCCAACATCCTCCTTATTGTAGCCGACGATCTCGGCAAAGGTGATGTCAGTGCCTATGGAAGTTCCACTGTCTGCACGCCCCACATAGACTCCCTGGCTCGCAACGGTGTATGTTTCAATAACGGATATGCCACTTCGGCTACTTCCACCCCCAGCCGATATGGCATGTTTACAGGTATGTATCCATGGAAAAACCCCAATGCCAAGATACTTCCTGGTGATGCTCCTCTCATTATAGGGGAACAGCAACCTACTCTTCCCAGGACACTGCAGCAGAATGGATATGCTACGGCAGCCATCGGGAAATGGCATCTGGGAATGGGAAAGGGACATGTGGACTGGAACCAACCCATTGAACCATGTGCCAACAGCATAGGATTTGACTATTCTTGCGTGGTGGCTGCCACCAACGACCGTGTTCCTACGGTCTATGTACAAAACGGGAAGGTGATGGGACTGGACCCTTCCGACCCTATTCAGGTGGATTACAAGAACAATTTTGAAGGGGAACCTACAGCCTTGACTCATCCTGAAATGCTCAAGGTGACATGGCATCATGGGCACAATAACTCCATTGTCAACGGAATTCCCCGTATAGGATTCATGAAGGGCGGCAAAGCAGCTTTGTGGAAAGATGACGAAATGGCCACTTTCTTCCTGGACCAAGCCAAGCATTTCCTGGATACTGTTCCCTCGGACAAACCGTTCTTCCTTTATTACGGACTGCATCAGCCCCATGTGCCTCGCGTTCCCAATAAGAAATTTGCAGGAAAGAGCGGACTGGGTGTACGTGGTGATGTGATTCTGGAAGCCGACTGGTGTGTAGGACAGATAATGGATTACTTGCGTCAAAAAGGACTTTTAGAGAATACATTGGTTATCTTCACCAGTGACAACGGGGCGGTAGTACAGGATGGCTACAATGATGGGGCAGTAGTCAATATAGGAGCTCATGATCCTCATAACGGAATGAGGGGCGGCAAATATAGTCTGTTTGACGGTGGGGCTCATGTACCGATGTTCATCTGCTGGAAAGACCATATACGTCCTGTTGTCTCCGATGCCTTTATGTCACAAATGGATTTCTATGCCAGCATCGCCCATATAGCAGGAATTGCCATACCTGATTCGCTGGACAGCCGCAATTATTCCGATGTCATGCTAGGCAAGAAGAAGAAGGGAGGTAGGGACTATCTGATTCTGGAAGCCAAGATGAGACTGTGCTATCGTAAGGGAGACTATGTACTGATACCTCCCTATATAGGCAAACTGCGTGACAAGACTGGCAATGAGATAGGCAACTGTGAGGACTATACCCTTTACAACTTGCGTAAAGACCC